>JAISCQ010000224.1 GCA_031265445.1 Bacteroidales bacterium
AACGGTGAATCCGCTCCCGGGCGCAGCGCAGGATTTCTTTCGGAAGCAGGGCGTATCCTGCACCGTTACGGCAGAGGACGGCGTAACGACAAAAACATACATCGTCAAAGCGACAAGAACGCCATACGCCCTATGCGACATTGTGTCGTTCAGCGTGAACGGCGAAGAGTGGGACGTCATCGGCACGGACATTACCCATACCTTTCCGGAAAAAACGGAGAAAACGCGCCTCACGCCGGCAATCGCCCTGTCGCCGGGAGCAACGGTGAACCCGCTTCCGGGCGCAGCGCAGGACTTCTTTCAGAAGCAGGGCATGCCCTACACCGTTACGGCAGAGGACGGCGTAACGACAAAAACATACATCGTCAAAGCGACAAGAGTGCCATGCGCCCTGTGCGACATCCTATCGTTCAGCGTGAACGGCAGGAAGTGGGACATCGTCGGCACGGACATCACACATATCTTTCCGTCGAAAACGGAGAAAACGCACCTCACGCCGGCAATCACCCTGTCGCCGGGAGCAACGGTGAACCCGTTCCCGGGCACAGCGCAGGATTTCTTTCGGAAACAGGGCGTACCCTACACCGTTACGGCAGAGGACGGCGTAACGAAAAAAATATACATCGTCAAATCAACTGTGCAAGCCATAGACTCCGGCATTATCGGCAACTGTACATGGGCGCTTACCGGCGTTGCCGGCAAGTACACCCTTACAATCGACGGTAGCGGCGCTATGAAAAACCATCATACCGAACCGCCCTGGCATCAGTACAGGAATGGTATAACAGCCGTAGTCATACATGGGGTAACCACGATCGGCAACGGGGCTTTTGAGGATTGCAGCAGTTTGACTGCCATTACCATCTCCAACTCGGTGACCGCTATCGGCGAATATGCTTTTATGAATTGCAGCAGCTTGACCTCCCTGACCATCCCTGATTCGGTGACCGCTATCGGCACCATGGCTTTTTACAGATGCAGCAGTTTGACCTCCCTGACCATCTCCAATTCGGTAATTACGATCGGCGACGGTGCTTTTGAGTGTTGCAGCGGCTTGACCTCCCTGACCATTCCCAATTCGGTAACCACGATTGGCGACGGGGCTTTTGCCGGTTGCAGCGGTTTGACCTCCCTGACCATCCCCTATTCGGTAACAGCTATCGGCAACGATGTTTTTTCCGATTGCCGAAGATTGACTGCTATCCGTACAGATGCCGCCAATAAGCAATACAGTTCCGAAAACGGTGTCCTGTTCAATAAATACAGAACAAAGCTGGTTTGTTATCCGGCGGGAAAAACAGGCAGGTATGTTATCCCCAATTCGGTAACGATGATCGGTAACGGGGCTTTTTTAGGTTGCAGCGGCTTAACTTCCTTGACCATCTCCAATTCGGTGACAACGATTGGCGACATGACTTTTCTGGGTTGCAGCGGCTTGACTTCCGTGTCCATCCCCCATTCGGTAACAAGTATCGGCGCTGCTTTTTCCGATTGCAGCAGCTTGACCGATATCCGTATAGATGCCGCCAATAAGCAATACAGCTCCGAAAACGGCATCCTGTTCAATAAAAAAAGAACAAAGCTGATTTGTTATCCGGCGGGAAAAACAGGTAGCTATGTTATCCCCGATTCGGTAACAGCTATCGACAGCCGTGCTTTTTGGCATTGCAGCGGCTTGACCTCCATTACCATCCCCAGTTCGGTGACAACGATCGGCGACGCTGCTTTCAATTTATGTACCGGCTTGACCACTGTTATCAATCTTAGTTCCGTTCCGCAGAACATTGGCGGCGAGGTCTTCGGTGGTGAGCGGCATGGAGAATGACGCCTTATTTGGAACAAAATTAATAAAAAAAATCTCTTCTTTTTTTTGAGATATAATATATGTTGCATACATTTGCACTCGGTTGTTTTTTTGTACAAGTGGCTAAAAGGATTTAGCGAAAAGAGATTCAACCATGTAACGTAATTTTAAAAAAATTAAAAGTTGATGGCGAAAGAATTGGTTGATTTTTTTATGAGAAAATATAGAAGGTATTTATTGGTTTTTGTAGCGATCATTTGTCTTGGTTCGTGTCGGAAAAATGCGGAAATAGACAATGTCTCGGCTCTTTTGGAATACGATCAAATGCAGCGTTCCATTGCAAAAGGATGGAATACCTGGGATACGCGTTCCGTTTTGCGGCATGTACTGCTTCCGTACGGACTCTCTGTCGATATCAATCTGGTTTCGGCCGACGGGAAAAGAGCGAATCGGTTCTTTATCGGCGACAGACAGGAAGGCGCTGCACAGATGCGGCCGGGAGCACATTCCTATGATGGATATTATACCGATATCACGGCGTCATGGAACGGATTAAAATTGAGGGTAGAAAGCGGAGCTGACGGCATGTCCAACGTCATCATGATTACGCCTCTGGAAGGAAGCGGGAAAGGAGGAAAAATAATCGTATCCGTCAATAGCCTGTGGCAAAGAGCCAACTATGTAACGGTGAACGATCATCAATTCACGGTGAAAATCATTGCCGGCGATCAACAGTTGGAAGGAGAAATCGCAGGAGCGTATATCGAAACCAAAAACAACGAAATCATTTTATCCGCCGACAAGCCCGTGGTCATTCATTGCGGGAAGACAACGGATCTGCAGCAGGCGCGCCGCTATCTCGATGACCATTATGCCAATTTCGTAGAAGCCAATAAAAAGAAATACGGGAAAAATTACGAAGAATACAACGCCATGCAAAGCGTCCTGGCATGGGATAATATTTATGACCCGACCATCAATAAAGTAATTACGCCGGTTTCACGCATCTGGAATGTCGGATGGGGGAATAACCCGGCGCTGGGGGGATTCGTCCTCTTCTGCTGGGACACTTATTTTGCCTCCATGATGCTCTCGGTCGACAGTAAAGAACTGGCCTACGCCAATGCGGTAGAAATTACAAGAGGGATTACCGAAGAGGGGTTTATCCCTAATTTTTACACCGAAAATAACTATAAATCGCGTGACCGCTCGCAACCGCCTGTCGGAACGTTAGCAATTTGGACCATATACCAAAAGTATCAGGATAAATGGTTCCTCGAATTATTGTATCCCAATCTCCTGAAATGGAATCGATGGTGGGACAAAAACAGGAAAACCGACGGGCTTCTGTGCTGGGGCAGTACGCCTTACGAACCGGTTACCTACCGCTACTGGGAACTGGTCGGCGTCAATGAAACCTATGGCGGCGCATTGGAGTCGGGACTTGACAACTCGCACATGTATGACGACATCCCCTTTGATCCGGAAAGGAACCAGCAACGCCTGAACGATGTGGGACTGAATAGCCTGTATGTTATGGATTGTAACCTGCTTGCCCGGATCGCCGACGAGCTGGGGCAGAAAAAAGACGCTGCGGAACTGCGCCGAAGAAGCAAAGACTATGCTGAAAACATGACCCGTTTGTGGGACGGGAATGACGGGTATTATTACAATTTACGGACCGACACTAAAGAATTTAACAAAAGAACCTCGCCAACCAATTTTTATCCCTTACTTGCAAAGGCGCCCACCAATGAACAGGCCGAGAAATTATTGCAACACCTGATGAATCCCGAAGAGTATTGGGGTGATTGGATCATACCGGCTACCCCGCGTAATGATCCTTCTTTCGACGACAATACCTATTGGAAAGGCCGGATATGGGCGCCGCTCAATTTCCTGGTTTATCTGGGACTTCGAAACTACGATACGCCTTTTATCAATGACGTGCGCAGGCAGGTATCGGAAAAGTCGCAGAACCTGCTTTTGAAATCATGGGTATCGGACGGCTATGTTTTCGAAAATTATAATGCGACAACAGGACAAGGCGACGATGTGGCCAATAGCGATAAATTTTATCACTGGGGCGCTTTGCTGGGATATATCAGTTTAATCGAACAGGGATATTATTTTAACAACTCATTAGTAAATGAAAAATAAATACATCAGCAACCCGGTAAGGGTCATGTGGATCGTTTGGCTACTGGTTCCAGCTACATTGTTTGCCCAGGGGAATACGCCCGAAACCTTATATTCGTTGGCGCAAAAGTTTCCCGCCCCGGGCCTGGAATACGGCGCGCATGTCTGGTGGCACTGGCTGGGGAGCAATTACAGTAAGGAAGGTATTACCAAAGATTTGGAAGCGATGAAAGAAGCCGGGATTGGCGGCGCTACCATATTTAATATTGCATCATCGGTTCAGGAATCGCATTTTCCGATGGAAAACAACCCCTGGCCGGAACAGACTTTTCGCAGCGAGGCCTATTGGGAAGCCATGAAGCATACGATGAAAGAAGCAAAACGGCTCGGACTGAAAATCGGGCTTCACGGTACGCCCGGTTATGCAACTACCGGAGGGCCATGGATTACCGAGGAAAGAGGCATGAAGGCGCTGGTAAGCAGTAAAACGGCCGTCGAAGGCGGAACGGCCGTGGACATTCTTTTACCGCGTCCGGAATTACCGGAATTTACCGGTTACGATTCAAAATATATAGAAAATTACAAGCCCTGGAAGGCGACAAAATATTGGGACATTACCGTATTTGCCGTACCTGACGGGAAAGATGCCGCTGTAAAAGACGTGCTTGAAATATCCGAATATATGGATGTGTCGGGACGACTCCAGTGGACGGCGCCGGAAGGTCGCTGGCTGATTTACCGTTATGGTTATGCGCCTACGATGGCGCATAACCATCCCTTGCCCGACGATATAATCGGCAAATCGTGGGAAGTCGACAAAATGAGCAGGGAAGAAAACCTGTACCACTGGCAACAATTGATAGCGCCTTTGAAGAAACACATCGGCGAATATTTCGGGGAAACGTTTACCTACATTTGGGTCGACAGTTATGAATCGGGCTATCAGAATTGGACGCCCGGTTTCCGGGAAGCATTCATCCGTATGAAAGGATATGACCCGATGCCGTGGATCGCTCTGTACCAGTACAAAAATAATAAGGATATGGAATATCGCTTCAGTGCATGGCACAACCCTAAATTTGAAAGTAATCTTCCCGATTTCCGGATTTTTATTGGGGATTACGACGATGTTGTCAATCGCTTATTCATGGATAACGGTTGGAAAGTCGCCTGTGAAGAGTTGCATGCCAATAACCTGAAATTCTATTGGGAACCGTATGGAGGGCCATTCAGTAACTATGAAGGAGCGGCGCTTGCAGATATTCCCGTAGGAGAATTCTGGTCGTCGGAAGAAGCGGTGCATAAAAACCACCATACATTGCGCGCCGCTGTTGAATTCGACAAACGTATCGTTGCGGCAGAGGCATTGACCGGTTCACCGGTATACAGCCGTTACACCGAAGACCCCGCTTTCATGAAACACACTGTTGACGGCGGATATGCAGCCGGATACAATCTTTATTTCCTTCACCATTGGGTACATCAGCCGTTTGACGACAGGTACCAGCCCGGTATGGGCATGGGGTGGTGGGGAACCCATTTCAGCCGCCATCAGACCTGGTATGAGCCGGGAAAAGCGTTTTTTACCTACCTGTCGCGTTGTCAGATGCTGTTGCAGCAAGGCGATTATATCCCTACGGACGACTATTCCACGCATCGCAGAACACCCGAAGCGGAGATATTTTTTGTGATCAACATGCGCGATCAAGTGCAAAAAACGTATTCTTTTCCTGTAAAAGACCGGGAACCGGAACTTTGGGACGCCTATCGCGGAACCATCCGTAAAACATCGCAATGGCGGCAACAGGGAGATTCAATTTATGTAGACCTGAATCTGGGAGAAGACGAATCAATGTTCGTTGTTTTCCCGTACGCGAAAGAAAAATATGAACTGTTGCCGGAAATATCGGCGCTGAGCGAGACGCCCATACCCGTCAACGGATCGTGGGATGTTTATTTCACGCCAAAACTCGACAAACCGTTTCAGCGTAAATTTTCAACATTGGTGGATTGGAGCAAACAGGACGATGAGGCGCTGAAATATTTTTCCGGCACGGCGAGATATGAAAAAACAATTCGCATCTCAAGCGGGGATTTGGGGCAGGACAAACGCATCATACTGGATCTGGGAGCGCTGCATGACATTGCCGAACTGGAAATTAACGGCAAGAAAGCAGGCGTTTTATGGATGCCTCCTTATCATGCGGATATTGCACCCTATCTGAAAGCCGGGAATAATAAAATTGCAGTACTTGTAACGAATAATTGGGCCAACCGCTTAATCGGGGATGAACAGTATCCTGCCGATTTCGAATGGGGACAGGACAGAAGCGATGAGGGACGCGCCATGAAAGCTTTTCCGGATTGGTTCCTGAAGAACGCTCCCCGTCCGTCGAAGGGACGTAAAACATTTAATGTCTGGTATTATTTTAAGAAAGATTCCCCATTATATCCTGCCGGACTGTTAGGCCCGGTTCAGCTCATTAAAGAAAATATTCGATAAAGGTTCGATAAAGATATGAAGAATCTGTTTTCATTGGTTTTATGCATCGCAACAGGCGCTGTAGTTTGCGCGCAAGCCCGGAATTTGGTGGACGGGGATGGCTTTCCGGCTCAAAAGCCGGAAACGCTGCAAAGTATTGCTCAGCAGTTCGCAGCGCCTTCCGATGCATATAAGCCTCATGTCTGGTGGCACTGGCTGGGTTCTAATTATTCCAGGGAAGGAGTGACCAGAGACCTTCAGGCGATGAAAGAATCCGGGATCGGCGGCGTTGTCGTTTTCAATGCGCCTTCGTGGCTCGATCCGGAACAAAATCCGTGGCCTCGCCAAACGTACAGGAGCGAAGCATACTGGGATGTTCTCGGACATGCGCTTGCCGAGGCAAAGAGATTGAACATGACGGTCGGTATCCACAATTCACCCGGCTGGTCTACTACCGGAGGGCCGTGGATTTCGCCGGAACAGGGGATGCAAAGGGTTGCTTTCCGGACGGTTAAAACCGGCGGGGCAAAAACGGTGACGCTTCATCTGCCCAAACCGGAAATTGAAGGTAAAGCGGCCGGTTATTATACAGACGAAGCCGTGATGGCTGTCCGCGCAGGCGAAAAACTATCTTCGGACGATATTCTGGATATTTCGGCGTATTTTGTCGACGGCGCGTTAAACTGGCAGGCTCCGGAAGGCGAATGGACTATTTACCGCTTCGGTTACTGCCCGACCATGCAGCGTTCGCACCCTGCACCCGAAGATGTTGCCGACATTTCCTTTGAAGCCGACAAAATGAATACGGAAGCGACCGTTGTTCATTGGAACAATGTGTTGAATCCGCTAAAAGAAAGATTTGAAAAATATATCGGTACTACCTTCCGGTATATTTGGATCGACAGTTATGAGGCATGGGGACAAAACTGGTCGGTAAATTTTCGTCGGGATTTTATTCGGATGAAAGGGTACGATCCGGTGAAGCAAATCATCCTTGCGTATGAACGGGGCGATGATATTCTGGATAGGCAAAGCCACGGAATACAGGAAATGAAGGATCGGTTCTCTCCGGAATCCAACGTTTTTCTGAAAGACTATGCTGAAGTGATCCATCAATTATTTTTGAATTGCTGGCAGACAGGTAAAGAAATGATCCACAGGGCCGGATTCCGCTTCTGCTTCGAACCTTACGGCAGTATTGTAGATGCGCCTTTCGATATGGTTGAAGGGATCGGGATAGCCGATATTCCGGTTACCGAATTTTGGGTGCACAGCAGAGAAATATCCGGCGGGGAATTGTTTGCAAAAGCAGCCGCAAAATACGGGAAACGTATTGTCGGAGCCGAAGCATTTACAGGTATGGAACGTACCTGTACTTATACCGAAACGCCGGCGATGCTGAAATATCCGGCCGATATGGGATATTCGCAGGGTGTGAATCATTATTTCCTGCATTCATGGGCGCATAACCCCTGGGATGATTCCTTTCGTCCGGGATGGGGATTTGCGCATTACGGCACTCATTTTAGCCGCAATCAAACATGGTTTGAGCCGGGCAAAGCATTTTTTACTTATCTGGCCCGTTGTCAGATGCTGTTGCAGCAAGGCAGCTTCATTTCAAACCATAGCGAATACCTGCATCGCCGTACGCCGGATGCAGATATATTCTTCGTGCGGAATACGGGCGAAGCGGCGGAAAAGCAGTTGACATTCCCTGTTACGGAACGTATTCCCGAATTGTGGGATGCATATACAGGGAGGATCGGAAGTACCCATCACTGGATACAAAAAAAGGACGGAACAACCGTAACGCTTCGGTTGGAAAAAAACGAGTCTGTTTTCGTCATCTTCCCATGCGGGGAAACTGCTTACAGTAAGCAACCCGAAATAGAAACAGTCAAAGAAACATCTTCCGTCCCGGAGGGTAACTGGACCGTCACTTTTATCCCAAAGACAGGCCATCCGTCTTTCCGGCGAACATTTCCGAAACTGCTCGATTTCAGCAGGCAGAACGATGAGGATGTAAAATATTTTTCCGGAACGGCTGTGTATGAAAAGAAAATCAAGATAAAAGATGCCGACCTGAAAAACGGCAAACGCATCACGATCGATCTGGGAGAAGTGTACGATATGGCCGAATTGGAAATTAACGGCGCTAAAGCCGGCGTCCTGTGGTTGCCTCCTTTTCGGGCCGATATTACCTCTTTCCTGAAAGCAGGGCAAAACACATTGAAAATATCCGTTACCAATACCTGGGTCAACCGGCTTGTCGGCGACGAACAATATCCGGAAGATTTTGAATGGACGGATAAAAATCAGGGATTACGCGCAATGAAAGGGTTGCCCGAATGGTTCGTCTGCGGTCTGCCTCGTCCGACAAAAGAACGGAAGGCTTTTACTCCCTGGTATTATTTCGGTAAGGATTCGCCGCTTCAGCCGGCCGGTTTGTTAGGGCCTGTAAGGATCGATTACCGGGACGTTCGCGTAGTTAGCCGTATAGAAAAATAATCCATTAATTTCATATAACCAACAATTTGATATGATCAAGTATATTGCTCCTGTATTAACAGCTTTGCATAACGAAAAAGAAATCGATATAGATTCATGCTTGAATTTGTATGATGATTTAATTAAAAACGGCATGGACGGCCTTGCCGTGTTCGGAACATCGGGCGAATTTCCGCACATTTCGCTGGCCGAAAAGAAAAAGCTAATAAAAGCAGCCACTCCCGTCATCAAAGGTAAAGTAGAATATATTGTCGGAACCGGGACGATGAGCAGGGAGGAAACGGTCGAACTGTCCGATTTTTCATTCGAGAATGGGGCGGACGCCGTCATGATCGTCAGTCCGTTTTATTACGGACTGTCTGATGAGAGCATCTTCGCCTATTATTCAAAAGTTGCGGATGAAGTCAAAGGAAACATCTACCTCTACAATTTTCCGGACAGGACAAGCTATTCCATCAAACCTCAAACGGTTCTTGAACTTGCAAAAAAGCACAAAAATATCATCGGGATTAAAGATACCGTTCCCGATATGGCGCACACTGTCGATATAATCAGAACCGTAAAATCCGAGCTTCCCGATTTTCAGGTGTTCTGCGCTTATGATAATAACTTCGCATATACCATTTTGTCCGGAGGAAACGGTTGTGTAGGAATCCTTCCGAATATTGCTCCGAAACTGTTCTCCGATTGGACAGAGGCGGTCAGGAAGAAAGAATTTGATAGAATCGGGGAAATTCAGCAAAAGGTCAATCGGTTGATGGATATTTTATGGTTTCATTCCCCGTTTCTGGCAACGACAAAAGCCGTACTGGTCGATAAAGGGATATTTGCAAAAGACGTGATGACATTTCCGTTTTTGTCTTATCCTGCGGAGAAAAGAAAAGAATTAACCGAATTTATGCGGGAATTTGAATGAAAATAGTAATCACAGACAGTAATTTGGGCGATAT
The DNA here is from genome assembly GCA_031265445.1 of Bacteroidales bacterium. Taxonomy (GTDB): domain Bacteria; phylum Bacteroidota; class Bacteroidia; order Bacteroidales; family UBA4181; genus JAIRLS01. Next base: position 9,884 of record JAISCQ010000224.1, read on the forward strand.
TGACCTGGAGCGGAAGATCGCCGGAAGATATGGTTTTGACATTGTTCATCCCAAACAATGCAAAACGGAAGCGGACGTCATCTCTGTTGCAAAAGACGCCGATGCGCTGATTGTTCAGTATGCGCCCGTTACCGGAAATGTACTGGATGCCTGTCCGCTGCTGAAGGTAATCAGCGAGTACGGCGTCGGAGTAGACAGCATTGATATTGGTTCATGTACGGCAAAGGGGATTGCGGTATGTAATGTCCCCGATTATTCCTACCGGGAAGTTTCCGACCATGCCATCGCTCTTACACTGGCTTTAGACAGAAGCATACTGTTGCTGGACAGGCGGATTCGTGCCGGAGATTACAGCCTTGCGGCTGCTAAACCTTTGCAAAGGATTTCGGACAGGGTCTTTGGGATTATCGGCATGGGGCGTATTGCACGGGCAACTGCGCTGAAAGCGCGCGGCGTGGGTTATCGGGTTATCGGGACGGATATAGCTTTCCGGCCGGGAACCGTTACCGATGACGGTATACCTGTCCTCACTTTTGATGAAACGCTTGCGCAGAGCGATGTCATATCCCTTCATGTACCGCTTCTGCCGGCGACAAAACACCTGATTGACGCGACAGCTTTGTTGAAGATGAAACCGGGGGCTGTCTTGATCAACACTGCCCGCGGCGGCATAGTAGATACGGAAGCGCTGATACATGCGATCAGGAGTAAACACTTGCGAGGAGCCGGTCTTGATGTCTTTGAGACGGAACCCTTACCCAGGGAGCATCCTTTGACAACGCTGGACAATGTGATCCTGACGCCCCATGCAGGCTATTATTCGGAAGAATCGATTTATGAATTAAAAACCCGCCCGGTAGAAAACGCATCCGAAGTTCTGGCAGGCAGGAGACCGGGAAATATCCTGAATCCGGAGGTTTTGAATCAATAATAATGTTTGATAATATTTTTTATGTAACTGATAAAACGTGATCTTATGAAAGGTTTAAATGGAAAATCCGCTATTGTTACCGGAGGTTCGAGAGGTATCGGAAAAGCCACGGTGGAACGGTTACTCGAAGAAGGCATCAGTGTCTTGTTCTGCGGACGCAATCAAGAAAGCGGCTTGACGACGCTTGCCGGTTTTAGGGAGAAATATGGGAATAAAGTCCATTTCGTTTCCTGTGATATGGAAGACAAGGAAACGCCGGCGATGCTTGTCTCAACTGCCAGGGAACTCTTCGGAGAATTAGACTTTCTGGTCAATAATGCTTTCCCTTTCACCGCAAAGGCTTTGGATGCAAGCTACGAGGACTGGATTCATGTTTTCATGGCAGGTCCTGCGGCTTATGCGCAAATGATCGCCGAATTTGCCAAACAGCGAAAGGAAAAAAAGGGGGCGATTGTCTGTGTGTCGAGTATATCGGGGCATGTTGCTCAACCTTTTCGCTGGACATACAACGCGGCCAAAGGCGCTGTAAAACAGTTAATCCGTTGTGCCGCAATGGATCTGGCCCCTTATATCCGTGTTAATTGTGTCAGTCCGGCCTGGGTCTGGACGGATGAAGTAGCGAAAGCTACTTCCGAAGGGACGCGAGACAGCGCGCCTCAGGCATGGAACGAATATCATTTATTACAGAAGTTGCAGGAACCCGACCAGATTGCAGCAACCATCGCCTTTTTACTCAGTGATGATGCAACCGTCATCACCGGACACGATCTGTATGCCGATTCCGGCTACCTGGCAATGGGACCGGAAGGACTGGGAAAAACGGCTAATTTTGCCGGTAGCATTTAATGAATGTGGGGTATGAAAAAGATTGTTGATTTAACAGCGCCGATGTTTAACGGTGCGCCCACTATGGCCATGGATCCTAAACTGTCCGTTTCGTGGCACTGTACGCTCGATACTTTGGGCTACAACCTTTCCCGGGTGATCATGTCTACACATCAGGGAACGCACATAGATGCTCCCAGACATTTTTTCAATAAGGGTGAATGTGTTGACGAAATTGCTCTTGAACGTTGTATTGTAAAAGCCGTGAAGGTCAATTTGACGGGAAAGAAGCCGGGCGCCGCGATTGATCCTTCCGATTTGGAACCTTATGCGGATCAAATCGACCGGGGTTGTTGCGTCTTGTTACAGACCGGCTGGGAGAAATATTTTCCCGAAAACGCTTATTTTTCAGGGTTCCCATACATCTCCAAGTCGCTTGCCGATTGGTTTGCCATGAAAAAAACAGGCTTGGTCGGGATGGACATGCCTACGCCTAACGGGGAAGACTGGAAATACGTTCACACAAAAATGCTGGGTGCAGGTGTGTTGATTGTTGAAGGCTTAACCAATATGGGAGCGCTTCCGGAAAAGGAAGAATTTACCTTTTATGCGCTTCCGCTGAAACTGGAAGGCCGCGACGGATCACCCGTCCGCGCCGTAGCTATTCTTGATTAGATGGATATGAGGTATCTGTTTTTCGCTTTCGTAACGGTTGTATGCACTTGCTGTTCAGACACACTGTCGGTATACGATTTAAGATGTGAATATCTGAGCGAACCTTTGGGCGTCAACGATCCTTACCGTTTCGACGAACCGGCGGATTTTAGCGGTTTTTCTCCGAGAATAAGCTGGAAACTGACCGGAAAAAGCGATGCGAAAAAACAAATGGCATACCGGGTCATTATTTCGGACAGGCCGGAAAACTTGAAGAAAAGTAAAGACCCGATCTGGGACAGCGGAATCGTAGAAACCGATCAACAATTCTGTTTTGTTCCGGAGGATATGCTCCAATCGGGGACAACCCGTTACTGGAAAGTGGGGGTGTATCATCAGGATATTCGCTCCTGTGTTTGGAGTGAGCCTGCCCGTTTTTCCACCGGCTTGCTCCCGTCCGACTGGAAAGGGGAATGGATCGGTCATCCCGCAGCGCCGAGGGAAAACCATATCTGGTATCGGAAGGCGTTCATTCTGCCGGACGAAAAGGTGAAATCCGGCCAGTTATACGCTTATGTCGCATCCGTCGGGTATCATGAACTGTATGTGAACGGCGAAAAAGTCGACGGCAGAGTCCTGGCTCCCGCCGTGTCGCGAATCGATAAAAGGGTTCTGTATGTGACCTACGATATAAGCCGCTTGTTAAAAAGAGGACAAAATACCGTCGCTCTCGGTTACGGGCCGGGATGGAGCAGGAATCAGTATTTTGCCTATCACGGGACAAAGCAGGCAATCCGGATGCAAATTGCCGACGACCGGAATAACGTTCTGCTTGCGTCCGATACGGCATGGTTATGCAGCGAGAGTTACAGCAAGAACATAGGGTCTTTCGATTTTATGGACATGGGCGGCGAGCTTGTCGACGGAAGAAAATATACCGACCGGTGGATGATGCCCGAATTTGACGATAGCCGGTGGCAACATGCGGAAGTAAAGGATTTGAAGATAAAACCGATCCTTTCCGCTCAAATGACCGAACCGTCCCGGATTATCGAAACGCTTTCCGCTCAAAACCTTTCGGAGATCATCGACTCTACCGTGCAGAATCCCGGGAAAAGAACCATCTATAGAATAGATATGGGCAAACAGTTTACAGGTTTCCTCGACGCCGCCTTCGACGGACTCGGCAGCGGCGACACCGTAGAAATCATGGTTTCGATGCGCGCTTCCAACCCCGGGCTTGTAGAAGCTTCCTGCGGTACGGGCAACCATGTCATTGAAGAGCAGAAACAGAAACATATCTACATCGCACGTGGTGAAAACGGCGAGAAATTTCAGAACCGGTTCAATTTTTTTGCCGGACGCTACATTCATTTCAGAGGTTTGAAAAAAGCGCCCGAATTGCAAAATATAAAAGGAATGGCGGTGTCTTCCGCACCGGAGGTAACATCAACCTTTGAATGTTCCGACAGTCTGTACAATCAAATCCATGCGCTGGATGCATACACGTACCAGATGTGCCATACCGAAGGCGTTGTTGTCGATTGTCCCAACAGGGAACGGTTGGGTTACGGCCCCGAAGGCGCTTACCAGACGATGTGGGGACTGGGATTGCCCTGTTTTAATTCCCCGGCTTATTACATCAAGAATGTGCGCGACTGGGGCGACGTACAGTACGAAAGCGGTTTCATCAATCATGTAGCTCCGCAGATCAGCATCATGTACGGATGCGTCCTTAACGGAACGGCCATATTGAACACTGCCTGGGAGTTGTACCGCATCTATGGCGACCGGCGTATTCTTGCCCTGGCCTTTCCCGTAGGACAACGCTGGCTCGATTATTTGGACAGGCATATGGAAGATGCGATGTTGACGCGATACGCCCGGCATGGCTACTTTCTGGGCGACTGGGTAAGCCCCGGGCCTGTATTCGAATATGCGGAAACAGAAGAGGCCTTGTTTTTCAATAATTGCGCTTATGCCATGACGCTCGACCTGATGATTCGAACAGCGAAAGAATTGGGCGGCGACCCTGCCGGTATTCTCAAAAACACCGGAAAGCTTCATGCGCTTCGCGAGGCTTTGCACCGGAAATACTATCATCCGGAAAATGACCGGTATCTGAACGGCGATCAGGTGCGCACCTCTTTTGCGCTTTATAGCGGCCTCGTTCCGGAACATCTGAAAGAAAACGCCCATCACCGCTTGAAAAAGCTGCTGCAGGAGCAGCAATACATCAACGTGGGCAGCTTCGGCCGTTATCCGTTCTATAAAACAGCGCTGGAAGACCCGGAATATATGGAGATTCTGGATGGAATCCTGAGCAGGGACGCTTATCCCGGATACGGTTATTTCGTGAAAGAAGGCTGTACGACCCTGCCTGAGATGTGGGAAATAGACCAGCCTAATTCAACCCTCATCCATACCTCCTATACGGGCATATCCGCCTTCTTTTTCAAAGGACTGGCCGGGATTCGGGAAGCGGCGCCCGGAAGCGATACGATTCTGATCGCTCCCAAACCCGTCGGCAGATTATCCTGGTGCAAAGCAGCGACGGATACGCCGTACGGACAGGTAAAAAGCGCCTGGAAAAGAGATGAAAACAACAGCATCAGCTATTCGTTTTCCATACCTTTTGGAATGGTCGCCAAAATAAAACTGGAAAACGAAGAAGAAAAAATCCTCCATGCGGGAACCTGGGATTTCAATTCTGTAAAATAAAAAATAAAATTTCTAATACATCATTCATCATCAATCGACACATGAAAAAAATAATCGTAAGTATCTGCGCCCTCGCCGGCATCGCCTCCTGTAATAACGGCAGCGTGACCGAATGGGTTGCAACAGCGCCTGATGCCGTATGGCAGTCGCAGGACGTCAGGAACATTGAATTTGTAACCGCCGAAAAACCCGATGCAGTCATTGACCTTGCGCATCCGGGGCAGACCATCGAAGGCTTTGGGGCCTGTTTTAACGAGTTGGGATGGACCTCTCTCTCCCTTTTGGACGACAGCGACCGCGAATCGATACTGCGCGAAATGTTCGCGCCCGGTGAAGGGGCTAATTTTACGGTTTGCCGGATGCCGGTGGGAGCAAATGACTTCTCAAGGGACTGGTATTCTTATAATGAGACCGATGGCGATTTTGAAATGAAGAATTTTAGCATTGCCAACGACCGGGAAACTCTGATTCCTTTTATCAAAGCGGCGCAGGAACATCAGCCGGATCTTAAGATATGGGCGTCTCCCTGGAGCCCTCCCATCTGGATGAAAGAGAACAAACATTATGCATGCCAGCCGTTAAATACCGATTTCTTCGATAACATTGGGGAAAACGGCATCAAACCGGAACAGGTGCGGCGCGAAGGTATGAATATGTTTATTCAGGATGACCGGTATTTCAAAGGATACGCCCTGTATTTCAGAAAATTCATAGAAGAATACCGGGCCGAAAATATTGATATTTTCATGGTCATGCCGCAAAACGAATTTAATTCCTGTCAGCCCTTTCCCAGCTGTACGTGGCAGTCGTCGGCGCTGACAACATTTGTGGGAAAATACCTGGGCCCCGAAATGCAAAAAATAGGCGTCGACCTGATGTTCGGAACCATGGAGCGTCCGACACCGGCGATGGTCGACACCGCGCTGACGGATGCGGAAAGTAAAAAATATATCTCGGGCATCGGCTTCCAGTGGGCGGGAAAAAGGTCGATCGGCGATCTGCACAGCCGATATCCGGACATGAAAATTTATCAGACGGAACAGGAATGTGGCAACGGAAGCAACGACTGGGCCGGTTGCGTGTACTCGTGGAGTTTGCTGCAACATTACCTCAATAACGGAACCAGCGTATATGATTACTGGAATATTTCGCTGGAAGAGGGCGGGCTGAGCCGCTGGGGCTGGAGGCAAAATTCGCTGGTGACCGTAAACAGGGAACAGCGAACCTTTAAGTATACATACGAATATTACCTGATGAAGCATGCCAGCCATTATATACTGCCGGGCGCCAGATTTTTGCCGGTGACGGGAGAGTTTACCGGCATGATGGCTTTTCGGAATATGGACGGCAGTTATGTGCTCCTCATTCATAACGCAAACGATACGGAAATAAAACCGGTCGTTCGCCTGGGCAACCGTTCGATAGCGATACCCCTGCCGCCGCAATCGTTTCATACGATTCTACTGTAACCCGCTTTTGAGGATGCCCACAGTAACGGCGCGTATTGCTTCGCTTCCGTAACAGAAAGAAATATGGCGGAACAGGTACGGATTGGAAAGAACGTGAATGATCATTTGCGTTACCTGGGATTTCAATATGGTAGAATTTTACAGAATATAAACGAAGATGGCTGTAACTATTAAAGATGTAGCAGAATATAGCGGACTGTCGACTTCAACGATTTCGGTGGTATTAAACGGTAAGGCGGAGAAATTCCGGATCAGTCGGAAAACGGTGAATAAGGTATTGGCCGCAGTTAAAATCCTGAATTATAATCCGAATTTGCTGGCTAAAAGCCTGAGGGACGGATATACGCATATCATAGGATTTGTGGTTTCGGACGTATCGAACGCATTTTTCGTCAATATTGCCGGACATTTGGAAAAAGAAGCCTTGAAATTCGGCTACCGGGTAGTGTTCGGAGGAGCCAATGAGGACGACCGTACCTGTCTGGACACGATCGATGCGTTTGTTAATTTAAAGGTGGACGGACTGGTGATTGTTCCCACCGGAGGCGTTGCAGACCGCTTGAACCTGCTGATCAGGCAAGAGGTTCCGTTTGTCCTGTTAGACCGCTACTTTGACAACGTTGAGGCCGACAGCGTACTGTTAAATAATTTCAAGTCGGGATACGACCCGGTGGAGTATTTTCTCTCTAAAGGACGGAAACGGATCGCAACGCTTCACTATTATACCTCGCTGTTGCATCTCGAAGAACGGATGGATGGATATCGGGCCGCACTGGCGAAATACGGAATACCCTATGATCAATCCCTGACGCCCAAAATCCCGTTCTCCGATATTAACGACGACGAAGTACTGGAGATCATCAGAGATCTGGTAGAGAACAAAGGAGTGGATGCTATTTTCTTTCAAACAAACCTTGCGGCCCGTTCGGGCTTGAATGCATTGCAAAAGCTCAACTACAGGATTCCGGAAAAAGTCGCCGTATTTTGTTTTAATAACAATACATTTTACGACCTCTTGAAAGCGCCGGTTTGTTCTTTGGCGCAGCCTGTGGATAAATTGGGGATTGAAGCGGTGCGTTTGCTGATGGATAAAATCAACAACGTACAGGCAACGCCGCCGGGAAAGCATATCTTTGATCCGGAAATGATCGTGGAACGCGGAATGATGTCCGCCATTCCGCAAGTATGACAGGATGAACCGCTCAAAATACAGCCGGTACGATGTTTCATATTTATTCTATTGATAAAACCTTAAACCTTTTACCTTTACCTTTTAAATCTAAATGAAAACAGTCAAATTAGGAGAATCGGATATCTCGGTATCAAAAATAACCGTCGGCTGCTGGTCGTTCGGGAATGGCGAATACTGGGGAAAACAACTGCAAAAAGACGTCGATGAAACAGTCCGTTTGGCGCTGGATATGGGCGTCAATACCTTTGATACCGCAGAAGCGTATAATGAAGGAGAAAGCGAATGCGCCCTTGGAAAGGCGTTAAACGGCCGCCGCCATGAAGCCGTCATTATATCAAAAATAAATCCTTCCAACGGGAAAAATGTGCGGGAACATTGTGTCAAAAGCCTCCGGCGCCTCGGAACAGACTATTTGGATGTCTACATGCTGCACTGGCCGATCAATCAGCTTTCGCTGCAACATTTTACAGCCGACAGCTCAATCATAGACGCGCCGCCCACCATCGGAGAAGCCTATGATCGGATGAACGAACTGAAGAAGGAAGGCTTGCTGCGTTCCATCGGCGTGAGCAATTTCGGGTGTACGCAAATGACAGAGGTGAGGGAAACGGGGATTCATCCTGACGTGAACGAAATCACCTACAATATTATTTCCCGGGGAATTGAAGCAGAGATTGCTCCTTACTGCATGGAACATAACATCAGCATTATCGGTTCCATGGGATTGCAGCAGGGCTTGCTGACCGGCAAATACGCGCACCCCGGAGACGTCCCCAAACATCAGGCTCATTCGAGGCATTTCGCCGATTTCAGGGGCAGGGAAACGTCCCGTCACGGCGAAGACGGCGCCGAAAAAGAAGTATTTGAAGCCATCGATGAGTTGCGTCAAATATCCGGTCAAATGGGGGTTTCGATGTCTCAGCTCGCCATCGCCTGGATCCTTCAAAAACCTTTTATAACATCCGCAATTGTGGGCGTTCGAAATGTAAATCAGCTAAAAGTAAATATAGAGGCATGCCTGTTGACCGTTCCCAGGAAAATAGAATTACTGATTGACAAAATCAGTCGGCCCGTTCTTCATAAACTGGGGAATAATCCCGATTATTACGAGCACAGTTCCAAAAGCAGGATATTTTAAAATAATTGTACAATCAGGTTCGATCATTCATTATTATACAAAACAGTTATGCTAAAGGGAATTCATCGATTCATATCGCCCGAACTGCTGAAAGCGCTCATGGAGATGGGCCACGGGGATGAAATTGTTCTGGGAGACAGCAACTTTCCGTCCGCATCACATGCGCAGCACCTGGTGCGTTCCGACGGACATCGTATCCCCGATTTGCTGGGTGCGATTTTACCGCTTTTCCCGCTTGATTATGCGGTCGGTCACGCGGCTGTTTTAATGGGATGTAACGGAAATCCCCAACCTTCCGTATGGAATCGGTATCGAGAAATATTAAACGCATATCCGGAGGGTGATAAGCCCTTCTCTGTGATATCCAAAATAGAGTTTTACCAGCAGGCCAAATCAGCCTACTGCATTGTGGCAACAGGCGAGTCGGAAACATTTGCGAATATCATCCTCCGTAAGGGAGTCATTAAATAACCATCCGATGAAAGCGCTTGTATTGGAAGAGTACCGCAAACTCGTTTATAAAGATGTGGCAGAGCCGGAAATCAAGGCGGACGAAGTCCTTATCAAAGTGAAAGCATGCGGCATCTGCGGAAGTGACGTCCACGGCTTTGACGGCAGTACCGGTCGGCGGCTGCCGCCGGTTATTATGGGGCACGAAGCATCGGGAATCATCATGGAAACAGGTTCCGAAGTGATCCGGTGGAAAAAGGGAGACAGGGTAACTTTTGACTCGACCGTGTATCCTCTCGATGACTGGTATACATTAAAGGGCCGTTACAACCTGAGCGAAGGCCGCGAAGTCATCGGCGTTTCACCCGAAGAATACAGACGGCACGGAGCTTTTGCCGAATATCTGGCCGTGCCGCAGCACATACTTTACAGAATTCCCGATAACGTAAGTTTTGAGCAGGCTGCCATGACGGAGCCCGCAGCTGTGGCGGCGCATGCAGTCCGTATTTCGGGAATCCGGATTGGCGAAAGCGCCGTTGTGTTTGGTTCCGGCATGATCGGAACGTTTATTGTTCACATGCTGAAAAGCGCCGGTTCTACGTTTGTCGCCGCGATCGATATTGATCCTGAAAAACTCGGCATGGCTGAAACTTATGGAGCGGATATGACCATTCACTTTGGAGACCCGTCGCTTCCTCAGAAAATAAGGGAGCGCACCGGGAGCCGCGGCGCTGATTTCGGATTTGAGGCCATCGGGATTTCCCCTGCTATCAACCGTATGATGGATGTGCTTCGTAAAGGAGCAACCGCAGTACTGGTCGGCAATATTACTCCGGTGATCGAATTTCCGCTTCAAAAGGCAGTTACTTCCGAAATAAAAGTACAGGGCAGTTGCGCCATCAATGGCGAATATGAAATCGTACTTGATATGATTGCCAACGGTTCTCTTGACGTGAGCGGAATGATTTCCGCCGTCGCCCCGTTAAGCGAGGGAGCCGAATGGTTTCGTAAGCTGTACGGCAAGGAAGGGAATTACAACAAAGTTATTTTAATACCTTAAATTGATGCAAAAATATAAAATAGCCATTATCGGATGTGGAAAAGTGGCGCATCTGCATGCCAAAGCCGTTCATAACCTTCCGAACGCCGTACTGTCGGCGGTATGGAGCCGTACCTTTTCTTCGGCGCAGACATTTGCAGAAACCTATCGCGCCAAAGCTTATGATTCTATCGAAACCATGATCCGGGAAAATCATATTGATTTGGCAATCGTGTGCAATCCGCATCCCTTTCATCGGGAGGCCGCTGTAGAAGCAGCGCAGGCCGGAGCGCACGTGCTGGTTGAAAAACCGCTGGCATCTGCGCTTGAAGACTGTGACATGATGATCGAAACATGTCGTCGCGCCGGGGTTCGCCTGGGTGTGGTAAGCCAAAGAAGATGGTACGCTCCCGTGCAAAGAATACGCAAAGCGATAGACGGCGGAAAGATCGGAACGCCTGTTTTTGGCACGGTGAACATGCTGGGCTGGAGAGACCGCGCCTATTATGACTCCGATCCCTGGCGCGGCACATGGGAAATGGAAGGCGGCGGCGTACTTGTCAATCAGGCGCCGCATCAGCTCGACATCCTGCTGTGGTATATGGGCGATGTGGATGAAGTTTACGGCGTATGGAGAAACCTGAATCATCCGTATATTGAAGTGGATGATACGGCCCTGGCAATCATAAAATTTAAAAACGGAGGTATTGGGAATGTGATCGTCAGCAATTCGGAGAAACCCGGTATATTCGGCAAAGTTCAGATACATGGAAGCAACGGCGCTTCCGTAGGTGTGCAAACAGACGGAGGGGCTATGTTCGTGGCCGGAATGTCTTTAATCCTCGAGCCTCCGGTTAATGACCTCTGGACGGTGCCCGGCGAAGAACATTTATTGGATCAGTGGAAGCAGGAAGACAGTAAACTGTTTCAGTGTATTGACCCTGCCGTGTATTACATGGAACAGCAGATCGGGAATTTCCTGCAGGCCCTGGATCAAAAGGAGGAGCCCCTGGTTACAGGCGAAACAGGCCGGAAAACAGTAGAGCTGTTTACCGCCATTTACCGGTCGACGCGTGATAATATGCCGGTTAAATTCCCGTTGGAAACCGGAGAAAAACCGGATATGAATGAAAAAATAACGCAATAAACATATAATACGATGAATAACGACAAATCGAAATTACATCTGATCACTCCCGGATATGTTTTTACTTTTGCACTGGTCAGTTTGCTGTTTTTTCTTTGGGCTTTACCGAATACAATGAATGACGTGCTGATCCAGCAATTTATGAAATCGATGGAGTTATCCCGTCTGAAGGCGGGACTCGTTCAATCTGCTTTCAAACTGGGTTATTTCGCTTTTGCGATACCCGCAGGACTTTATATGCAACGTTTCGGATACAAAAAAGGGTTGATGACCGGTTTGGTATTGTTCGCCTGCGGATGCTTCCTGTTCTGGCCTGCTACACTGGCAGGAAAATATGCTTTCTTTCTCGGGGCGCTGTTTGTAATAGCCAGCGGACTGTCTTTTCTGGAACTCGGAGCGAACAGTTTCATCACAGGTTTGGGTGATGCCTCCACATCGGAACGAAGGCTTAACTTTGCGCAATCGTTTAACCCTATCGGCTCTATTGTAGGAGTAACAGTAGGAACCGTTTTTATTTTCTCGGGCAACGAGCCGACAAATGAAAAGATTGTTGCGATGAAAGCAGCCGGAACCTATCAGGCGTTCCTGAATGAGGAAACGATGCGTATCGGGCCTCCCTATATCGCTATAGGAGTTATTGTACTGCTGGTAGCATTGATCATCTGGCGGACCCGATTTCCTAAAGTCGAACCGTCCGGCAGTTCCGAACACAAAGGCAGCTTCAAAGAGCTGCGCCGGTATCCGCACTGGTACAGTGCGATCATTGCACAGTTTTTTTATCTGGGAGCGCAATTGGGAACATGGAGTTACCTGATCACTTATGTCAAAGAAAATAGCGCTTTGACGGAAAAAGCAGCCGGCGGCCTTTTGATTGTCAATATGGTGGCATTCATGTGTGGACGCTTCTTTTCAACTTATCTGATGAAATATGTAAAACCTGCCGGATTGATGGGTATTTATGCGCTGATCAATGTGGGATTGGTGTCGATTGGGATTTTAGCCTCTTCCTGGGCCGGTTTTTCGTACATTTCGAGTTGGTTCGGCATTGGAGCGCTGATTTGTTCCAGTTTCTTTATGTCCCTGATGTATCCTACAATTTTTGCCTCGGGGGTGAAAGGTCTTGGTCCGAATACCAAAATGGGCGCTTCCGCGTTAATCATGAGTGTTATCGGAGGTGCGGCCTTGACGCCGGTGATGGGATTAATTGCCGACAGGACCGGAGCGGTCGCCCCCTCATATATTGTCCCGATCATATCATACAGCGTCATTACCTGGTTTGCATTTTTCGGTTCGCGACCGCGAGGCCCTTTATATGATGTATCATCTGCCGGTGTGTAGTCATGATGATTTTTGATGATTGAATGGTTGATGATGGTTTTTAATAAAACGAAGCAAAGATAAAATTGTAACACGTGTTGCAAACGTGTTTTTGATTCGGTTTGCGTTTGTAACACGTGTTGCAAACGTGTTTTTGATTCGGTTCGCGTTTGTAACACGTGTTGCAAACGTGTTTTTGATTCAATTCGCGTTTGTAACACGTGTTACAAACGTGTTTTTGATCCGGTTTGCGTTTGTAACATGTGTTACAGACATGATTTCGGTTCGCGTTTGTAACATGTGTTACAGACATGATTTCGGTTCACGTTTGTAACATGTGTTGCAGACATGAATTTCGTTTTGTAGCTGTTTCAGTATCTTTCTTCCCCTCGATGCAAATCCCGCCGAATTACGCGGCATCTGCCCGCTGATCACAGTCCGCAATTCTACGGCAAGGTCGGGGTGCTGTACGGTGATATTTGCCAATATCTGCATGCAGTGTACTTTGACAGCCACCGGCGTGGCCGACGATTGCAGCCAGCGAAAACACAAATCGACAGCCTGACCTTCGAGTTTTTCGGGAATGTCACGTACAGCCAGCGCCTTGACCACCTGCCGTATGGTTCCGTTATTGCCAAACCGGGGCAGGGCGGCAATAAGAGTTTCCACGTAGGGCAATAACAACTTCGGGTGAATCTTCAGGCAGGCATCCATAGCCCATGCTGCACGCTGTACGACAGGCTCGCGACCATGCAGTACGATCGCCATCAGGCGTTCGAATTCCTTTTCGTTATCCCCAATGCAGTGTGCTACGTGTTCCATGTGACGCCGTGACAGCTGTTGCATCAGGAGAACTTCATAATCTATAGCGCTGTTCCCGGTTTTTTTCATGAACATCCAAATGTCCGGTCTCGAAAGTTCTATTTTTTTGTAGTGATGATGACGACGACTCCGTCCCTGGCTTTTTCACCAAACATACTGATGGCTGACTGATCTTTTAGAATTGTCATTGATTGGATGTTTTCAGGAGAGATGTTGCCGATACTGCTCGTTTCTTTACCATTAACAATATATAAAGGCGCGCTTTCGCCAAAATCTTTCCATCCGTGTATCACGGGATTTTTATTTTTAGTAGTGATGACGACGACTCCGTTCCTGGCTTTTTTACCATACAGCCTGATGGCTGACTGATCTTTTAAAATGGTCATTGATTGGATGTTTTCAGGAGAGTTGCCGATGCTGCTCATTTCTTTACCATCAACAATATATAAAGGCGCATTTTCTTTAAAATCTTTCCCTTCCGGTGTAACGGGATTTTTATTTTTAGTGGTGACCATACAAACTGATGGCTGTTTGATCTTTTACGATGGTTATTGATTGGATATTTTCAGGGGAGATCTTGCCGACGTTTCGTGTTTTCTTACCATCAACAATATATAAAGGCTTATTTTCGCCAAAGTCTTTCCATCCGTGTATCACGGGATTTATTCTACGAACATTAACGCCGGGGTCGTCCGAAACGGGAGCTGTCGTATGGTCATTACCGTCAGGGACGTATACGGCGCCTTGCCGCGTACGGTAATCAGGGATCGTTTCGGTTTTGGCCGGTTGTTGAGGACGAACGGATTTTACGCTATCTTTTGTCGTAATCATCATAACGCCATCTTTCGCTTTTTCGCCATATAAATCGGTGGCCATTTTACCGGTCAGGACAGTTATGTTTTTAATCGTCAAAGGATCGATACGGTTCGTATCTTCACAGGGCCTTACTTTTCCGTCAAGAACAATTAAAGGGAGAGCTGAAGAAGGTACGCTCGCCAAAATCCGGAAATTGTGCGACGGGGTGAACAGTTTCAGGCTGTCAGGATACTGCACATGGAGGCTCGAATCGGGATCCGTTTCCCCGGCTTGCAGCCCGGAAATCTGTACAGTCAGCAGTGCTGCCGCCAATGCAGCTACAACCGGCAGGTATTTGTTGGCAGTCATGATACGGGGCGATTCTTTCTTGTTCATCATGATGATACGTTTTTTGAGGTGATTGATGTGAAAATGATTGACAGGTTGACAGGTTGAACCAGCACAAAACTACGAAACATCCATCAATAAAACAAAATATTTATCTAATTTTGCGTTTCATATCATAGGATAACGCATGCCGTCCGACAATAAACGCAAAATAGTCAACGACCCTGTTTACGGGTTTCTCAACATACCCTTCCCGATATTGTACGACTTGATGGAGCATCCTTATTTTCAGCGGTTGCGGCGCATCAGGCAACTCGGACTCACCAACCTCGTATATCCGGGAGCGAACCATACGCGGTTCCAGCATGCGCTTGGTGCAATGCACCTGATGGAGGAAGCCATCGCCACTTTGCGTTCCAAGGGTCTTGACATCTCTGGCGAAGAAGCCGAAGCCTCCCTGGTAGCCATTCTTCTGCACGACATTGGGCACGGTCCCTATTCGCACACGCTGGAGCGGACAGTGGTGACAGACGTGTCGCACGAGGCGCTTTCATTGCTTTTCATGCAGGAATTAAGCCGCGAATTTGGCGGACGGCTGGATATCGCCATCGAAATTTTCCGAAAGCAATACCCGAAAAAGTTTTTGTGCCAGCTGGTCTCGAGCCAGCTGGATATGGACAGGCTCGACTACCTGCGCCGCGATAGCTTTTTCACAGGCGTTACCGAGGGAATCATTGGCTCCGACCGCATCATCAAGATGCTTCATGTGGCAGGCGATGAGTTGGTGGTGGAAGCCAAGGGAATCTATTCCATTGAGAAATTCCTGCTGGCGCGACGGCTGATGTACTGGCAGGTATATCTTCACAAAACGGTAATTGCTGCCGACCAGTTGCTGCTGAGTGTCCTTGGCCGCGCCAGACAGCTGATCCGTGCGGGCGAAGACCTTTTTGCAACACCCGGTCTCCGGTATTTTCTCCGTGACTTTATTCCTGCACATTTGCAGCATGAGCCGCATGATATACTGGCGCGCTATGCCGCACTTGACGATGACGATGTTTCTATCGCTATCAAAATGTGGATGGGACACAACGACCCCGTATTGTCGCGTCTTGCATCCAACCTGGTCAACCGCCGTCTGTTTCGCATCGAAATACAAAGCGAACCGTTTGCCCGTGACCGGATCGAATCGCTCCGCCACAAAACGGCGGAGCTGTACCGGATCGGTGATGACCATGCCGGGTATTTCGTCCGTTCGGGCATACTCTCCAACCACGCATACAACAACACCGACGCCGACGACAGCATCCTTGTCATGCACAGGGGACAGCCGGTAGACCTCACCGTGGCATCCGACCTCGAAAACCTTTTCGGGATGTCGAAAGTGGTGGAAAAATACTTTCTGTGCCATCCGAAAGAGTTGATGCCATGATGCTGTCTCCCGGCAGAAAGGTTTTTGGCAAAAAGAATGATTGATGTATCAATATTTTTTGTTTATTTTGCATATGATTATCATAAAGATGTCCTAATGTCTCATATTTTGCTTTTTATACGTACGCACACATACGTGATATTGCTGTATATCATCAGCATTGTTATCGTATGCTTCCTCTTCCCCCGCGAAGGTAAATTTCCCTATGAGTTCCAGAAAGGTAAAATCTGGGGGCATGATGAACTGTATGCACCGTTCGACATACCGATCCTTAAAACCCGGCAGGAACTGGATGTCGAAAAGGACAGTCTTCTCAAGATTTCTGTGATGTACTACAACGAACACTCCGAGGTAGCGGAACAGCAGAAAATACGTTTCGGCCAGACATTCGACGAACAGTGGGAAAAAAGCGGATGGCACGATAGCCGGAAAGCCAGGCTGTATCAACGTATCGTTGTATTACTCGATTCGGCGTATAGCCGGGGGATACTGCAGGCAGACGACGGGAACCGGAGCCTGTCGGAGCAGATCGTCATCATTAAAAACAATATTGCCGGCGAAGGCGACCGTGACGACATCCTCACCCCGAAGGCCGCCTACGAACTGGTGATGAGCAGTTTGGAAAAAGAAGACAGCGACGGGGAAATGCCGTTCATGAAAAGTCTGAATCTGAACAATTTCATCCAGCCCAACCTGACATTCAACGCCGATATTACCCGGAAGGTAAAAAACGAACAGATCGGCAAACTGTCGTATACCAAAGGAGTAGTGCCGGCCAGCCGGAAAATCATTGCCCGCGGCGAAGTAGTCAACGACGAAAAATGGAACATATTAGTGTCGATGCAGCACGAATTTGAAAACAGGGTGGGTGCATCCGGCAATTTCAAGCAGATACGGGCAGGACAGGCGATCATCGTGGTCTTCTGTTTCCTGCTGGTATACATTTATTTGATGAGCTTCCGTCCGGAGATCTTCCGGAATACCTTGCGGACTGCTTTCCTGTTGCTGATGATGGTGCTGTTCATCAGTCTTTCGTTCCTGGTTGTGCGCAAGGACTATTTCAGCCTGTACCTGTTGCCGTATGTATTGATCCCTGTGATTATCTGCACATTTTACGATGCGCGGACGGCCGGTTTTATGTACATGGTGACGCTCCTGCTGGTCGGCTTTATAGCTCCCAGCGGGTTCGAATTCGTATTCCTCAACTTTGTGGCAGGCATCGCAGGTATTATCAATGTCAAATCCATATACCGGCGCGGATCCCTGTTCAAATCGATCATTGTGGTCATCTTTGCCTATTGCGCGACATACTCGGCGATAGTGCTGATGCAGGGGATCAGCATCCGGCAGATTGAATGGATGAACTATCTGCGTTTCGCCATCAGCGGAGCTTTGATATTTGTAGCATATCCGTCGATCTTTATTTTCGAGAAAATCTTCGGGTTCATTTCCGATATCACCTTGATGGAACTGTCGGATACCAACCAGCCACTGTTGCGCAAACTGTCGGAAGTAGCGCCCGGCACCTTCCAGCACTCGCTACAGGTGGCCAACCTGGCCGAAGAAGTAATCCAAAAGATCGGGGGAAACCCGTTGCTCGTCCGTACCGGCGCTTTATACCACGACATCGGGAAAATCAATCGTCCGGGTTATTTTATCGAAAACCAGGCGGGCCGCAACCCGCACGAGGAGTTGAGCCCCGAAAACAGCGCGCAGATCATCATCGAACACGTGTCGAACGGTGTCGAGATTGCCCGCAAGAACCGTATCCCGCAACATGTCATTGACTTCATCCGTACGCATCACGGAACCACTACCGTACGTTTCTTTTACCACCTTCAACAAAAACAACAGACGGATAAGCATGTCGACCGTTCAAAATTCACCTATCCCGGCCCCGTCCCGTTCTCGAAAGAAATGGTGGTGCTGATGATGTGCGATTCCATCGAAGCCGCCTCGCGCAGTTTGAAAGAGATAAACCACCGCAACATCAGCGATCTGGTGGATAATATCGTTAATTATCAGATATTGGAAGACCAGTATAATGACGCCAACATCACCTACCGTGAAATCAATACAACCAAGCATGTCATCAAGAACCGCCTGATGAATATCTATCATGTACGTATCGAATATCCTAAGACGTAACGATGACATCCGTACTCAAAGTGATATTTTGGGTCGAAAAAAGATGACGCACTGACGGTCTGCGACGAACTGAGATCGGCAGAATTTGATATGTGCCGGACCTGAGCGAGTGTAGCAGCGAATGTTCCGGAAGTTTTGGGAAAAATGAATCGTCATTACTCCAATCTCCTTGAGGTCTCGCTCCAGTCCTCATGAGGTTTCACTCCAGTCCTCATGAGGTTTCACTCCAGTCCTCATGAGGTTTCACCCCAATTCTCATGAGGTTTCACCCCAATCCTCATGAGATCTCGCTCCAATCCTCATGAGGTTTCACCCCCGCGATCAACGGGCTACCGATATATCGTCCCCGTCAGGACTACCCCGTTGAGCGGCAACTTAATGAAGCGATTCCGGCAAAGCCAATTGCAAATTGCCTGATGTTCCGAGCCGAATTGCAAATTCGGCTCAACGGCGCTAACCTGCCGTTTGTCGGGAAATGCGCCCAATTTTTCTACCCCGTCTTGTGGCGCCGGAATGCGTCCAATTTGGATAACCGAATTGCAAATTCGGCTCAACGGCGAATGTTCTGGAAGTTTTGGGAAAAATGAATAAAAATACCCCGCAGATTTTGAAGTCTGCGGGGTATCCGGTATGTATGTATGTATGTATGTATGTATTTAACGTTTGCTCAATACGTCTTTTTCGTATTTGGCGATGTCTTCGATACATTCCAAGCCGGAAGGAACATTGCTGGTGAGGCAGAAATAATCCCAAACGGCTGTCCATGGCAGTATTTTACATTCTTCCAACAATGCCAGGCGTTCGAACCAGCGTCCGGAGTCTTCGTATTCGCGGAGCTTTTTCAACGGTTCGAGCAGAGCGAACAGGAATGCTTTTTGTGCAGCGCGTGCACCGATCACATAAGCGCCGATACGGTTGATGGAGGCGTCGAAATAGTCGAGGCCGACGTGTACGCGGTTCAGGACATCCATACGTACGATTTCCTGTGCAAAGTTAAGCAGGTCGTCGTTTACGATCACCACGTGGTCGCTATCCCAGCGTATGCCACGGCTGACGTGGAACATCAGTTCGTCGGAGAACAGCAGCAGCGACGATATCTTGTCGGATACCGATTCGGTGGGATGGAAGTGGCCCATATCAAGCGTAATCATTTGCTTGCGCGAAATGCCATAACCCATATAAAATTCGTGCGATCCTACTACGTACGATTCGCTGCCGATACCGAAAAGCTTACATTCGATACAGTCTTTCATATTGGTATAGTTCTTTTCGAAGATCCTGTCCAGCGAATCGCGCAGGTTCTTGCGGTAAGCGTAACGGTCGACCGTGATATCCTTCGAACCGTCGGGCGCCCAGATGTTGTGGATACAGTCCGAGCCGAGTTCTTTACCCATGTGTTCGCTGATGCGGCGGCAACGGTCTACATGCTCGATCCAGAAGTCGCGGATGGCTTTGTCCTTGTGCGAGAGGGTAAACCCGTCGGCCGATTTGCTGTGCGAGAACAGGGTACAGTTGAAGTCGAGTTTCAGGTTGCTGGCTTTTGCCCAGTCGATCCAACTCTGAAAATGTGCCGGCTCAATCTGGTCCCGGTCGACGTACTTCCCGTCGAAATCGCCGTAGATGGCATGCAGGTTTACACGGTGCTTGCCTGCGAGTAACGATACGGCTTTGGACAGGTCGGCTTTTACTTCTTCGATGGTACGCGCACGTCCCGGGAAATTTCCCGTAGCGGCAATGCCGCCCGACAAGCCGCCTTCGGGGTTCTCAAAACCAAGTACATCATCTGTTTGCCAGCAATGCAGACTTAATGAGATACCAGCCAGCCGGTTTAACACTTGTTCGGTATCAACGCCCAACGCGGCGTATTGTTCCTTTGCAGCTTCGTAAGCCGCTTTCACTAATGATTCTTTCATGATTTAAAAATTAAGCCTTCCCCGACCCTTCTCCCAAATGGGGAAGGAGCGTACTGTACGCCGGTTGCGGGGAATAAATACTATGATGATATATTAACAATATTTACAAAAACTTTTTTGCGTCCAATTCTCCTATTGTTGGCTGATGCCGGTAAAAATGATGGACAGGATGAGAACAAGAAGCCCTGTTACCAGAAAGGTAACGGATTTTTTTCCTGCTCCTTTCCATTCTTTAAGTATGATACCCCAGACATTGCTGAACAATACATTGAGGGACATCAGGATACTCCACGAGAATGCCAGCATGACACTGCCTTTATCGAAGAAACTTTCACCCACACTTTTTCCAAAAAATTGAGAATACCACAATACTCCTGCCAATGCACAGAATAATAAATTGTTGATGAATACGCTTCCCGACACGGAAAAATACTGTCCGCCTGTCTTGTTCCTGAAATTTTCGAAGATGCAGTAAACCGCATTTACCAGAAAACCGCCTATTGTAACCAGTAATGTAGCAGGGAGACCAACATACAATTCGGGAATATTCATGGTTTCCATGTGTTCTTTTACGCCCGATTCGAGTCCGAGGTTGAAGCAGGCGCTCATCACGCCGGCGAGCAGCGCGATCAGCAATCCTTTTTTCAGGGCGAAGTCTTTAACCGCCTTACGTTTTTCTTCCTCCGACATGTTTTCCGATTTCAGCGCTCCGGCATACCCGATGACGGCAATACCCGCAATCGCTATGGATACAGCGATTAGCAATATGAGTCCTTTCCCTTCGAATAGATTTTCCCCGGCGATGATGGCCGGTATTAACGTTCCGAAAGCCGAACATGTACCTAATGCGATGGATTGTCCCATGGCAACGCCGAGATAACGCATGCTTAAACCAAAGGTCAATCCGCCTACGCCCCACAACATTCCAAAACCTATCGTTTTATAGACTGCAGGAGCGCCTGCCGACCCGATAATCCCGAATAACGAATGTCCTTCGGGAACAGCCAGCAATGCGCCTAAATACGGGAACAGCAGCCATGCAAAAATTCCCTGTACCAGCCAGAAACATTCCCATGACCAATCCTTCACCTTCTTGATGGGAACGTACGAACTTGACTGTCCGATACTCCCGATCGCAATAATCAACAAACCCAGAATAGTATTCATGCAGATATGATTTAATTGTTTGATTTCAAACACGACAAAGGAAAGGAAAATAATGCAAACATGTGCAGCGGCGAACATAAAAATTTACGCAACCGATTGCGAAATAAAAACCGGAAATGCAGTTTTCGGATTGTAACCGGATGATATGCTTATTTAAATATTCGACTTTTGGCTGAAAACTCTTATTTTTGCCGGCAGGTAAACTAATTTGTGATGTATACTTATTTTTAATCATATCACTGAATGAAATTAAAAGTCAAATCGCTGTACCTGACCCGACGGTTTTTCGTGTCCGCGGGCGTATGGGTATTGTTGTTCATCGCAGCATACATATTGCCGGCATTGTTGTTGGCCGTGCAATTTGGTTTTTTTACGTGGCTGGTCGTTGTGCTGGTCGACTTGCTGATCCTGTATAGCCGCAGGAACGGCATTTATGCGGTGCGCAGCGTTGCCGAACGGTTATCGAACGGAAGCGATAATGAGGTTTTCCTGCATATCGAGAATCGTTATCCTCTTGCGGTTGATGTCGAAGCAATCGACGAAATCCCGTTTCAGTTCCAGAAAAGGGATGTGTCGTTTCGCGAACGGTTGGAGCCGGCACAGACAAAGGTGATTCGTTACCTGTTGCGTCCCGTGAAGCGTGGCGAATACACTTTCGGACGCATCCATGTCTTTGTTACCGATGCGTTGGGGTTTATTTCGCGGCGCTATACATTCGGCAAGGAACAGGTGACGCCGGTGTACCCGTCGTACATCGAAATGCGCAAATACGAACTGATGGCTATCTCCAACCGGTTGACCGAATACGGCATCAAGCGTATCCGCAAGATCGGCCATAGCTCGGAGTTCGAACACATACGTCCCTATATGGAAGGCGACGACCCGCGCACGGTTAATGCAAGGGCGACTGCGCGCCGCACGGAGTTGATGGTGAATAACTATCGGGATGAAAAATCACAGCAGGTCTATTGCCTGATCGATAAGGGACGAACCATGCAGATGCCTTTCGAAGGGTTGAGCCTGCTCGATTACGCCATCAACACATCGCTGGTGATCTCCAATATCGCCCTGATCAGGGAAGATAAAGCCGGTCTGATCACTTTTTCAAACAGGATCAGCAACATCCTGCCGGCCGAACGCCGTCGTACGCACATCCACAAAATACTTGATACGCTCTACAATCAGAGGACCCTGTATCGCGAAAGCGATTTCGAAATGCTTTATGCTGCCATTTGCCGCCGCATCACGCAACGCAGCCTCCTGGTGCTCTATACCAATTTCGAGACCATACAGGCCATGCGCCGCCAGTTGCCCTTCCTGAAACGCTTGGCGGCGAAACACCTGGTATTGGCAGTGATTTTCGAAAATACCGAGCTGAAAAAACTTACCGATAGACGACCGTCCGACTTGGAAGAAATTTATACCAAAGCAGTTGCCGAACAGTTTGCCTGCAACAAAAAAATCATGTCGCGCGAATTGAACCGGCACGGTATTTATACCGTACTGACGCGTCCCGCCGACCTTACAGTCAACACAATTAACCAATATCTCGAATTTAAGGCAAGGGGAATGATCTGATGATTCCCGTCGGGTCAGGAGATCGGTTCGGACTGCTGTCAAATTGTCCGGGCACACCTGCCTTACGATGACATAGTTACAGTAGCGAAAGATTCTTTATCGGACATAATGCCATTCATGCCGACAAAATTTCTTTTTGGCAGATTTTTTGTGAGACAGGGTGTTATTGAATAAGTAAAATTGAATCCTAAAAATATTATACGTATGTTGAAGGGAAAATTTTCCAGCAGACCGGATGCTGAGGATCGTGTACATGGTAATGTGAATACGAACTCCAACAAACCGGAAGTCGGAAATGAAGATATGGAAGATATGGAAGATATGAATGAAGTTGACCCGGAAATGAATGATACCCCGGAAACGGATGAAGATACCGAAGCGGACGAAATCGCCGAAACCGTTACCGTAGAAGTGGGCAAAGAAATAGCTGCCCTGCAGAAAGAACTGTCGGAATCGCAGGATAAATACCTGCGCCTGGCTGCGGAATTTGATAATTACCGCAAACGCATGCTCCGCGAAAAAACGGAATTGATGCAAACTGCCGGCGAGTCATTGTTAAAAGACGTCCTGCCGGTAGTGGACGATTTCGAGCGTGGCCTTGAGCTGGTAACCCAGGCGGATGATATGGATGCCGTTCTGACAGGCATGAATTTGATATACAATAAACTGAAAGATTTCTTAACGAGTCATGGCGTCAAAGAGATCAGTGCAATGAATGAGCCTTTTGATGCTGACTGGCACGATGCCGTCACCAATATCCCGGCATCGGACGATATGAAAGGCAAAATAGTAGATGTGATACAGAAAGGATACACGCTGAATGACAAAGTCATGCGCTACCCCAAGGTTGTAGTTGGCGAATAAACTTGTAAAATAAGCGATCACAAAGGTTGGCAAATGACAAAAAGGGATTATTACGAAGTATTAGAAGTTCCGAAATCGGCATCTAAGGAAGAGATCAAGAAAGCCTACAGAAAGAAGGCGATCCAGTACCATCCGGACAAGAACCCGGGCGACCATACTGCCGAAGATAAGTTCAAGGAAGCTGCCGAAGCTTACGAGGTATTGAGCGACGACAGCAAAAAAGCCCGATATGACCAGTTTGGGCACGCCGGCGTTGGCGGTGCAGGCGGTTTCAACGGCGGAGGTATGAGCATGGACGACATATTTTCGCACTTTGGCGATATCTTCGGCGACTTGGGAGGCTTTGGTTTCGGTGGCTTTGGCCGGCAACAAAGCCAACGGACAAGCAAAGGCACCAACCTGCGGGTTAAAGTGCGGCTGAATCTGCAGGAAATAGCGCAAGGAGTTGAAAAGAAACTGAAACTGAAAAAATACGTTACCTGTAAATCCTGTAATGGCACAGGCGCCGAGGGTAATAACGGTTACGCGACCTGCCCTGCCTGTAACGGTGCGGGACAGGTTACACGGATCGCCAACACCCTGTTGGGACGCATGCAAACATCTTCAGTATGCGGGAACTGCGGAGGAACAGGAAAAATCATCACCAAAAAATGCACCGCCTGCTATGGCGAAGGTATTGTGCAGGACGAGGAGCTGGTAACCATAAAAATACCTGCCGGAGTAGCCGAAGGCATGCAGTTGAACGTCAGCGGGCGGGGTAATGCAGCAAGACGCGGCGGCATCAATGGCGACCTGATCGTGGCGATTGAGGAGGAAGCGCATCCCGAACTGGTGCGCGACGGCAATGACTTGATTTATCCGCTCTTCGTGAGCATCCCCGACGCGATCATCGGTACTACCGTCGAAATCCCTACAATTGACGGAAAGGTTAAGATAAAAGTGGATCCGGGCACGCAGCCGGGGAAAATACTCCGCTTGCGCGGAAAAGGGATTCCGGACGTGAACGGTTACGGCAAAGGCGATTTGCTTGTTACCGTCAACGTGTGGGTACCCAAGGATATATCGAAGGATGAACACTCCATTCTCGAAAAACTGAATACCTCGAAAAACTTCCAGCCGCAACCAACGCAGGAGGACAGGAGTTTTTTCCAGAAAGTCAGGAATCTATTTGAATAAGAAATGTAATATCCATCAAAAATCTAAACATACGTATGGGAAAGTTAGTCATTAACAGCTTTAAGGATTTCGAAGAGTACACTGGTAAAGAACTGGGTATATCCGACTATCTCGCCATCACGCAGGAGCAGATTAACCGGTTTGCCGACGCTACCCTGGACCACCAGTGGATACATGTGGATGTAGAGCGGTCAAAGAAGGAAAGCCCTTACGGAACAACCATTGCACACGGTTACCTGAATCTTTCCATCATACCTTACCTGTGGGCGCAAATCATCGAAGTAAACAACATCAAACTGCTGGTGAACTATGGTATCGAAAAGCTGAGATTCAACCAACCGGTACCGGCAGGAAGTGAAGTACGGCTTAAAGCCAGACTGAAGTCTCTGGCGGACTTGCGAGGTGTTGCCAAAGCTGAGGTACAGGCTGTGCTGGAAATCAAAGACTGCAAGAAACCTGTTTTGGACGCCACCCTGATATTCCTGTACCATTTTGTATAAGTCGCCACTCTGTCAGTGGTCTTGACCCTGATGGGGATGAAAAAGCTACGTATATCTTTGCAAAAAATAAGTCAAACGATATAAAAGTCATGGAAAGGAAGCAAAGGAAGGTTTTCAGATCGAGGATGAGCGTGTTGCTTATTGCTTTTATTTTAATGATGATGATGTTACCGGGATTTGTCCTGACGATGCGTTCGGGCAATATTTTCAATCCCGGATTTTATGTCATGACGGGTGTGATGGTGTTTATTGCCTTTATTTTTGGAGGGATTCGTTACATCATCACCGATAAGCAGCTATTAGTGAAGATGTGGGGAGTCCAGTACGGCAGCGTGCCATTAACGCACATTAAATCCGTAAAGCGCAGCTACTGTCTTCTGTCCTCTCCGGCCGCTTCTCTAAAGAGGTTGAGGTTGATAATCAAATTCAAAAAGGGCATTGATTGGCCTTTTGCTCTGATTTCACCTGTACGCGAACAGGAATTTCTGGAAAAACTGAAAGAAATCAACCCGGATATTGATATCCGTGTGAATAACAGGAAAGCATGGTACCGTATCTGGGATTGGGATATTTAGCAAATGCAGTCCCGCATCTATATATATTCACCTAAGGAACTGTCAGAAAATAAGCATTACGTTTTTCATGATTACATTGTCCAAAATTTTCTCAAGGCATCATAGCCCGAAGGGCTTTATTTTCGTAACCGCATGCAAGCGAAGCGCAGCTTGCGGAAG
>JAISCQ010000225.1 GCA_031265445.1 Bacteroidales bacterium
CTTCCGCAAGCTGCGCTTCGCTTGCATGCGGTTACGAAAATAAAGCCCTTCGGGCTATGATGCCTTGAGAAAATTTTGGACAATGTAATCATGAAAAACGTAATGCTTATTTTCTGACAACCGCTTATCCGGATCCGGTCAAAAATCAAAAACTTAAAAAGAGGTGATGATTTTGATAAATTTGTCGGCAACCAGCGATGCGCCGCCAATCAGTCCACCGTCGATGTCGGGACATGCAAACAGTTCGCGTGCATTGTTCTCGTTGCAGCTTCCGCCGTAAAGGATGGTGGTGTTACCGGCTACTTCTTCGCCGTATCTGGCGGCAATCGTTTTGCGGATGCAGGCGTGTACTTCCTGCGCTTGCCCGGCGGTGGCGGTACGGCCGGTACCAATGGCCCAAACGGGTTCGTAGGCGATCACTGCTTTGGCAAAATCGTTGGCCGACAGATGGAATAAACCGTTTTCGATCTGTTGTTGAACTACTTCAAAGTATTTGCCGCTATCACGCTGCGACAACTCTTCGCCGATGCAGAAGATGGGTTTTAACCCGTTGATCAGCGCCAGGTCGGCTTTTTTGGCAAGGACGGCGTCGGTTTCGCCGTAATAGCTGCGGCGTTCGGAGTGCCCGATGATGACGTAAGGGATGTTTGCGCTTTGGAGCATGGCAGCCGATACTTCGCCGGTATAAGCGCCCGATGCTTCGGCAGCGCAGTTTTGTGCGGCTACGCTTACTTTGGTACCCGTTACTTTGCTCACTTCGGTGAGATGCAGGAACGGCGGCGCAACCACCACGTCGCATTTCAATGCTCCGGCGGCTTCCACTGCGGCATTCACCTCTTGAGCCAACTGTATTCCTTCGGCAAGGCTTTTATTCATTTTCCAGTTGCCTGCTACGATATTCTTCCTCATGACTTGATTTTTTTAATATTTAAATGAAGCCCCAAAAGTACAAAGAAAAACGGATTTGATCAAAAATTACAGTCCGACAATTTTTTCCAGCGCTTTCTCGTTGAGAATAACGATCTTTCGGCCGCTGATGTCGATATAGCGTTCGGATTTAAATTCGGACAGGAGCCGGATCACCGATTCGGTGGCCGTTCCCACTACATTCGCTAACTCTTCGCGCGAAAGCATGATGTTAAGCTGCTGGTTTTCGTTGACGCCGAATTTGTATTGCAGCATCAGCAATAACTCGGCCAACCGCTTCCTGATGGATTTCTGGGCCATTTCGGTAATCAGCGAGTGCGATTCTTCCAATTCGCGGCAAGCGACCTGTAAAAGATCCAGTGCAAATTCCCCGTTGGTTTTTACCAGATGGTGCAGGCGATCTTTAGGAATGTAGCATACGGTACAGTCGTCGATAACGGTAGACGTGTTGCAGGCCGGCTCTTCGCTCAATACCGAACGGAAACCCAATATCTCGAAGGGTTTGGCGAGCCGGAAAATATAATCCCTGCCTTCGACCCCCGTTTTAAACTGCTTGACAATACCCGAAAGCATCACATAACAGCCGGAGACGCGTTTTTCCTGCATAAAAATCACTTCATTCCTCTTGTAACGCCTGATTTCTGTGGTTTCTTCCAGGTAATCGATTTCGTCGGCGTTCAAATGGCGCAATACGCATTGATTTTTCCAGGATGAATGTAATATACGTGCTTTTTCCGAATTCATGGTTTAAGTATTTGTTTCAACAGGTTTTCTTTCCTGTTCAGATAAAATGCAAATATGATAAAAAGTATGGTATTTTTCAAAAGATTCAGTGCGATATTTTCCATTTTTGTGAAATAAGCCAGCATATACAGGGCTAATGCGATGACCACGTACAGCGTGATCCGTTTCAGCGGGTAAGGGACGGGATAATGCCGCCTGCCCAGCCGCCATGTAATGGCAATCATAACCGTGTAGCACGCCAGGTGCATCCATGCCGAAGCATGGTATCCCCAAACGGGGATCAGAAACCAGTTACCCGCAATGCTGACGGCCGCGCCAACGGAAGCGATCATCAGCCCGTACCCGGTCTGGTTGCTGAGTTTGAACCAGATGGAAAGGTTGTAATATATGCCGAGGCACATGTATGCCAGCAGCATCACGGGTACTACGCCCAATCCCTCCCAGAACTTCGCGCTGATGAAATACCGTACCAGATCCAGATAGAAGGTGACCCCGAGGAAAATCAGCAGGCAGAACATGATGAAATATTTCATTACCGCGGCGATGGTTTCGCGCGAATCCTTCTCTTTAGCGTTATTGAAAAAGAAAGGTTCGGCGGCATAGCGGAACATCTGGAAAAACAGGACCATCAGCACTGCAATCTTAATGTTGGCGCCATATACGCCTAACTGTTCCATCGGGTGCGCGTCTTCGGGCAGGCGGTATTTCAGCAGCACGCGGTCGATCACTTCGTTGACGGCGCCTGCCAGTCCGGCAACCATCAGGGGAAGCGAATATGCGACGATGCGTTTCCACAGGCCAAATTCGAAACATGCCTTATGGCGGAGGATTTCGGGCAACAGCAGGAGGATGGTGGTTGCCGAAGCAATCAGGTTGGCGACAAACACATAGCCTACGCCCACCTCCGGATGGTAGATTTTCTGTATCCATCCGCTGTCGGCATACCTGGGGCAGAACCACAGGAAGAACAGGTTGAACAGCACATTGACGGCTACGCTGCTCAACTTGTAGAAAGCAAACCGCAGGGGACGCTCATCCAGGCGGAACCGGGCAAACGGAATGGCCGATATGGCATCCAGCCCCAATATCCAGGCAAACCATACGAGGTATTCGGGGTGACCGACGTAATCCATCTTTACGGCCAACGGACCGGCAAACACTGTCACCAGCGCAATAAACAGGAGCGACGTTGTTAAAAGGCTGACAAACGCTGTTCCGTAGACCCTGTTTTTATCCATATTCTGCGCAAACCGGAAAAAACCGGTTTCCATGCCATAAGTAAGGAATATGACCAGGAAGGTAACGTAGGCATAGAGGTCGGTAATGACGCCATACCCGGCTTTATCGAAAACCCCGGTATGCAGCGGTACCAGCAGATAGTTCAGGAAGCGCGGCGCCATGCTGCACAACCCGTAGATGGCCGTTTGGCCGGCTAATTTTTGAATGGGATTACTCAAAGGATATTCTGTCCTCAAGATGTATAAACCCTATTTTATCCGGATGATCCTGCAACATGCCGTCGGTGATATTCCGGCTCAGCCACAGGATGATCATGTCGCCCGAAGCCGCCCAGCAAAACAGGATGCCGAAAAACAGGAACAGGAGGTTACCTGTATACCAGCTGATCAGCACGGGGAGGTCGCCCAGCAGCAACCCCGGCATGGCCAGGCTGAGGCGGTAGGCGCAGGGAGTCAGCGCTTCCCTGCAATGGGCGTAGGGTGCGATGGCTTTCACGTTGAACCCGAACGATACCGATTTCCAGCCGCCACGGGCCAATGCCGCCATGCAGACGCCGTGTATCAGCTCGTGCAGCGCCGTGCCTGCCAAAAGCAGTAAAAACAGCAGCCATTTGACGTCGATGGCCCACTGTATGTTCGCCTCGTTCAAATGAATGATGGAATGTAAACGATCCTGCCAGCCATTCGCTTCACTCCATATAAATATGTACGGAACGGCAGCCGATAACAATACCGGCATGGCAAACAGTAACCCGTAGAGGTTTGCCTGGCGTCCCGATAAGGTGTATTCTTTCATTTGGAAGGCGGGTAAAACATGTAAGACCGTACGACATAAGAATCGCAAAATGATATAGATCGCAGATGCATCCGTGCTTTCTCACGTCTTACGGTCTTCTTTACAACAGGTATTTTTTCATCAGGCTGATGAGTTTGTTGGCATCGATGGGTTTTGAGATATAATCGTTGCAGCCGGCCTGCAATGCCTTGTATTCGTCGTCCTGCATGGCATAAGCCGTTTGGGCGATCACGGGCAACTGCGGGCGTATGGCCTTGATTTGCCTGGTAGCTTCCAGCCCGTTGATACTCGGCATCTTGATGTCCATCAGCACGATATTGATGTCGGGATTGGCCTTCACGGCGTCGATGGCCTGGCGACCGTCGGCCGCGTGGATCAGGACGGCGCCGGTTTCTTCGAAAAGAACCTCGAGGAACATATAGTTCACGATTTCGTCCTCGGCAATCAGGATCGTCTTGCCTTTCCAGATGTCGTTCATCGAGTTGGCTTTTGCCTGCGGCGATTCTTTCGCAGGGTGCAGTACGGTTCCCTCGGCCCGGCCTTCTTCGTCATCGCCTTCGACATGCACAGGCTTGAAATCAACGCTGAAATATACGGTGGTGCCCATGCCCTGCTGCGAATCGATGCGCACTTTGCCGCTCATCGCTTTCACTAACCGGTTGGCGTCTGCCAGGTTTTCCACGTTGTCGGACGAATCGCTTTCGGACGAATCAAAATACTTCGTCATTTCTTCGAGAATTACCGGATCGAAACCGTTGCCCGTATCTTCCACAAAGAATTGGAGTACATCGTTTTCCAGTACGCGGTAACCTGCTTTGATATACCCCTTGTCGGTGTATTTAATGGCGTTGTTGATCAATACCCCGAAAATAGATGCCAATATTTCGGTATCTGTGTATACGGAAAGGTTAGGTATAAAATTCCTTTCATCAAGCAAAAACATGATTCGCTTGGTTTGCAAAGCAATAGACTTGCTGTATTCTACCTTCAGCTCCTTCAGAAAATCATTCAGTGGGCAAACAGTGTCATTTTTGGTCATATCTCTATTATAAAAGGTCTGCAAAATTCGGCGTAAAATTACAATAATTTATTTTCTTTTTCCAAAAACACCTGTCTATTTTTTGGATAAGTGATCGGGGGTTGCCCGGAACGGTCAAAAGGGAACATAAAAAACCTTTCTGTAACAAATCTTTTTTTGTTTTTGTTCAAAAAGGATTTATATTTGCCTCCGGTTTTTAAATTAAAAAGCATCCTTCATCATGTCGAAATCTTTCGAAAATCTGTTGCAAGTAATGTTCGGTAAATCACCGAATGGCACGGCTTTTGCAGAGAGAGAGAGAGAGAGAGAGAGAGAGAGAGAGAGAGAGAGAGAGACTAACAGACGCTTACATTCGCGCGCGCGCGCGAATCATACAGATCATACCAATCATTTCCCGGAAGTTGGAGGGAATGTCCCGCAGGAGTGATTGCTCCGTGCGAAAGCTTTCGCATGCTTCTTGCAGGAGTGATTCTTCCGTGCGAAAGCTTTCGCATGCTTCTCGCAGGAGTGATTCTTCCATGCGAAAGCTTTCGCATGCTTCCCGCAGGAGTGATTCTTCCGTGCGAAAGCTTTCGCATGCGTCCTGCAGGGGTGATTCTCCCATGCAAAGACCTTCGCATGCGCAGGACGAATATATCTTAAAAATCAATAAAATTTAAATCAACATTAAACCATCAGCAATATGAAAGAGATCATTTCACGGTCCGTTGAGCCGAATTTGCAATTCGGCTCGGAACATATCCGGATTTGCAATCCGGATATTGATCCCCGAATCGAAATATGATTCCCCTGATAACCTCCCTTTATTTCTGCAAACGGCAACTTAGCGAAGCGATCTCACCGCAGGCAATTGCAAATTGCCCTGTGTTCCGAGCGGCATTACAAATGCCGCTCAACGGGGAAGACGGTGCTGTTGTTGTCCTTTTTGACCCTGACAGGTCTGCCGACCCTGTCAGGTCGAGCGTTGCTCCCGCGCCGGTGCGAAACGCCGACCTGTCAGGCTGCGTCAGCAGACGCGATGCATCGCGTCTCTGCTGACAGGGTCAACGAAGACGTCGACAGGCATCATATCATCAAAAAAATTAAATGATTAAAATCAAAACAACATGAAATTGGAAACCCTTTTCAACAGTCCGGGAAATTTAACGGCGGGTAAAATACCGCCTTTCACGACCCTGAAACGGCATGTAAAACATCCGGCGAATCTTTTCATCATGTTCATCACGGTCATGGTTCAGATGTTTTTTGCCTGCACGCAGGAAGACGACTCCGCAACAATGCCCGGCGACGAACTGCAGGTCAGCGTCACAGC
>JAISCQ010000012.1 GCA_031265445.1 Bacteroidales bacterium
TTTTTCGTGCGCCTCATTCGTTTACGGGCGAGGATACGATTGAAATATCGTGTCATGGCTCCCTGTATATACAGCAGCAACTGATGCAGTTACTCGTCGGAAACGGAGCGCGGCAGGCACGTCCGGGCGAGTTCACCCAACGGGCATTTATGAACGGCAAGATGGATCTGTCGCAGGCGGAGGCGGTAGCCGACCTGATTGCGTCGACGTCGGCCGGAATGCACCGGCTTGCCATGAATCAGATGCGTGGCGGATTCTCGGATGAGCTGAAACAATTACGCACGCAGTTGCTTGATTTTACATCCCTTATTGAGTTGGAACTTGATTTCGGCGATCATGAAGACCTGGAGTTTGCCGACCGTACACAGCTTCGGGAACTGGTCGACCAGATACGTTGCAAAATCAGGGACCTTGCCGATTCGTTTGCTGCCGGCAATGCTATAAAAAACGGCATCCCCGTGGCTATTATCGGGAAACCCAATGTGGGGAAATCGACCTTGCTGAACGCTCTCCTGAACGAAGAACGTGCAATCGTTTCCGAAATACCGGGTACTACACGCGATACGATAGAAGAAACATTATACATAGAAGGACAACAGTTTCGCTTCATTGATACGGCAGGTTTACGCGACAATACTTCCGACCGTATAGAAGCGCTGGGTATCCGGCGCAGTTTCGAGAAAGCTGAAAAAGCGTCTATCATCCTGTACCTTTTCGATCTGACCCAGGAGGAAGCTGAAGAGCTTGTTTCGATAAGCCGCTGGCTGCAAAAATTCAATAAACCGATCCTTATGATAGGAACGAAAAACGATATCGTGCGTCGCAATCCTATTCATACATCGGGAAATGTGAGGGCAATTCATATTTCATGCAGGGAACCGGCAGACATAGAGCGGGTAAAAAGTCACATCATCCGTCTTGCCGGGATAAGCAGCGGTTCCGGGAATGAGGTTGTCGTGACCAATGTCCGCCATTACGAAGCCTTGCTTCGTGCCGGAGAATCAATCGAACGCGTCGTGGAAGGCCTCGGCAATCAACTGTCCGGCGATCTGCTGGCAGAAGACATCCGTGAATGTCTCCACTGTTTGGCGGAAATAACCGGCGGCGAAATCGCTACCGAAGAGGTGCTTGGAAACGTATTCTCAAAGTTTTGCATCGGCAAGTGAAGCCTTACTTTTGATGTGAAAATGATTGACAAAAACAAGTGGGAAGAGGTCAGTATGTTGGACGTATTAAAAACACAAAATCATGGATAAGATAAATAAACTTGAAATGCTTGTAAACAAATACAGGCTGGCAATGCAGGGGCAGGTAGGTTTACAAAAAATTACTTACTATGCTATTACATATCATTCAACGGCAATTGAGGGCAGTACGCTAACAGAAGGACAAGTGTATAATTTGCTTGATTTGGATATACCGGCCAAAAATAAGCCCTTTACCGAGCAACAAATGGTAGTTGACCACCAAAAAGCGCTTATTTTCACCTTGAATGAGACAAAAGAACGTACAACACTCACCGAACCTCTTATACGGCAAATCGGAGCGCTGGTTGTGAAAAACACAGGCAGTATTTACAACACTGCATTAGGGACGTTTGACAGCACGCGCGGGGAATATCGTTTGCTGAATGTGTTTGCTGGGGCTCGGCGTTTTCCCGACAGCGCCAAAGTACCCGCGCTAATGAAAACGCTTGTAAGTGAAATAAACGAAAAAATCGGCAAAGTGCAGACGTTCAGCCAAAAATGTGAATTAGCGTTTGAGTTGCATTACCGTTTTGTAAGCATACACCCATTTGCAGACGGCAACGGACGTACAAGCCGCTTGCTTATGAACTATATTTTAGCAATATTTGAATTACCGGTATTTTATGTTTTCAAAAGCAGCCGGATTTCTTACATTCAGGCATTGGAAAAAGCGAGGACAACCGGTAATATGACCGTTTTCTATGATTTCATGTACAAACAGTATCAAAAATTTCTTGAAAAGGACTTGAAAACTATTGAAAAATAAAACAGATGGTTTAACAGATTAAAAATATGGAAATATGAATACATCATTAGAAACATTGTTGCAGCAGATAGACACGCTGAAAATCCGTTTGCAGCACGCCCGGCCACTCCACAATGACGCGTTGAACAAAATTAAATCCGCCTTTGAAATGGAATATACTTTTGAAAGCAACCGGATAGAGGGCAATACGTTAACTTTACAGGAAACGGCATTGATCGTGAGCGAAGGCGTTACCATCGGCGGCAAAAGTATGAGGGAACACCTGGAGGCCATTAACCACGCTCAAGCCATTGAATACATTAAGGAAATAGCCACCGCCGACATGGATATAACAGAGCGTACCGTTAAGGAAATACATGCCCTTATATTACATGGCATCAACAGGGAACAGGCAGGACGATACCGAAATATGCCGGTAATGATTGTCGGCAGCCGGCATACACCGCCACAGCCCTATCTGATAGCTTCACAAATGGAGCAGTTTATCAGGGATTACAACAGCCTGCAGAACAAAGGCATGCATCCCGTTTTAATAGCCGCATTCCTGCACGATGAGTTAGTAAAGATACATCCTTTCATCGATGGCAACGGCAGGACTTCACGACTTTTGATGAACCTGCATTTGCTTTCAAAAGGGTACACAATCACCACGTTGAAAGGCGACAACGAGGCAAAGCAAGCCTATTATACGTCATTGGAACAAAGTCATGTTGATAACGACCGCTGGCCGTTTCATCTGCTTGTGGCAAACGCCGTGAAACAGTCGTTAGAAAAGTATTTACAGATTATTGGAATGCCCGAACAGGCATAAATTGAACGGTTTAACGGATTAAAATTAAGAATATGAAAAAAGAAGGCTGGGGGTCAGCCACAAAATATTGCGCCTCTACATCGACCTGTCATAGTATAACACACTAAACATTTACAATGTCTGTATGCTTATAAACAAAAATACAAACAGGATATATCCCGAATTTACGGACTATCTGCGGATCAGATTTCCGAAGTTCAAAGTACAGAAGATCTCTCTGGATGCAGGCTTCACCTGCCCGAACCGCGACGGCTCAAAAGGTCGCGGCGGATGCACTTACTGCAACAACCGGACGTTCAACCCCGATTACTGCGACAACAGCCGGAGCATAACCGTACAACTGCAGGATGGAATCCGTTTCTTCTCCCGCAAATACCCGGACATGAAGTACCTCGCCTATTTCCAGGCATATACAAACACATACGACAAAATCGAAAACCTGCGTTTAAAATACGAAGAAGCATTACACAACAACGATGTCGCGGGAATCATCATCGGCACCCGCCCCGACTGCGTGTCCGGTGAATTACTGGATTATCTGCAGGAGCTGAACAGCCGCACGTTCGTAATGATTGAATACGGTCTGGAAAGTACATCCGATGAAACGCTCCGGCGTATCAACCGCGGCCACACATACGAAGAAGCCAAAGACGCCGTCATACGCACAGCAGAACGAAAGATACCTGTCGGAGCACACATCATACTGGGACTTCCCGGCGAAACGAACGAACAGATCCTCCATCACGCCGCCGTCATCTCCGACCTGCCACTCACCGCCGTAAAACTGCATCAACTCCAGATCATACGTGGCACAGCCCTCGCAAAGGAATACGAAACCGATCCCAAACGCTTTCGCCTGTACACCATCGACGAATACATCGACCTCGTTGCCGGATTCATAGATCGCCTGCGTCCGGACATCTACATCGACCGTTTCGTTTCCCAGTCGCCGAAAAAACTGCTCATCGCCCCTGACTGGGGATTAAAAAATCACGAATTCAGAGCAAAACTGGAACGCCGGCTGGCTACCGTCCTTATTTAACAACCACCTTCTGCGTCTTGCTTTCCCCGATTTTCACGATTAGAATGCCACGCGCAACAGAAATAGTCTCCTTATCGGAAGACATCGCTCTGTCTGCAATCCGCTGCCCGAGAACATTGAAGATTGTAACACGTTCGCCCATAGCATTAAGAATAGCCACCTGTCCCTCGCCACCGACAATTGTAATCTTTTTACTCACCTCTTCTTCCGGCTTCGGAGGCAGCAC
>JAISCQ010000108.1 GCA_031265445.1 Bacteroidales bacterium
ATCCGCCTATTACCGATGTATCTATGTATATACGCTGTCTCATAAATGTTTTATTTAAATCCATTAATGACAGTTGCAAAGATAACGCATATTTATTGCATCAACCGAATTTCATTTGAACTATATGCAAAAAAATCATCGAAAACAACAGTATATCATTTTTTTTACAACCATATTTTTCGTAAAAACAAGTTCATTAGAATCGCTTTTTTTGATTCGGGAATCGGGGATTCGATTTTAAGGGAGGCCGGAATGAAACACGAAGGCGCATTTAGTTTGCTTTGTTAAGAACAAACCTTATTACTATTTTTGTCGCTAAATCTTAAAAGGATAAATGATGTTCACCAGGCTTTTTATCATACTTATCTTCATGTGTTTCAGTGCGTATGCGCAATATAGTCCGGAAGGCGGTATCTACCCCGATGCTGTTTTCGGCAGCGATATCAAAACCGCGCGAATTTTTAAGGACGGATGGGAAACATCGTACCCTGTCAGTCACATGGATGACGAGCATCCATTGGTGCTTTCATTCGACGAACTTACCAGGAACGCCCGGAATTACTCGTACGCTGTCATCCATTGCGACGCAGACTGGCGGCAATCGCGTTTGGCTACCAGTGACTACATGACAGGCTTCCCGGTGAACCAGATACGTGATT
Organism: Bacteroidales bacterium; assembly: GCA_031265445.1. Classification (GTDB taxonomy): domain Bacteria; phylum Bacteroidota; class Bacteroidia; order Bacteroidales; family UBA4181; genus JAIRLS01. The sequence continues at coordinate 660 of JAISCQ010000108.1, forward strand.
ACAAATATTCGTTCAATACGCTGATGCAATACGTGCATTACCAGCTCATGATCCCCAATGACGACGTGCAGTTGAGGGTATCGGGCAACTATGCCGTGGTGGTATTTGAGGATAGCGACGATGAACATCCGATACTGTGCCGCCGCTTCAGTATCGCGGAATCGCTGGCGGTGATCCGGGTAATGGCCGGACGCGCACGGCAAACCGCCTACCAGGACGAATGGCAACAGGTCGACTTTACAGTGCATACGGCAAATTATCGCATCGAGAATGCTTACAATGACATCAAAGTGACGGTGCTTAAAAATGGGCAATGGCATACGGCGCGTACAGGTCTTAAACCTTTGTTTATCAGGCAGAATGAATTGGATTACAGGTATTTTGATGAAACGCTCCTGTTCCATGCCGGGAATGAATACCGTCCCTTAGACCTCAAAAGTACGCGGTATTCCTCCACACGTATGGCAGCCATTGAATTTGAACGGCCTGTTTATCATTTCTATCCTTATACCGACCAGCCTCGCGATGCGAGTCGTTATCTGTATTATGAGGATTTCAACGGCAAGTACGCGATACAAGCCGAGAAAGCCGACCGTCCGGATACGGAAGCCGATTACGTGTATGCACATTTCGCCTTACAGGCATCGCAACCTTTTGCTGACGGACAAGTGTATGTGATGGGCGATTTTTGTAATGACGCCTGCACAAAGGACAACCTGATGATCTACAATCCGGACAGGCAGCAGTACGAAGCGGCCATCCTGCTCAAACAGGGCTATTATAATTACAGGTATGCCTTCCTTCCGTTCAAGAAACCTGTGGTAATTGACGATACCATGTTAGAAGGAAATTTCTGCGATACGGAAAATGATTATATGATTTATGTATATCATCGTGGCCGTTCGTCGCGCTACGACCGCTTGATCGGGATCAGCGTAGCAAATACGCTGAAAAAATAACTCATGCTTCAAGGTCTGCGGTTCGATCCTGACAGATTGTTTACGCAAATTCACGCATGTCAATCTGTCAGGTTGCGATAACAGGGCCGGGACGAAGAACTGCTCAGGAATACGCTTCAAAATATATGGCACGCATTTTGAGGGGTCAAAAATAAAATGTTATTTTCGCAGTAAAATATATTTCGTTGAAGAAAAAGTTTTCCATATCATTCATTGCATTAGCTGCGGTTATGCTGTTGGTGTCGGGTTTTGTTCCGCATCACCACCACAATGCGGCAGTTTGTATGATCGTGGAACATTGCGAAATAGATCATTCAACTAACGACGGGCAAACAGACCGCCATGCCGACGACGGCATGAAGCACGCTTCATCGTGCATAGTCGGCTATTACGCCCTGCAAACAGATAGCCGCATAAAATGTAAACTATCGTCCTGCGATCATTGCGACAATCACGTTCATCCGTTCCCCATACTCTGTCTTTTTACGGACTGCATGGCACATCCTGCAAAAAACACATGCGCCGGGTTCGAATACGGGGAATACGTATCATTTTACATATCCGCTGAAGCAAGCCAATTCCACGGCTTGCGCGCACCACCCTGCATGCTTTCCTAGTTGCCCTGCACATAATGGGGGTAATTTTCTGTGTGGTTGAACTTACAACGGTCAACCATACAGTCTGATCATGATCTGTATTTATCATCCGGTTTTCCGTTTGTGAAAACCAAAACAAACAACAACCATGTCTTTAAAAAAGAAAGCAACGAGTGTTATTGCATACTCTGTCTGTCCGTATTTGCATCATGCACGGCTAATGACAGGGACGATGAGCAATCCGTTCAATTTAAAAAATAAAAAAATGAAAACATACATCATAAATTTATTGATTATAGCAGCAATGCTTTTGACCGGATGCAATTCCGGCGATAAAAATACGAATCATGCCGATAAAGACGCCCATGACCACGCGCATGTGGATGGCGACGGGCATGACCACGAAGGCGAAGCCTTGAAAGAACACAGCGACGAAATTCCGTTTACCAGGCAACAAGCCGAAGCTGTTGGCCTGGAACTGGAAGAAGTTACGCCCGGAACATTCTCGCATGTGATTAAAACAAGCGGGCAAATCCTGTCGACGCAAGGCGACGAAGCAACTATTGTCGCTACTTCCAACGGAATCGTATCGTTTATCGATCCGTCCATTTCCGACGGCGCTGCCGTACGGGCAGGCGAAGCCATTGTAAGCGTATCGGCAAAAAACCTGTTAGAGGGCGATCCTGCGGTGAAAGCCAAAATAGCCTGTGAAACGGCGCAAAAAGAATACCAGCGAGCCGAAGGACTTGTCAAAGAACAGATTATTTCAGCTAAAGAATTTGAACAAAGCCGCCTGCGCTACGAAACGGCAAAAACAGCCTATGAAGCGCAAGCGTCCAACATTACGGAAAGCGGCGTACGGGTTACATCGCCTATGAACGGATACATCAAAAGCCGTTTGGTCAGTCAGGGCGAATACGTCTCAGTGGGACAACCCATTGCCGTCGTTTCGCAAAACCGCCGCTTGCAACTGCGTGCAGAAGTATCCGAAAACTATTTCAAAGCGCTCAAAAGCATTGGTAGCGCCAATTTTCAAACATCATACGATAATGTGGTGTACAAACTTTCCGATTTAAACGGACGCTTACTTTCGTTCGGTAAAGCATCGGACGGGCAATCGTTCTACGTTCCCGTTACGTTTGAATTTGATCATGCTGGCGATATTGTTCCCGGCTCGTTTGTTTCGGTTTACCTGCTTTCAAACGCACAGAACAGCGTGATTTCCGTTCCGGTGTCGGCCATTACCGAAGAACAGGGATTAACATTCGTTTATCTGCAACTGGATGAAGAAGGCTATAAAAAGAAAGAGGTAAACCTCGGTCAAAGCAATGGCGACAGGGTACAGATTCTTTCAGGATTGAAGCCGGGCGACAGAGTGGTAACCCAAGGCGTGTATCAGGTAAAACTGGCAGCCGTTTCGTCCGTGATGCCCGAAGGACACTCACATTAAAAATTTTGAATTTTGAATTTTGAATTAATTGGAATGGTCATGAAGAAAGATAATGTAATAAGAGAGAAAAGTTTTGCATTTGCATTGAATGTCATTGCACTGTATAAAATTTTGATTGAAGGAAAAGAATACATGTTGTCCAAACAACTTTTGCGAAGCGGTACAAGTACAGGTGCAAATATTGAGGAATCGACGGCAGCACAATCTGCAAGCGATTTTATTCATCAACTGTCCATAGCCTCAAAAGAAGCGCGGGAAACAAAATATTGGCCAATGCTTCTGCAACAAAGCCGATTGATTGATTACGACTATTCTATCTATTTAAAAGATATAGACGAAATCATCAATATTCTGACGTCGATCATTAAAACGATGCATGAAAGAAGTATCAAATAATTCAAAATTCAAAACTCAAAACTCAAAATTGATATTATGCTGAACAGGATCATAAAATTTTCGCTGAACAACCGCATGATTGTTCTGGTAGCATCCCTGCTGTTGATGATAGCTGGAACCTATACCGCTTCCCGTATGGAAGTCGATGTATTTCCCGACCTGAACGCCCCGACGGTGGTTATTATGACCGAAGCCAAAGGCATGGCGCCCGAAGAAGTGGAACGCCTGGTTACTTTTCCCGTAGAAACGGCGGTAAACGGCGCTACCGATGTTCGCCGCGTGCGTTCGTCGTCTACCACCGGATTTTCAATCGTATGGGTTGAATTTAATTGGGGAACGGATATTTACCGCGCCCGTCAAATTGTATCGGAAAAACTGGCGGTAGTAAAGGACGCTTTGCCGTCCAATGTTGGGAACCCGACTTTAGGCCCCCAATCGTCCATTTTGGGCGAATTAATGATTATCGGATTGACAGCCGATACCACTTCATTACAGGATTTGCGCACACTGGCCGACTGGACGATACGCCCCCGTTTGCTCTCAACCGGCGTGGCGCAGGTAGCCGTATTGGGCGGCGATATCAAGGAATACCAAATCCTGCTGAATCCCGAAAAGATGAAGCATTACGGCGTCGGGCTGGATGAAGTGATCAACGCAGTAACCGGAATGAACCAGAACGCTTCGGGCGGCGTGCTGTACGAATACGGCAATGAATATATCATTCGCGGCGTGCTTTCCACAAACAACGTAACCGCTTTGAGTAAAACCGTTATCAAAAGCAGGGACAATGTTCCCGTGATGCTGGAAAGTATTGCACAGGTAAAAATCGGCAATAAAGCCCCAAAATTGGGCATTGCTTCCGAAAAAGGAAAAGTCGCCGTGCTGATAACCGTTACCAAGCAGCCCGCCACCAGTACGATAGAACTGACCGACAGGCTGGACCGGTCGCTGGCCGAACTTCAATCAACCTTTCCCGCAGATGTGAAAGTATCTGCTGATATTTTCCGTCAGGCGCGTTTTATTGACAGCTCCATCGGCAACGTTCAAAAGTCGCTTTATGAAGGCGGTATATTTGTTGTCATCGTCCTGTTTATCTTCCTGATGAATGTCCGCACTACCGTCATTTCTTTGGTAACCATTCCGCTATCACTGGTTAGTTCGATTTTGGCGCTTCAAATGATGGGATTAACCATCAATACGATGAGTTTGGGCGGTATGGCTATTGCTATCGGTTCGCTGGTGGATGATGCCATTGTGGATGTGGAAAACGTTTTCAAGCGGCTGCGCGAAAACAGGCAGAAACCGAAAGACGAACAGAAAAACGTGATGACAGTGGTATTCGAAGCCTCGAAAGAAGTGCGCATGCCCATTCTGAACTCGACGCTGATCATCATTGCAAGTTTTGTCCCCCTGTTTTTCCTTTCCGGCATGGAAGGACGTATGCTGGCGCCGCTCGGTATTTCCTTTATCGTAGCTTTAATTGCCTCTACGGTAGTGGCATTGACATTAACCCCCGTACTGTGCAGTTATTTGCTGGGAAAACCCGGGAAAGGCGATAAGCCCGAAAAAGAACCGTATGTAGTGCGTCAACTCAAAGGCGTTTATGAAAAAGCCTTGAAATGGACACTGAATAACCGGAAATGGGTGCTTGGCGCTACAGGTGCAGTGTTGGCGGTAGCCATTGCTGCTTTCATCACCCTTGGGCGCAGTTTCCTTCCGCCGTTTAACGAGGGCTCGTTTACCATCAATATCAGTACGCTTCCCGGCATTTCGCTGGAAGAATCCGACAAAATGGGACGCATTGCCGAAGATATACTGCTTTCCATTCCCGAAATAAAAACGGCAGGACGGAAAACCGGACGCGCCGAACTGGACGAACATGCGCTGGGTGTAAACGTATCGGAAATCGAAGCGCCCTTCGTTCTCGACAAACGCTCGAAAGACGAACTGTTGGCGGAAATCCGTGAAAAGCTCAAACTGCTTCCCGGCGTAAATATCGAAATCGGGCAACCCATCTCGCACCGTATTGATGCCATGCTGTCCGGTACGCGGGCCAACATCGCCATTAAACTGTTTGGAACCGACCTGAACAAAATGTTTGCAACAGGTAATCAAATCAAAGCCTCTATCGGTGATGTAAAGGGCATTGTCGACCTCAATGTGGAACAGCAGGTAGAACGCCCGCAACTGAAGATCGAACCTAAACGCGAAATGCTGGCCAAATACGGCATGACACCGTCCGAATTTGCGGAAATCGTTAACGTGATGCTGTCAGGCGAAACAGTATCACAGGTATATGAGGGCAACAAGGCTTTCGACCTGACGCTGAAAGTAGACGAAGAAAGCCGCGAAACCGCCGAACGTATCCGCAACCTGATTGTAGATGCAGGCGGACGTAAAATACCGTTCGGTTACGTTGCCGATATTACATCGTCCACAGGCCCCAATACCATCAACCGGGAGAACGTGGCGCGTAAAATCGTTATTTCCGCCAATGTTGCCGGACGCGACTTGCGGGGCGTAGTGAACGATATTCAAAAAAGAATCAATGCCGGAGTGAAATTACCCGAAGGCTATCACATTGAGTATGGCGGACAATTTGAAAGCGAGCAGGCGGCTTCGCGCATCTTGCTTGTCACGTCCATTTTCTCCATCATGGTCATATTTCTGCTGTTGTTTGCACAGTTCCGAAGCGTCACCCAATCGGCGGTTGTCCTGCTAAACCTCCCGCTGGCGCTTATCGGCGGAATATTCACCATCTTTTTTGCAGGCGGCGTCATCAGTATTCCTGCCATTATCGGGTTTATTTCCCTGTTCGGAATCGCCACGCGCAACGGCATGTTGCTTATATCGCGCTACAACGACCTGCAAAACGAAGGATTGTCGGCATTTGAAAGTGTGATGCACGGTTCGTTAGACCGTTTGAATCCGATTTTAATGACCGCGCTAAGTTCGGGACTTGCCCTGATACCGTTGGCATTGGGCGGCGACTTGTCGGGCAATGAAATCCAGAGCCCGATGGCGAAAGTAATCCTCGGCGGCCTGCTCACCTCAACCTTCCTGAATGGTTTTATCATTCCGGTGATGTACCTCTTGACAAACAGGAAAATGGCAGAAAAAGTAATCAACACGGACGATATAGTAACAGTACAAATATAAATATATATAAATATAAATGATATGAAGACAATCATCATAAGCATGTGGGCAATGCTGGCGGGCGCTCCGCTGTTTGCCCGGAACAGTGTCAGTACGGTATTGACAGCTATCGAAGAAAACAATACCACCCTGAAGGCGCTTCGCGAAACCGCCGACGCGCAAAAGTTAGGAAACAAAACAGGTATTTACCTGAGCAATCCCGAAGCGGATTTCAATTACCTGTGGGGAAAGCCCGGCGAAACAGGTAACCGAACCGACATCAGCGTCAAGCAGAATTTCGATATTCCTGCCCTTACGGGAATGAAAAGCAGGGTGGCCGGCGGGCAAAACAATCTGGTGGAATTGCAATACAAAGCCGATCGTATAAATATCCTGCTGGAAGCAAAGCAATATTGTATCGAATTGATTTACTGCAATGCCCTTAGACGGGAATTGGACGTGCGCCTGAAACATGCCGAAACCATGGTCGAAGGCTACAAATCGCGCCTGGACAGCGGCGATGTCAACCGATTGGAATATAACAAAGTACGGCTTAACCTTTCGACCGTACAGGGCGAAATATCCCGCATCGACGTAGAACGAAATGCCCTGCTTGCGCAGCTCAAAAGACTGAACGGAGGAATCGACGTTGTACTGGACGATCATCGGTACGGTAGCATTTCGCTTCCCGTTAATTTTGACGAATGGTATGCACAGGCAGCCCCCAAAAACCCTGCGCTGGAATATGCCCGGCAGGAAATAGAAGTCGGTAAAAAACAGGTATCCTTAAGCAGAGCAATGAACTTGCCTGCTTTTTCGGCAGGCTATATGAGTGAAAAGGTAGTTGGTCAGCGCTATCAGGGGCTTACGCTCGGCGTTTCCATTCCCTTGTGGGAAAACAAAAACCGCGTGAAACAGGCCAAAGCATCGCTAACAGCCGCCGAATCGCGCGAATCCGACAGCCGGAAACAGTTTTACAGCCAACTTCAGATTCTATACAGTCGTACCGCAGGCTTGAAAGCAACATCCGAAAAATACCGTCAATCACTGGAAGAAGTCAACAACGCCGAGCTGCTGAAAAAAGCCCTGGATGCAGGTGAAATATCGCTGTTGGACTACATTCTCGAAATCGGACTGTACTACAACACGGTGAATCAAACGTTGGAAACCGAACGTGATTACCAAAAAGCATTTGCCGAACTGTTGGCGGTTGAACTGTAAAAGCGCAGGGCAAAGTCAGGGATCTTGAGCAATCACAAGGTTACCATACGGCGAATTGGGACGCTGTATGGGTTTGGATCGCATACCGGATGTGAAAATCCTTCGTAGCCGCATCAGTGCGTCACGTCCGGTTAGAATTTCGTTACGTACAAATTCATCGAAAGTGTCTTCAAATACTTTGTTTTTGTAGCTTCGTGACAGACTAATCCGCTTTTTCCCTGCTATGGTAAATTGCCATTTTCATTTATCTAAAATCAAACAGTATCAAATGATTGGATGCGTAAACAATAGCCTGTTCCATGGTTTTATAGCAATTGTATTTATTGTGTACTATATCCATCCTCGGCAAACCATCCTGAAATATCCGATACGGCAATTAGACTTAAAGCATCCGCAATAGCGGTCTCCAGCAATTCTTTTGTTCGGGCTTTCACCTTTCTCAGATAAGCCTTTATTTTCCGACCACATCATCTCAATGGATTAAGATCGGGACTGTATGGGGGCAAATATCGAACAGTGGCTCCGGCGGCAATGACCGGCTCCATTATCCCCTCTGCCTTATGTGAACTCAAATTGTCCATCACAGCAATATCGCCGGTTTTAAGAGTGGGTACAAGACACTGGGTGATATACTCCCTGAAAAGTTCCCCGTTGAGTGAACCCTCAAATATCAGAGGAACCGTATCTCCACTTGCCCGTATGGATGACAGAACAGTGGTACGCTCCAGCCGGGTATCGGGGGTGCAGTCCGTCACACGCTCATTACTCGCCGCGCGCCCGTACAGCCTGGTCATACCCGTATCAATACTGCTCTCATCAAGGAATACAAGGCTGTCAATATCCATTCCGGGCTGTTCGGATTTC
>JAISCQ010000110.1 GCA_031265445.1 Bacteroidales bacterium
CTGCTGATCCTCTTCCAGGGGCATCAGCGCATTGAGAAAACTCTTCAGCAGATTGGGATGTTCGCCGAAGATACGCTTGAAGGGTAAATCATTTTTCGGATCAAGATAACGTGCCATAACGTAAAATTATTTCTTTAATGGTGGCGGCAAAGGTAACAATTATTTATTGCATCAACCGAATTTCATTTGAACCCGGGTGCAAAAAAAATAATCGGAAGCAACAGTATATCATTTTATTACAACTATATTTTTCGTAAAAACAAGTTGTTTTTTACCATGCCGAAAGTCCAGAAACTAATTTTTCGAGTGTTTCGATATGAATCTGCGTTTGGCGCTGATCGCGCAAAAATACGCGTCATATCCCGGATGACGAATGATGGACGCCACTTTCATCGGAAATGCGGATCAATAATTCCATCAGCCCGGCAGAAAAATGTAATCGCCAGCGAGCGTATCCCCGCAATCGGTTTGGGCAACCAGCCGGTTTTTGTCTATTTTATAAGGCGTGTATCCCAGTTCGGTGAAGAGGGCCATGATGGAGACCCTGTTTTTGTCCCACACTTCGACCTGTACTTTTGGTTTGAAACGGCGGAGCAGGTCTTTCATTTCCGAGAGAATGACGTATTCGAATCCTTCGACGTCGCATTTCAGGTAATCCATCCGTTCCAAACCGGAGAAGAGGCTGGAGGGGATTTTCATTTCAGCTTCGAAGCGAAATTCCTGCTTTTCGATCAGGCCGTCGGTTTGCGGGTCGTAGATGTGCGGGAGGCCTGTGTGGAGCCTGCCCGTCGCGGGTGAAGAAACCAGTTCGACCGGCCCCTCTTCCCGTCCCAGGGCGCAGGGATAGAGGACAACGTTTGGGTATTTTTTCCCTTTTTCGCGGAAAATCCTGTTGTAAACGGCGACCGGCTCTACCGAGAGCACTTTGCCCGAAGAGCCTGTCCACCGGGCAAATAGAAAGGAATAGTACCCTAAGTTTGCGCCGATGTCGACAATCACGTCGCCCGGGCGAATCAAGCGTTTTACGTAATAATAGCAGGCATACCGGGCGTCTCTTTTCAGCCATCCGGTGCGGTAGAGGAAGAAAAAGCCCCATTGCAGGATCCGGAGATAGTTTTCCAGGCTCGTCAAGCGGAAAATCCATTTCTTCAGTAACCTCATCGTGGCTTCACTGTCGGGAAAAACATATCATAACCGGTAATACCGCATTTCTGCATCATTTCGATACAGTATTCGAGCTTGCCCATCTCCGAATCTGCGTTGTTGGTGCCGAAGGCAAAGCGTATGCCTGCTTCCTTGGCTGCACGGATCATCTTTTCATGGGGAATGCAGTACCGCGCATTGATTTCCAGCGCAATACCTTTCGCTGCCAGCGCTTTCACCACCTTGCCGATGCGGACATCCGTCCAAAGGCTGTCGTAATCGGGCATCATCTGCTCGGGAAGGAAGGTCGGATTGACATAAATACTGATCGGCTCTTCCTTCAATACCTTTACGGTACGGTCGACGATCATGTCCATATACTGTTCGCGATCAATATCGATCCATACCTCGTCGGGCATCCACAGGCGCGTGCGGCGTCCCTTGTGGTCGGTAAAGGTCATGGCGTCCGTAAATACGTAATCGAACTCTTCGCGGGCTTCTGCCGAAAAAGTGGCTGGCCATTCGCGTCCTTCGCCCTGCATGGCGGTGAAACACGACATGTTTCGGGTTGTATCGAGGTACGCATCAATGTCGGCGTCGGAAGTAACGGGGAAACCGATGCCGCAGTTGGGAGCAATGCCGTAGAAAATTCCTGTTTTACGCGAATGAGCCATGGCCTGTTCCCGGTTCCAGCCTTTCAGGTGGACATGATAGTCGATTACCGGGAAATTGACCTGTTGCAGACGGATGATCTCATCCTTCCGTTCATCTGCGGCATCCGTACGTTCGGGATTTTCCCTGTCGGGCAGAGGCCGTACATCCAGCCTGCTGATCATTACCGGCCTGTCGGTGTAACTGCTGAGGGCGAATGTGCCCTGTGCAATCCGCATCCCCCTGTTTTCATCCATCCGGTAGGGTTCGTCGGGTTCCACGTAGTCCACCACCAGCAGGTCGTTCACCTTAACGGTGATATGTTTTTTCACTACCTTCACATACAGGGTGAACCATTCGCCGTCGGCCGCCATGCTTTTATAGATGTTGCGGACAGAGCCGAGGCTGCCGGTCTTGCGGTGTTCTTCGCCGGTCGGCGTATTGTTGATGAGCACCTGGTATCCCGATGCGTCGCCCGAATGAAACCACAGAGCGGCAACGGCATCCGGCCCGGTCTTGATATCGGCAAGTAATTCGAAGTTCCTGAAGCGTGCTTCGTGTATCCTGCCCGAATAATAGAATGTGCTCCGTCCGGTTAACAGCAGGGTATCGCCCGAGTAGCCAAAATCCGTCCTGCTGCCGTCCGTTTTCCAGCCTTTTAATGTTTTGCCGGGCCTGATCGAAACCCACTGACCGGTATAATCTTTTTTACATGCTGCCATTGTGGATATAATGGCGATTATTAACAGATATTTGATTGTTTTCATTTGCGATGATATTCAAAATTCAAAATTATTTTCAATATTGCCCCGGTCATCGTCAAAACCGCTGACAGGGCTACACTTCATTCTTCGTTCTTCACGTCTTCCAATACCCTGAGCAGCAGATCGGAAAAGCGCCTTACACTCGGGATGTGAAGCTGCTCGCCGGGCGAATGTGCATTTTTGATGGTTGGCCCGAATGAAATCATATCCAGTCGGGGATACTTTTCGAGAAACAACCCGCACTCCAAACCGGCATGTATGGCCTTCACCGCGGGTTCCCGTCCAAACAGCTCCCGGTACGCGGCTTTGGTGGTTTCCAGAATGGGTGATTCCGGATTGGGAGTCCATCCCGGGTAACCGTTCGAGCTTTTCACTTCGGCTTCCATCATGGCGAAAATCCTGCGGACGCGCTTGTTGATGCTCGACTTGGCTTCCTCGCGATCGCTCCGCTGGCTGGTAGTGATGGTTATTTTTTTCTTCCCGGTGAATTTTACCGAGGCTATATTGGTGGATGTGCTCACTAATCCGGGTATTGTTTCGCTCATCGCCACCACGCCCGAGGGGCACAGGGCCAGGGAATGGAGCAGGCACGACTGGCTGACGATGTCCATGATGTGCGTGGGCATGTCGCACGATTCAATCGTGAAGCGAAATCCCGGAGATGTTGTCATCAGTGCTTCTTTCCACAATTTCGCCTCGCCGGCGCAGTACTGTTCGAATTCTTTGCGGTAATGATTGTCTACTGCGATGATGGCGATAGCCTCTCGGGGAATGGCGTTGCGGAGATTGCCGCCCTCGAAGCGATAGATGGATATTCCGAAAAGGCTCGAGCTGTCCAGCAACAGGTGGTTGAGTATCTTGATGGCGTTACCGCGCCGTTTATGGATGTCGTCGCCCGAATGCCCGCCGGTCGTCCCACTGATAGCAAGTTTGTAGGCAATGGTATTCGGCGGGATTTCATGATGCTCGTACTTGAAAGTTGCGACCGTATCGATTCCTCCGGCGCAGCCAATGAACAGCTCGCCTTCATCTTCCGAATCGAGGTTGATCAGAGTGCTTCCGGTAAGAAATCCTGTTTGCAGGGCATGAGCGCCTATCAGTCCCGTTTCTTCGTCCACGGTAAAGAGGGCTTCAATCGGACCGTGCGCAATGTCCGGATCGGCTAATATGGCCAGCATCGCCGCCATTCCTATCCCATCGTCGGCGCCCAGGGTAGTGCCGCGGGCTTTCATCCAGTCGCCGTCAATATAACAGCGGATCGGGTCGGCATTAAAATTGTGGCGTACACTGCTGTCTTTCTCACAAACCATGTCTACGTGGCTTTGCAGGATCACGGTCGGTTTGTGTTCCTTGCCCGGCGTGGCGGGTTTACTGATCAGTATGTTTCCTGCTTCATCCTGTTTGCATACCAGCCGCTGATGGTCGGCAAACTGCCGGATATATGCACATATCTTCTCTTCTTTTTTCGATGGCCGCGGTATGCGGCAGATTTCCTCAAAGTATTTCCAGATTTGAGGGGTAATATCTTTTAAAGCCATTTTCCAGATTCTATTTTGCATTCTCAAAGCGCCGGTACTTGCCGCAAATATCGTAAGAACAACTATTCCCCACACAGCGACTTGAAACAGGGTGATGCCGCTCATCAGTCGATTGGTTTGCGGGCCGGGTCCTGCGGAAGGTTGCCACAGGACTTGCGGCCTTCGGTTATACTTTCATTTTTTTAATAAGTGATTCCAATTGATCGTATGTTTTTTGCGACACCGGCGTCAAAGGCAACCGGAGCACATTTTGCGACAGTCCCAGGACATGGAGCGCCGCTTTGATTCCCGAAGGATTCCCTTCTGCAAACAGGGCGTCCAGCAGGTCGAGCATTGCGTACTGGGTTGCCTGTGCCGCGGCGTAGTTGCTGGCCAGAGATTCGCGAATGATGGTCGATACTTCCCGTGGAAAAGCATTGGCAACAACCGATATGACCCCCTGCGCGCCCAGCGCCATCAAAGGAAGCGAGACGGTATCGTCGCCCGAAATTACCGAAAAATTACCCGGACGGTCTTTGATGATCCGCATCATTTGTGCCAGCATGCCCGATGCCTCCTTGACAGCAACGATGTTGTGCACTTCGTGCGCCAGCGTGAGCGTTGTTTCGGCGGTCATATTAACGCCTGTACGCCCCGGCACGTTATACAGAATCACCGGCACGGGGCTTACGGAAGCTACGGCTTTGTAATGCTCAATCAAGCCGGCTTGTGCGGGCTTGTTGTACGACGGCGTCGCCGACAGCAAACCGGATATACCGCCGAAGTTGGTATGCTTAACGGCATCGACTACCTGTGCCGTATCGTTGCCGCCAATCCCGATCACCACCTGTACGCGACCCGCCGCTGTATCGACCACGCAACGGGCTGCATCCGCTTTTTCGCCGGCGCTCAAAGTTACCGATTCGCCCGTGGTGCCCAACACTACGATGTAATCAACCTTCCCGTCAATACAATGGTTTACGATCCGACGCAATGCGTCAAAATCTACTGTCCTGTCATTTTTAAAAGGTGTAACGATGGCCACACCGGCGCCTGTAAATAACATATATTGAGTTTATAACGTTTTTATCTTCTTTTACTGAGGATGTCTTAGATTTGACAGATATACTTCAAGATTTTTCAGGAAATACTCAATGGTTGGGTTCTTTTGAATGTCAATCATCAGGTCGTAGCACGATTCGTCCTCGCGCATGATGCTCACCTTACATTTTGCCATCGACAGTTGCGACAGATATTCTATCGGGAAATAATCGGCAAGGTTGCAATTAATGAGCATATCAAACGGTTCGCTGATGAATTTGTCAACCATCGGGCTTTTAGGTACAAAAAAGAAATTCAAATCCTGACGCGTCATGAAATCCATTCCCGTCCAGTAAAGAAAATTTTCAGGTATCTTTTTCCCGTCGAAATATCCAAACACCGAATATTTAATGCCTTTTTGCGAAAGATAATGCAAAAAAATCTTTAAATGCCCGGTACTTGCCTCGTCCTGGGGCGCACACAACACACCGACATATTTTGCCGAAGCAAAATCGAACAATATTTTTTGCCTTTTCATCTTTGCCGCTTTCCTGCGAAGAATCACCCGGGCTATTTTTAATCTTAAGCTTTCGAAAATCACGGTATTCTGAGCATCAATAAAATTAATGGTTCGCAAAAGTACTGTTTTTTTTGTAATATTGATCCAATTACATCAAATTGTCATTTTATTCGAAAATAAGTACGTATCTTTGGGGCAATAATGAATAATCGGGTATGCTTGCCAGGGATCTCATATCAGAAGTAATATCGCCGTTGCAGTCGTCCGACACCGGCGATCAGGGACTGCACCGGATGGAAACGTTTGGTATTTCGCACTTGCCGGTGGTGAATCAGGACGACCTTCTCGGGTTGGTGTCCGATGCGGATATCTTCGACTGTAACAGGGCGGACCTGCCGGTGGGCGAATATCCTCTTTCTCCTTTTGGCCCGTTTGTATACGAATACCAGCATCTGTACGAAGTAATCGAGCTGGTTTCGCGGCTTAACCTGACGGCTGTACCCGTGTTGACGGACAAGCAAAAGTACCTCGGAGTGATCACTGTTCAACAGTTGATCCGATCCATTGGCGACACGCTCGTGAACATGCCGGGAGGGATTATCGTGCTCGAACTGAATACCAACGATTATTCGCTGACGCAGATAGCACGCATTGTTGAAGATAACGATGCAAAAATATTGAGCAGCTATATTACATCGCCCGCCGATTCGATGAAGATGGAAGTAACCTTGAAAATCAACCGGGTAGACCTGACGTTCATCATCCGGTCGTTCCTGCGGTACGGTTACACGATCAAGGCTTCGTTCCAAAGCAGTAGCCGCAATGGGGATATTCTGCGCAACAATTACGACCAGTTTATGATGTATCTCAACGTATAAACGATCGTTCTTCACCTTCTTTTATGATCGCAATTTACAGTAAGACCTTTGATGAACGCAGCGCCGGGATCATTCGCCGGTTGTTGAAAATATCGGCGCAAGCGGGCGCTGATGTGTTGGTGCATCAGCCTCTGTACGATTTCCTGGCCTCATTGCCGGAAACAGTCAGCGGCGCCATCCGTACTTTTCGCGGATATGACGATCTCCCTTCCGGTACGCGTTTCCTGGTTAGCGTGGGCGGCGACGGCACATTTCTCAATTCAATCAACATTATCCGCGATAGCGGCATACCGGTGATCGGGATCAACATAGGCCGCCTCGGTTTTTTGGCGCATATTACCGGCGACGATTTGCAGGAATCGATCGAAAAATTGTTGGCCGGCGAATTGCCTGTTGAGGAACGTACCCTGATGTATGCAACCATCAACGGACAACCCGCCGACAGTTTCCCGTATGCCTTGAACGACATGGTGATCCGGAAAAACGCTGCCGGGCTGATCACCGTTCACACCTGGGGCAACGATGAATTTCTGAATTCATACTGGGCTGACGGCTTGATTGTATCCACCCCAACCGGATCGTCGGCTTATTCATTGAGCGTAGGCGGACCGATTGTAGCGCCCGGATCACAGAACTTTATCATTTCGCCCATTGCAGCCCACAACTTGAATGTACGTCCGCTGGTGATCCCCGATGACGTAACGTTAAGGCTGAAAGCCGAGTGCCGCGACAAAGACCGGAGTTTTACCCTCTCGCTCGATTCGCGTTCCATCGAATGTATCGGCGGTACCGAGATCGAACTTCAGCGGGCCGGGTTTAAAGTCAAAATCGTCAAATCGGCATCCTTTTATACTACCCTGCGCAACAAACTGATGTGGGGCGTAGATAAAAGAAACTGACATGGATCTTCTCACGCATATCATTTCGGGAATCGCTGTAAGCAGCGTTATTGCTTCTGCAAACTCGAAGATCATCCCCGCGCCCCGCATACTTGCTGTGGGAGCCCTGGGCGGCGCTTTCCCGGATATCGACGCCATCAGCCTCTGGAGCAGGTTCGATGCTACCATCGGGAAATGGTTCGGGCTGGCGCACACGGGCAAGGAAATCTATTCCGGGAAGTTCTGGTATTCACATCACGGCTTCTTCCACTCCATTGCAGCCGCCGTCATGGCTGGCTTTTTGCTGGGATGCCTGGCTTACCTGTATCACCGGTTGCGACGGCGACAGCAGAGAGAGCCTTTTAGCCGGTATCTTAAAACCGGCTTACCCGTCTACCTTGTCTTTGTATCGGGATGTTTGGCCCATGTCGCAGGCGACCTGATCACGCCGGCGTCCGTATGGGGAGGCGTGCGACTGTTCTGGCCATACGCAGGCTATGCAGGCGGATGGGGCGCGGTCTGGTGGTGGAACAACTATGACATGTTTCTCATCATCAGCGCGGGTACATGCTTGAATATCCTGCTTGTCGCCGTTGCCAGGCATACCCGTTTCCGAACCGGGATCATCGCTTTCCCGGTTGTACTGCTTATTCTTGTCGGAGTGTGGCGACAGGCAGCCACCCGACAAACCGACTACGCCTATACCGGAAATACCGGCCAATACCAACAGTTGGAAGAGAAATCGAAGAAGGAACAGCAACGCATCCTTGGTACGAAACTTTACCGTGCGATGGATCGATTTGATCATTGGCTGATCATCAACTTCTGAATAGCCGTTTAGCCGGAAACAGCCATGCATTTGTAAAACCGAACTTTTTCACGTATGTTTGCACCGGTTTTTAAAATAAGATATAACTGAGAAAATGGATATAACAGGCGAAATAAATTACGCCACATTCGAGATAGCCCAGCAGAGAAGTAAGGAGCTGGAAAAAGACATCACGGCTAACCCCTCGAAGTATCGGGTGCTCACGGGCGACCGGCCGACGGGCAACCTGCATATCGGGCATTACTTCGGGTCGCTGAAGAACAGAGTCCGGATTCAGAATCTCGGCGTGGAAACCTATATCGTGATTGCCGACTATCAGGTCTTGACCGACAGGGATGCCTTTGACCGGATTTCCGAATATGTATATGCGCTGACAGTGGATTACCTGGCGTGCGGCCTTGACCCGGAAAAGCACAAAACATACATTTTTCCCCATAGCCACGTACCGGAACTCAACCAGTTACTGCTGCCTTTCCTGACGCTGGTGTCCAATTCGGAATTAAACCGCAATCCGACAATCAAGGAAGAAATATCGGCGTCGAGCCAGAACATCATCAATGCCGGGATGTACGTATATCCGGTACATCAGGCAGCCGACATATTATTTTGCAAGAGCAATATCGTTCCCGTCGGCAAGGACCAGCTGCCGCATATCGAACTCACAAGGACGATCGCCCGTCGTTTCAACAACAAGTATCGGCCTGTTTTCCGGGAGCCGTTCGGGCTGCTGAGCGAAACGCCCATGATACTGGGACTGGACGGAAGCCAGAAAATGAGCAAGAGCCGCAATAATTCCATCGCCATCAAATCGACCGCCGAAGAGACCCTGAAAATGGTGAAAACCGCAAAAACAGATTCGGAACGCTTCATTACCTACGACCCGGAAAACAGGCCGGAAGTGGCGAACCTCCTGCGCATTTCGGCCCTCTGCCTGGATACTTCCCCGGAAAAACTTGCCGGCGAAATCGGTGATGCCGGCGCTAAAAGACTGAAGGAAGTCGCTACGGACGCTCTGAATACTTATTTTGCACCCATCAGGGAGAAAAGGATTCAATTGGAGAAAGATAAACAGTACATTCAAAGTATACTCAGGCGCGGCATAGAACATGGAAGAAACGTTGCCGAACAAACGCTGGCGGAAGTCCGGGAGGCGATGAATATGAAACTCTGGTAAAAGCCGGGCAATACGCAAAACTGCGCCGTGCGAAAATATCGCCTGTTTTTTGAAAGACAGGGTAGGAGAGGGGCTCCGACTTTTTCCTTTATTTGAAACCCATAGCCCCAAACACAACATCCTCCAACACGGCCGGGATAATAAATATATCGTTACGGGTATCATACACAAAGTCGGCCGGCCCGCCAATTTTTGAAGTAAGTTTCACCTGGCCGGTCGATTTGGTATCCAGGTCAACCCATTTAATCACGCCACGTTTGGCAAACTGCATCCAATCGCTGTAGTACAATCTCTTACCATTGAGCGCCAAGCCCCAGAAATAACCTTCGTCGTCGGTCAGTTGGGCGTATCTCTTTGTTTTCATGTCGATAACGCCTAATTTTCCGTTAGGGAGGCTGTCCGTACCCATGCTGCATACATACATTTGGTTGTTCGCGATCAGCAATCCGGCAGGAACTGTGTTTTCTGTCCATTTGACATATTTTTTTGCCGACAGATCCAGTTCGAATATGGTGTTGATATCGGTTGCCGAAATATAAACAATTTTGTCGTTAGCAGACGCTATATCTGTTAGCTGGGTCACGTTTTCCTTTGCGAAGCTCAACTCGAATACTTTCTTTTTGGATTTCAGGTCAATGCCAATCAGTTGATCGATATCACAAATGTAAAGCGTTCCCTGGATGGCGTATATGCCTCGTGGATTGTTCAATCCCGTAATATATTTCAAAGTAACTTCTTCCTGGCTGCCATCGCTTTTGATGCGCGAAATATATCCGTCGCCATCCTTGATGGCTGTACCGAAATTGTTACCCGAACTGGACAAATAATAATAGCCGCCATATTGTGTAACACTGACCGGCGAATCGAAACCACGGTAGCTGTATTGATCCTGTCCGCGAACAGACACTGTAAAACAGAAACATGTAAATAATACGGTCAATAAGATTTTGGACATGATACGATTATTTGGTGGTGATGTAAAAAAGTATGCTGCTATAAAAATTTGTCAATCAGGTACAAAAGGAGTATTTTGTAAAATGCAAATCACAATAACCCCCCTCCATTGTCCCGATTGTCAAAGCACAAAGATAACGCATATTTATTACATCAACCGAATTTCATTTGAACTTTATGCAAAAGAAATCATCGAAAGCAACAGCATATCATCTTATTACAACCATATTTTTCGTAAAAACAGGTTCATTAGAAACATATATTTATTGCATCAACCGGAAGTTGAAGGGAACGTTTCTCGCAGGTGTGATTCTTCCGTGCGAAGATCTTCGCATACTTCCTGCGCCTCTACTTGCTGCATTCGCAAGATGATGGATTCGACACAAGCATCTTATACCGTACGCGGTGTAAATTTGTGATGCAGGGCGAACACATAATGGGGCGAACACGCAGGTTTAGGGCGAACATTGTCGTTGCCGGTGGCGGGAAGTGATTTCCTGTCGGTAATGACCCCCTGCCGGTGGCGAGAAATGCTTTTCTGCCGGTAATGACTCCCTGCCGGTGGCGGGAAGTGATTTCCTGTCGGCAATGACTCCCTGCCGGTGTCGAGAAGTGATTTCCTGCCGGCAATGACTCCCTGCCGGTGGCGGGAAGTGATTTCCTGTCGGTAATGACTCCCTGCCGGTGTCGGGAAATGCTTTCCTGTCGGCAATGACTCCCTGCCGGTGGCGAGAAGTGATTTCCTGCCGGTAATGACTCCCTGCCGGTGGCGGGAAGTTTTTTGACGGCGAGCAACGACTTCCTGCCGGTGGCGGGAAAGGAGTATCAGCTATGTGGCAGGGCTGATACAGAAATTTGCCGTTCCCACCCTGTCAGGTCCGGCTACATTTTTATATCACAATTTTAGTCCGCGCATGGTATAAAATAATAAACAGGGCTACGGGAATGTGGATCACCGTTTATTGGCATTATGATCCGGCCCAAGCGTGCATCTATCTGTCTTTTGCTTTCTATGTCTTTGTGTTTTTCCTGCATTTCAGCAATGTGTGCCCTACTCCGATGTGATCCGTTATCTTTTCAATACGTAACCCGGCTTTTTCAATCAGTGAGAAAAACAGGTCGGAGCGGTACATCTGGCTGTTGCCGTTGGCCATGGACGTGAAATACAGCGAAGTCATCATCAGGCAGAAGGCCGAGGTGGCAAAACGCTGCCTGTCCCAGAACGGCTCCAGGATAAAGACGCTGGCATGGTCATCCGTTGCAGCGGCGCAACGGGTGAGGATGGAGACTATCTCGCTTTCGGAAAAGCAGTCGAGAAACTGGCTCAGCCATATCGCGTCGAAACCGCGGGGTAAGGTTTGTGACGCATCCAGCAAATTGGTTTCGATGTACGAAAGCCTTCCGGCATAAGGCGTTGCAACAGTATTGGCTTTGGCCATTTCCAACTGGCCGGGCAGATCGGCGATACTTACCTGTACATGGTCGTTGTAACCGAGGCACTGTAAGGCGAACTTTCCGGTATTACCGCCTATATCCAGCAAACGTTCCGGCTTTTCATCGAATACCAGAGGCAAACATTCGGAAAAAGACACATCGGAATAGTAATGGTCGAACCCAAACCAGCTTTCCTGCACTTTGGGGGGAAGTTGCGAAAGCGCTTCGTAAATGGTGTTCCATTCGCCGAATACTTTCAATCCTTCGGGTTTACCTGTTTTGATAGAATCCTCCAGGCGGAACAGTCCGTTGTAACATACATCGTTGGCAAAGTCGGCATTGGCAATGGTAAACGGGTGGTGCATGAAGAAATGCGCCGTTTTGGTAAGGAAGTATTTCTCATCCTTTGATGTCAACAGCCCAATGGCTAATCCGGCTTCGCATAATACCCGGACGCCATAATGCGATATCCCGGTGCGATTTTCGATTTCCTCTGCCGGCAACCCTGCGTCTTTAGCTGCTTCAACAACCGCCAAAATCCCGAGGTTTTTGAGCGAACGCGCTGCCTGGAATACAAACGGCGCAAAAGCAATCCGGTTGGCTTTATCAATCGCGTCAATGGCTCTTTCAAATTTTTGATTCATCGCGGAAACCCCTTGTTTGTCGGTATTCTTCTTCACAGCAAAATATATATTTATTTCTTGATCTCTTACCTTTTATTTTTTCCGATCCATTCCGCGGCGTTCACAAACGCTTCCACCCACGGGGTTATCTGGTCGTGTTGGCGCGAAGCCGGGTAATACGGCCAGTTCTGAGGATATATGGCGCGCTCGGAATGAGGCATCATGGCCAAGTGGCGGCCATCGTCGCTGCAAATGGCTGCAATTCCTTGCGGCGAACCGTTTGGGTTGGCTGGATATGCCTCGTAGCTGTATTTCATAGCTACGTTGTAATGTTCCACAGGTAAGGGCAGGACGAATTTACCTTCGCTGTGAGCCACCCAGATACCAAGCCGCGAGCCTGCAAGCGACTGCAACATTACCGATTTGTTTTCGGGGATGGTGACGTTCACAAAAGCGCTTTCGAACTTGTGCGACTCGTTGTGCTCCATCCGGGGCTTTTGCTCATCGTTGGGCGTGATCAGGCCCAATTCGATCATCAACTGGCATCCGTTGCAGACGCCAAGGCTCAGCGTGTCGGGTCGTGCATAGAAACGGTCCAGCGCCGACTTTGCCTTTTCGTTGTAGAGCAGGGCGCCTGCCCAACCTTTGGCTGAACCCAGAACGTCGGAATTGGAGAATCCGCCCACGAACACAATCATATTCACCTCGTCGAGCGTTTCGCGACCGTCGATCAGGTCGGAAGTGTGCACATCCTTCACATCCATTCCGGCAAGGTGCATCATCCAGGCTGTTTCGCGGTCGCATTGCGAGCCTTTTTCGCGGATGATGGCTGCATGGATGCCTGTAGGCGCGGTGCGGTGCGGGTCAATAGCGTATTGTGCCAGCGAACCTTTGAAGTGCGCCGGGAATTTATACTCCAACTGTTGGAATTTATAGTTACTGAATCGTTCGGTAGCCGATTTCTTACCGCTTTGGCGGCAGTCGAACAGATACGAGGTTTTGAACCACAGGTCGCGCAACCGGTCAATGTCGAATTTGTATTTTTCGCCTTCGCAGAACAGGCGGACGATGCGTTTCGGGATTGGTTTGCCGATGGTATGCGCCTTGATGCCTGACTGCCCAAATGTTTCGTGTACCTTCACGCTGTCGGCTTCGCGTATTTGCAGGATCAGCGCCGGGTTTTCGGCAAACAGCACACGGATAATATCTGTTTCGCAGCCATGTTCGCGGGCTATTTCCGTCAGGTCGACCTCCATACCGCCCTCGCGGTTGGCGAAACACATTTCGAGCAGCGTAGTGATCAGGCCGCCCGACGATACATCATGGCCTGCCACAATCATCTCCTTGCCGATGAGGCGTTGTACCACATCAAATGCTTTCAGGAAATAAGCCGTGTCGGTAATATCTGGAACGGTGTCTCCTGTTTTTCCCAATATTTGCGCAAAGCAGCTTCCACCCAAAGCGAAAGGCGAGCACGACAAGTCGATATAAATGAGGTGTGATACCGGATCGCTATCTATTACGGGCCGCACTGTCTTACGGACATCAGTTACCTGCGCCACGGTGGATATAATAACGGTTCCGGGCGAGTACACTACCTCGCCGTCGGGGTATTTCTGTGTCATCGACAGCGAGTCCTTCCCCGTGGGGATATTGATGCCGAGGTCGATGGCGAATTCGCTGGCTGCTTCCACCGCGCTATAGAGGCGGGCATCCTCGCCGGGATTCCTGCATGGCCACATCCAGTTGGCGCTGAGCGATACAGCCTTGATACCGCCGTCCAGGTGCGCCCACGCTAAATTTGTCAACGCTTCGGCAATGGCCATGCGCGAACCGGCAGGTGCATCGAGCAGCGCTATGCCCGGTGCATGGCCAATGGAGGTTGCCATACCGGCTACTCCCTGATAGTCGAATGCTACTACGCCGAGGTTGTTTAGCGGCAGTTGGATTTCGCCGGCCGTCTGCTGCATCGCAATCAGCCCCGTTACGGAACGGTCGACTTTGTTGGTGAGCCAGTCTTTGCAGGCCACAGCTTCTAATTGCAGGAGGCTTTCGAGATATTCCTGCAATTTGTTTTTTTCATACACAATGGGTTCGAACTCCGTGCGAAGGGTACTGTCGATCATCACCGTTTTGGGCGTGTTTCCGAACATGTCTTCGAGCATCAGGTCAATCGGCTTTTCGCCCGTTTTGGGGTTTTCGAACGTAAACCGGTGGTCGCCCGTGGCTTCGCCGATCACGTACATCGGCGCATGCTCGCGTTCGGCTATGCGGCGGAGTGTTTCCACATCCTTTTCCTTCAAGATCAAACCCATACGTTCCTGCGATTCGTTACCCACGATTTCCTTGTCGGAAAGTGTCGGATCGCCAATCGGAAGGCGGCTCATGTCGATTTTTCCGCCGACGGCTTCCACTAATTCCGACAGGCAGTTGAGGTGACCGCCGGCGCCGTGGTCGTGAATGGACACAATGGGGTTATGCTTGCTCTCGGCCAGCGCGCGGATGGCGTTGACGACGCACTTCTGCATTTCGGGGTTCGAGCGTTGCACTGCGTTCAGTTCGATAGCGTTGGCATATTCGCCCGTTGCTACCGATGATACGGCGCCGCCTCCCATTCCGATGCGGTAATTATCGCCGCCGAGCAGTATGATCCTGTCGCCCGGTTCGGGCGTATCCTTTGTGCTGTCGCTTTTGCGTCCGTAGCCCACGCCTCCGGCCATCATGATCACCTTGTCGAACCCGTATTTCTTCATCTTTTCGATATGTTCGTAGGTGAACAGGCTTCCGCAGATAAGCGGCTGCCCGAACTTATTCCCGAAATCGCTCGCTCCGTTCGATGCTTTAATGAGGATGTCGAGTGGCGACTGGTAGAGCCACGAGCGCGACTGTATTTTTTCCCACACGCGCCCCGTTTCCGAGAAACGCGGGTACGAAGTCATATATACAGCCGTTCCGGCTGATGGTTGGGCTCCCTTGCCACCGGCCACGCGGTCGCGGATTTCGCCGCCGCTACCCGTTGCCGCACCGTTGAAAGGTTCTACGGTGGTAGGGAAGTTGTGTGTCTCGGCCTTCAGCGAAATGACTGCTTCTTCGGGATGTATGCCGAAATCGCCGGGCTGGTCGCCATGTTCGGGAACAAACCGTTCCACCTGCGGCCCTTCGATGAATGCGCAATTGTCCTTGTAAGCCGATACAATACGGTTGGGATTCGCTGCCGATGTGCGTTTGATCATCTGAAACAGCGACGACGGCTTGGCCTCGCCGTCGATCACGAATTGACCGTTGAATATTTTGTGACGGCAATGCTCGGAATTCACCTGCGAGAAGCCGAAAATTTCGCTATCGGTGAGTTTGCGTCCCAGCTTTTGTTGCAGTCCTTCGAGGTAGGCGATTTCGTCGACATTCAGCGCCAAGCCTTCCTGCTGGTTATAAGCAGCGATGTCGTCGATATATTGAATGGGTTCAGGCTGTCGGTCGATGGTGAAGATGGTGGCAGTGAGATTCTCGTAAAGCGCTTGCAGCATGGGATCGTAGTTACGCGGGGCTTTCTCTTTGGGCGGCGCGACGGGCACAAACTGCTCGATACGCACAATGCCCTGTATATTCATGTTTACGGTAATATCCACAGCGTTGGTGCTCCACGGGGAAATCATCTCGCGGCGTGGCCCCACGAACCAGCCTGTTATTTCGGTGGCTTCCATGAGGGTTGCTTTGCCAAAAAGCCATTCGAGTTTGGAAACAGCGCCGGATGTTAATCCGTCAACTGTCTGTACGGCAATAATCTCTTTGAGTTGATTACGGAAAAAATAGATCATGTTTTGAGGTTTTTGGTCAATGTCCTTTTTGAGAGCGCAAAGGTCGTAATTTTTACGGAAGTAGCAAATATTCCTTCCTGTTTCGGGGTCAAGATACATCGCCGGACAAATTGCTTCATTGACGCAGAAAACATTTTTTTTGAAAAAAATACATTTTTCGGTTAGGGTTTTCCTCTTCTGAACTGCTATTCTTATTGTAGGCCACATAAACATGAGTTGATGGGCGTATTTGGTAATCAATGGATAAGGATACTTTATACAGGTTTTTTGATGGCTCTGCTACGGATAACGAAACAGAGCAGGTCAGACATTGGGTCGAATCCTCACCGGAAAATCGGCAGGCATTTTTCAGTGAACGAAAGATGTTTGATGCCATACTTTTGATGGCTGATACAAACAGACAACCATACAGGAGACACCCGGTACGCCGCATGCAACAAAAACGCACCATCCGGCTGCGTATCCCGCAAATGGCTGCTATGCTGGCTGTTGTTTTCGCTTTGGGAATGGGCGCTTATCCTTACTTAAAACTTGGAAAAGAGCCGGCGACGGCATGGTATGAAACTGTAGCTCCGCTTGGCGCAAAATCGCAGGTTACACTGATTGACGGCACTAAAGTATGGCTCAATGCCGGGAGCAAGCTGTTATATTCCACTCAATTCGGACAATATAACCGTCATGTACAGCTCGAAGGCGAGGCTTACTTTGAGGTAGCTAAAAACAAGTCGTTGCCGTTCGAGGTAAAAACGCCCAAAATATGCATCAAAGCGCTTGGAACATCATTTAATATAAAAGCATATCCTAACGAGGAAACGGTCGAAACCATACTGGTGGAGGGCGAGGTAGAAGTGTCGCGGACAGACGGAGCGGGACTGGATGTAAATGACCTGATCCTCCAACCCAGGCAAAGGTTAACCTTTGTGAAGAAAACCAATGAATTACTGGTCGAAACAAAGCCGCAGGAAATATCCCGTGAAAAAACAGCCGATACGGAACCTGTTGCCCCTGAAAACGTAATTGCTTCCAAAATAAAGAAAATAGAAGCGACCACCGACTATATGATCCATACCTCATGGAAAGATAACCGCTGGCGTATTGAAAGCGAGGAACTTGGCAAGTTCGCCACCAAACTGGAGCGCCGCTACAATGTAAAGATATGGTTTGCAGACAAAGATCTGCCTAAATACAAATTTAACGGCGCTTTCGCAGATGAACCGATCGAAGAAGTATTAAGGGCGTTGGCGTTAGCTGCGCCTGTAAATTTTTTGCTCAGGGGGAATGAAGTAACATTATCCCGCAACGATCAATTCGAGAAGAGGCATAAATCCTTGTATGAAGTAAAATGATCTACGGTTTTTATTGTTCATGTTTCATCAAAAAATAAACGCCTATGTAAAAGCCAAAGCCAAAGCCATAAAAAGATAATGCAAGACAGAAGTCTCGCATTATCAGAGAGTGTTTTTCATCCAACAAGGCCTTTCGATTCCCCAATCAGCCAGGGCCTTATTCGTATTATAAAAAACAGTACAAATCTATGGATTATTATTTTCAAAATCAAGACCTTTTATATCAAAAAACAAGGTCGCAAATCATTCGTATCATGAAGTTAGTCTGTTTCATTTTAACAGTCCTTTTGCTGGAGAGCAGCGCAACCACATATTCGCAACCCACAAATCTTGATGTGCATTTGGAAAATGTGACGATAAAAGATGTATTTAAAACCATTGAAGCGCAAAGCGAGTTCAGGTTTTTCTACAGCGACGACTTGAGTTTCATCAACAAAAGAATCACTGTCGACATGAAAAACAAGACCGTCGAGTCTATACTGAATCATGTTTTGGATCAGTCGGAACTGACGTATCGTATTTTAAACAATAACCTGATTGTAGTTACTCCCGAAGCAACTCTCCGGCAGGGCGCCGTTACCGGTACGATCATCGACGATACCGGCGAACCCTTACCGGGCGTGAATGTTCTCGTTAAAGGCTCTGTAACGGGCACGGTTACCGACAGCAAGGGAAAGTATTCCATCAGCGTGCCGGATGCCGATGCGGTACTTGTGTTTTCGTTCATCGGCTATGTTTCGCAGGAAATTACTGTGGGCGACCGCACGACGATCGACCTTACCCTCAGTGAAGACATTCAGCAGATCGACGAAGTAGTGGTTGTGGGTTATGGAACCGTGAAGAAAGCCAACCTCACCGGCTCTGTCGGGTATATCGGCGGCAGGGAGCTGGAAAACCGCTCTGTGCCCACGCTGACACAGGCTTTGCAGGGAAAGGTTGCAGGCGTGAATATTTATACGTCCAACGGTGCGCCGGGCGCCAGGCAGGACATCAACCTGCGCGGCTATACGGGCATCAACATTGACGACAGCGGCAACAAGTCCAACAGGAGGGATGGGCCGTTAGTGGTCATTGACGGGGTGCAGGGCGGCGATCTCACTACCCTCGAGATGAACGACGTGGAAAGCATCTCCTTCCTGAAAGATGCCGCTTCGGCAGCCATCTACGGGTCGAGCGCTCCATACGGCGTGCTTATCATCACCACGAAAAAGGGGCGCGCCGGGAAGCCGGTCATTACCTATAACAACAATTTCGGCTTTTCGCAGCCCATTAATTTGCCGCATTATGTGAACTCCCTGGAATTTGCGGAAACGTGGAACGAAGTGGGCGATAATTCCAGGTATACGGCAAAACTGTATGGCGATGATGTGATCGAGCGCATCAAAGAGTATCTGGCTGGAAAAAGGACAGATGAAACCATCAAAAATCCGGCTTCGGATAACTGGTACTCGTGGAATGCCGCTCACGCCAACAATGACTGGTTCGATATTTTCTTCAAAAAGAACAGTTTCAGCCAGCAGCATAACATCAGCGCGTCGGGTGCAACCGAATCGTCCACCTATTATGTCGGTTTGGGATACACACAGCAGGACGGTCTGTACAACTGGGCAAACGATACGTACCAGAGGTACAATGCCCGTGTCAATGTGTCGACAAACCTGACCAAGTGGCTTACATTCGGCCTGCGGGGCGCTTTTTCTCGCGGATATACCGATGTGCCGGCTATCTACAGCGAAGTCAGCGGTGGCAACAGTTATTCGTATGACTATTTCCACCAGCTTGGCCGTACCTATCCTACCGTGCCGCTGAAGAATCCCGACGGGTATTATTCCGTAGCCAGCGGAGTATTGAGTTTTACCGATGGCGGACGAAGGAAGGAAACCACCGACAACGCTTCCCTGACGGGGGAATTTGTGATCCGTCCGTTGCCGGGCTGGGATATTACCGCCAACTATACATACGCCGGTACGTACATCGAAAACAGTAACCACCGGAAAACGTTCTACGCGGTACGCCCCAGCGGAGAGAGGGTAGCCCGCGGCGGCACTGCGCCCAACTATTTTGAACGCAGCATGTACAAAAACCAGAAGTACACGATGAATGTTTTTACATCCTACGAAAAAACGCTGGGCAGCGGACATTATTTCAAGGCGCTGGTCGGATTCACGCAGGAATTGGACGACAGGCTCCACTTGCAGGGATCGAACGACAACCTGTATTCGGATGAAATCACCATGTTGAGCATGACATACGGCACCAACCGGAATGTAGGCGACGACGCTTCGCAGCTGGCCATCCGCGGGACATTCGGACGCATCAATTACAGTTATCAGGATAAATACCTTTTGGAATTTAACGGCAGGTACGACGGAACTTCACGTTTCATGAAGGATGTGCGCTACAAGTTCTATCCGGGCGTATCGGCTGCGTGGGCGCCTTCAGGGGAAGCTTTCTGGGAACCCCTCCGGAAGTATGTCAGCAGCTTCAAACTGAGGGCATCGTGGGCAAGTTTGGGCGACCAGGCCTTCACAGGCAACTGGTATCCGTTCTATCCTTCGCTGAACACCAATTCCCCGACAGGTAGCAGCAACAGGTATATTTTCAGTGGCGGTCGCGAATCCATCATTTGGCAGCCGGGACTTGTGAACTACAACCTGACATGGATCACGGTGAATACGCTGGGATTCGGCGTCGACCTGCTTGCGCTGAACAACCGGCTCAACTTCAGTTTCGACTGGTTTAAACGCGATTCAAAGGATTTTGCCGATTACGGCGAAAAACTTCCGGCTCTTCTGGGAACGGGAGCGCCCCGCGTGAATGCTGCGGAAACGGAAACCAAAGGCTTTGAAGTCACCCTTGGCTGGAGGGATCAAATCGGAAGGGTTTCCTACGGGGTCAATTTAGTGTTGAGTGATTACGTGGGAAAGGTAGTCAAATACAACAATCCCACCAAATTGATTTCAGATACGTGGTATGACGGCATGACGATGGGTGAAATCTGGGGTTACGAGACCGTTGGCCTGTTTAAAAATCAGGCTGAAATTGACGGCGCCGACCAGTCGTACCTGAATGCCAACTGGTACGTGGGCGACGTGCATTACAGAGACCTGAGCGGCGAAGGTAAACTCGATATCGGCAAAAACACCGTCGATGATCCGGGCGACCGCCGGATCATAGGCAACACCACGCCGCGTTATTCCTTCGGCGTAACCCTCAATGCCGAATGGAACGGTTTTGACGCTTCGGTGTTCCTTCAGGGCACAGGCAAACGGGACATCATGTTTTCCACCGGCGCCAATTACTTCTGGGGCTTTACGAACGGTGAATGGCAATCTTCGTATTTTACGGAACATACCGACAGATGGACGGAAAACAATCCGAATGGATATTTCCCCCGCGCTTATTTCAACACCGACAAGAACCTCCAGGCGCAAACCCGCTATCTGCAAAACACGGCCTACCTGCGCGTGAAAAACATCCAGCTGGGTTACGCGATTCCCCGGGAGATCACCGACAGGATTAAATTCCAGAAGGTAAGGATATTCGTGAACATCGAAAACTTGGCGACTTTCACAAAATTGATGAAAATCATCGATCCCGAAATTGTCAATACGGATGCGAAAGTATATCCCTTGCGGAGAACGTGGGCATTTGGCGTGAATGTTACCTTCTAATTTTGATAACAGCTAAAAGGTTAAAAAATGAAAAATATAACAAGAATAACAGCAATATTGGCGTTCGTTACGTTTACCTCCTGTAACGACGGGTTTATGGAAAGGTATCCCCTGGATAAAATCAGCGATACATATTTCTGGAAGACAACCAACGATTTGAAACTGTACGTTAATAACCTGTACAGCCGGAACGACCTGCTGGCCAGGGAGGACGGATGGGGTTCGATAGGCCCTTACGGGTGGGATGCCGACGACGGAAGCGATACCCAGGTACGGTATTCTTACAGTACGCGCATGAACGGCGAAAAAACAGTAGCCGACGATGGCGACGGATGGGGTAACAGCGACTGGGAATCGTTGCGCAGCATCAATTATTTCCTGGATCATTACAAATCGGTGGAAGCGCTTGCATCGTTCGACGCCGTGAAGCAATATGTGGGCGAAGCGCTCTTTTTCCGCTCCATTTTCTATTTCACCAAATTGCGGCGGTATGGCGATCTTCCGTGGGCCTCAACCACAGTAGGCACAACGTCGGATATCCTTTATTCGGAACGTTTGCCGCGCAACCAGGTGGTCGATTCCATCATGCTGGATCTGGATAACGCCATCAGCTACCTGCCGGCGCGGGCAGGCGGCTCGTGGACGGGAAGGGTCACCAGGGAAACCGCAATGGCTTTGCAGGCGCGTATCGCCCTTTACGAAGGAACCTGGGAAAAGTATCATGCAAACGACGATTTTAAGGCAGCCGTCAATCAAAGTGTAAAATTCCTTGAAAAGGCGGCCAAAGTGTCGGGCGACTTGATCACCATGTCCGAAACGGGCGGTTATCCTGCATTGGACAACGTCGGACAGGAGTTCGGATACCGCGACCTGTTCAATCAGGAAGATTACGCAACCAGCAGGGAAGTAATTTTCTGGCGCAAATACGAAGTCGGTTCGATGACCAGCATCTGGGACCGCTATGCAGGCAACGGGGCAGGAAGAGGCGCTACCAAAAACCTGGCGGATTCCTACCTGAAAGCCGACGGAACGCCTGTTGCACCCGATTACGACGATGCTACCCTGGTCAAGGTAGCCGAGAACCGCGATCCGCGTTTGGCGCAAACCATCCAGATCAACGACGGCAAGCATTATCGCTGGTTAATGGCAACGCCGCCGCTTTACTTCACGGCGCCGGCATTCGACGGCTGGGATCAGGAAGAATCCTGTCCTACCGGTTACCAGACTTACAAGGGACACAACTTCCGGTATGCGGACGCGCGTTCCAGCGGTCAGGGCTTACAGGCTTTGATATTTTTCCGTTTTGGCGAAACGCTCTTGATATACGCCGAAGCCAAAGCCGAACTCGAACAGCTTGCGCAAGTCGACCTGGACAGGAGCATCAACAAATTGCGCGACCGGGTAAAGATGCCGCACCTGACCGTTCAGGTTACGGGCGACCCTAACTTCGAGTTCTCTTCCCTTCCGCCGGTGATTCAGGAAATACGCCGCGAACGTAAAGTAGAGCTGGCTTGCGAAGGTTTCCGCCTGGATGATATCATGCGCTGGGCGGCTGCCGGCGAACTCATTGTCGGAAAAATACCGGTAGGCGCAAAGCTGGCGCAGTGGCAGGGTTTCAAATTTGCCGATTACCTGCCTGAAGCGCAGCCCGACCTGTCGCGACAGGCTGTATTCGACGACCGGATCAGTGCGTTACAAACGGATGCCAACGGATATGTCAATATTTTCAAAAACACCCTGAACGGAGGAACACAGGGCTTCAAGTTTCATGTGGGAAGAGATTATCTGTTCCCTCTTCCTACCAACCAGTTGACTTTGAATCCCAAGTTGAAACAAAATCCGGGCTGGAATTGATTCATACGCCGGGGCCTGACAGGATTCGAAAACTGTCGGGCCTTTTTTTACGGTCGACCGGATATATACGCGTCCGTGCCGGTTCCATATTCCTCTCTCCTCCGCTGACGGTTGATCGACCGCTGTCAGGGAGCGCTCTTCGCTTTCCTTTCGCCTCTTCTGTCCTTCCACCTCCAGAGGTAAGCCAGTCCCATCCCCGAGATAATATGCCATACGCCCCACCAGGCGGCAACAAAGGCCATACCGCCCAGTCCGTCGAAAAGCCTGGGGTTGAAAATCAGCACCAGACCTAACCCGGAGTTTTGTATGCCGGTTTCAATGGTGACGGAACGCAGGTCCGGCTTCGGGAGATGCGCCAGCCGTCCTATTCCGTTCCCTGTTATCAGGGCTGCCGCATTGTGCAGGATGACGATGAGGCCGATCAGGTGGATATATTTCATAAAGTAGCCGAAATTGGCGGCTAAGGCGGCAACAATAAAACCGATGAAGGCGGCGGTGGAAAGGATACTCATTGGCTTGATCAGCTTTTTGGCGGCCTTGGGAAAATAACGGGCGAAAAGGATACCCAGAACAATAGGAACCCCTAACAGGATAAGCACTACCCGCGCCATTTCCCAGAAATCGATCTCGATAGGCATCACCAGTTTCGAGGCGTTTGAATAGAGGTTGCCCCAAAACGAGAAATTGAAAGGCGTGATCATCACGCAGGTCAGTGTGGAAAGCGCCGACAGGCTCACCGAAAGCGGAATATTGCCTTTGGCCAGGGTGGTGATGAAATTGGAAATGTTACCTCCGGGACATGCGGCTACCAGGATCATCCCCATGGCTACCGACTGCGAGAGAATCGGACGGAGCGCCATGCACAGCAGGAACGTGACAAACGGCAGCAGGAGAATCTGCGAAATGACGCCAACCATGAAACTCTTCGGGTTTCTGATCATATCCCTGAAATCGGAAACATTCATTTGCAGGGCGATCCCGAACATCACAAATGCAAGAATGACATTCATGACGGTTAATGAACCCTGGTTGAAATTTAATCTGACACTGTCTAATACCTGTAATGACGACATTGATTATATATTTTGATGAACTGACTCCGTTTGGCTTTTATAGAAACAAAAACGAACGTCCCGACTTGCAAACTGGAGGGTTCGTATCATCCCGAAACAAAAAACGCCGCTAAAGTACATGAAGTAATTGAAAATTGAAAATTAAAAATTGGCGCAGAACGCATCCGGTAAGAACCTGACGGGTACGCATGCCACGCTGTATTTCGTAAAATATTGCCGGCGGATGCTGTGAATATCAATATACTTGTGTATCTTTGGCGCGTAATTTAAATTTATGATCTATTATCATTCAAATATGACAAAGCAAATTTTTAAAAGTATGATATGCCAGTGTCTGCTGGCATTAGTGGCTGTAATGAGCCTGGTTTCGTGCGGCGGCGGACAGAGCGGGGAAAAGCCGAAAGCCGGCATTGTAAAAGAGGAGTTCGGGGAATTGAAGGGGCAGCCCGTGGAACTTTACACCTTCACCAACAATAATGGTCTGGTGATGAAAGTGGCGACATACGGCGGTACCATTACCGAACTGCATGTGCCCGACAGGAACGGTCAAATGGGCGACATAGCGCTTGGTTTCGACAGGCTGGACGGTTATGTCAGTCCCGAGTACGAAAAAAGCAATCCCAACTTCGGAGCGCTTATTGGCCGTTACGGCAACCGCATCGCTCAGGGGAAATTCACCCTCGACGGCGTGGCGTATACCCTGGCAACCAACAATGGCAAAAATCACCTGCACGGCGGCAACATCGGCTTCAACCGCGTGGTATGGGACGCCAGGCCTGTTGGCAGCAATGCCCTTGAACTGACTTATACCAGCAGCGACATGGAAGAAGGCTATCCGGGCAACCTGCAGGTAACCGTTGTTTATACGCTGACCGATGCCAACGAGCTGGTCATCGACTACCGTGCCGTTACCGATAAGGCCACGCCGTGCAACCTCACCAACCACAGTTATTTCAACCTTTCGGCGGGCAAACAGCCCACCATTGCCGACCATGAGCTGGTGATCCTTGCCGACAGGTATACCGAAGTGGACGCCGGACTGATCCCTGTCGGCAATCTCCCCGACGTGGCCGGAACCCCGATGGATTTCACCGAGCCGCACAGGATCGGCGAACGCATCGATGCTGACTTTGAACAGTTGCGGATTGGCGGAGGATACGACCACAACTGGGTGCTGCGCCACAGCGACGGTTCGCTGGCGCTGGCGGCCACTGTATACGAACCCCAAAGCGGCCGCTTCATGGAAGTGCTCACCACCGAACCCGGCGTACAGTTCTATGCGGGTAATTTCCTCGACGGTACGCTGACCGGAAAAAACAACACCAAATATGTGCGCCGCGCAGGATTGTGCCTCGAAACACAGCATTTCCCGGATTCGCCCAACCAGCCGACATTCCCGTCGACCATACTGCAACCCGGACAAATCTACCGCACCCAGACGGTTTACAAATTTTCCGTCAAACAGTAAAAGCATCGCCTGCCGGATCCGGAAGATCCGGCAGGCTTTTCCAAATCATTGAAGGTATCCAGTCGAACACAATATTTAATGGTCATGATACGAAAAATCGCCATAGGGACGATCACTTTCGTTTTTTCAATCTGTCACGGCCTCGCCGCCGACTCTGCCCGACATGTCAAGACCGGCCCGACGTTTGGCGCGCTGCCGGCCATTGCCTTTGATACCGACATCGGTTTCAAATATGGCATCCTGACGAATTTTTACCTGTTTGGCGACGGCTCCACCTATCCCAAATACCTGCACTCGTTCTATCTCGAGTGGAACCGGACTACCAGGGGCAGCGGGTTATGGCAGTTTATCTACGACTCGGAATACCTCATCCCCAACATACGGCTCACCGCCGAAGCAAGCTATTTCACCGAGCAGGCGCTCGACTTTTACGGCTTCAACGGTTACCGCTCCCGCTACAACCGTGATTTCGAGGATCGGGATAACCCGGCCTATATCTCTCGCGTATTTTATCGTCACGATCGCAGGATGCTGCGCCTGCGCGCCGACTTCCAGGGAAGCATCATCGGGAAGGCGCTTCGCTGGATGGCGGGTTTCGAACACAACGGCTTCCGGGTGGCCACAGTTGATGTCCGTCAGCTCAACAGGGGCAGGAATGAAGACGAGCAGCTGCCTGAAAACGCGTCGCTGCTGTATGACCGGTTTGTTGACTGGGGTGCGATCAGTGACGACGAAAAGGATGGCGGCGACCACTACCTGTTCAAGCTCGGACTGGTGTACGACACGCGCGACAACGAGCCTAACCCGATGCGCGGAATCTGGAGCGAGGTCATGTGGCTCGTCGCGCCTTCGTTCATGG
Organism: Bacteroidales bacterium; assembly: GCA_031265445.1. Classification (GTDB taxonomy): domain Bacteria; phylum Bacteroidota; class Bacteroidia; order Bacteroidales; family UBA4181; genus JAIRLS01. Next base: position 26,496 of record JAISCQ010000110.1, read on the forward strand.
GCAACAAGCCGGGTTATGCCAAGCTGGCCATCACGCACCGGCAGTACTTTACACTGGTGGACGAGGTGCTCGGCATGGCCGTTCGCCTGAGCTACCAGCCGAAGATCGGCGGGAAAATACCCTTCTACGCGCTGCCGTACATCTACAGCACCAACATCACCCGCGACGGGCTGGGCGGCGCCAAAACCATGCGCGGTATCCTGCGCAACCGCGTGGCAGGCGACGACCTGTTTTACGGCAATGTGGAGTTGCGCTGGAAATTCTTCCGTACAATCCTTTGGAAGCAGCATATATACCTGGCGCTGTCCGCTTTCTCGGATTTCGGGCAGGTGACGCGCCCGTATGACTTTTCGTACGATACGGACAATGCTGATGCCCGTGACTGGTTTGCGGCAGGCGGCAGTGAAAAGATGCATTTCAGCTATGGCGCAGGCATTTCGGGCGCGCTGAACCACAACTTCGTGGCGCACATCAACTGCGGACGCGCCGCCGACAGCCGCGACGGAAAGTCAGGGCTGTATATCGGCCTGGATTATTTGTTTTAGGGCGAACACACAGGTTTAGGGCGAACACACAGGTTCGCCCCTACGTTGTGATATTATTGACAGCGGTAATCACGGCAATGTAGGGGCGCACCTGCGTGTGCGCCCTATTGTTCACCCCCATTATGTGTTCGCCCTATTATGTGTTCGCCCTGCATAACAAATTTACACCATGATTGATATGCGATGCAGTCCGGCCTAAAGCCAGAATAGACTGGGGCTAAAGCCAAAATGATTCAGGCTAAAGCCAAAATGATTTAGGCTAAAGCCAAAATGTCTTAGGCTAAAGCCAAAATAGTTTAGGCTAAAGCCAAAATGATTTAGGCTAAAGCCAGAATGATTTAGGCTAAAGCCAGAATAGTTTAGGCTAAAGCCAAAATGTCTTAGGCTAAAGCCAAAATGATTGGGGCTAAAGCCAAAATGACTGGGGCTAAAGCCAGAATGTCTTAGGCTAAAGCCAGAATGACTGGGGCTAAAGCCAGAATAGTAGTAGAGACGTGGCATGCCACGTCTCTACAAAAGTGTTTTATACCGTACGCGGTGTAAAATTGTGATATGGAAATGTAGCCGAACAGGTTGTAGAGACGTGGCATGCCACGTCTCTTTATACCATGCGCCTGGTGTAAAATTGTTATGCAGGGCGAACACACAGGTTTAGGGCGAACACACAGGTTTAGGGCGAACACACAGGTTCGCCCCTACTGTTTCGCATAAAAATGACGGATTTTTTTCAAGGCCCGCTGAATAATATTGGCAATTGATTGATAATTAACATCCAGTAACTTTGAAATTTCTTCGATGCTCAAGTCTTCTACGAACCGGTAATGAATGATTTCCTGCTGGCGACTTGTCAGTAATGATTTGATTCCGGCAATCCTGTCCTGCAGCATGGTTTCCTCCTCCCTGTCCACCAGCCTGTCTTCTTCGGAATCGTCGACAGGCTCATTCATTCTGTACAGGCGAATCAGTCGCCGGTGAGTATCCTGCCGGCTGAGGGTATTGAATATGGCGTTTTTGAGCCCGGCAAACAGGTACAGCCGTATGTTGTCGGTTGGTCCCAGGTTTCTCCGGTTCCGGTAAAGGTGCGTGAACAGGTCCTGTATGCAGTCCCTGACTAATTCGCAATCGTTTGTGAATGTCATGCCATACGAAAACATGTTTTGGATATGGGTCATATAGATACATTCGTAAGCCCGGTCATCTCCTGAAAGGAAACTGTTCCAGAGTAACGGGTCATCCTTTTTCCCCTGCATGGTTTGTACGGTAGACATGTGTTTCATATCAATTCTGTTTGACGTCGACGGCAATGTATCTGTTTACAATCTCCCTGCAAAAATAGATATATATAATCATTTCCATCTCTGTTTTTCCGGCAAAGGTAAATCTTTTTTCGACGGTGATGTCAAAAGTATGCTGCCAGGCCGGGGGGCGAGGCTTTGTTTTGTTTGCAGAAACTGTCTATCTTTGGCGTTTTAATTCAGCAGGCCGGATTTGTAATTTTGATGTCTCATGAAGATATTGATTTACGAACGGGCCAAAACCATATTCTTTATGTACAGAATTTCTCCGACAGTAAAAAATTTATTGATCATCAACGTATTGATGTTCGCGGCTACTTATCTGTTCGGGTCGCAATTCCGGTTCGACCTGACGGGACACCTGGCCCTGTATTATCCGGGATCGGACTATTTCCGGCCATACCAGTTCATTACGCACATGTTCATGCATGGCGGCATACCGCATATATTTTTCAATATGTACGCGCTGTGGATGTTCGGTACGGCTGTCGAAAATTCCTGGGGCGGCAAACGGTTCCTGTTTTATTACCTGTTTTGCGGACTTGGTGCGGCAGCGCTGCATACCCTGGTCAATTACTTTATTTTTTCGGGCATGGCTGCGGAGATTACCGCTTTTGCCAATTCGCCGGCGCCTGAAATATTCAAACACTTCGTTGAGGCGCATAAGGATCACTTCAACCAGAACGTTTACGGTTTTCTCAACCAGTGGAGCCTGTCGCCGGGCGATCCGGAATATGCTGCAATGGCGCTGGAACAGATGCACCGGGTGTATCAGGCTACCCTCGACATCCCGACCGTAGGCGCTTCGGGGGCCATATTCGGCATCCTGCTTGTGTTTGGCATGATGTATCCTGATGTGCAGCTGATGTTTATTTTTCTGCCCGTCCCCATCAAAGCCAAATGGATGGTGATCGGTTACGGCGCTCTTGAACTTGTTTTAGGCGTTTTGCAGCCCGGAAGCAGTATTGCCCATTTTGCCCATTTGGGCGGTATGCTGTTCGGTTTTATCCTGATTAAATACTGGACGCGGAGAAGTACATAGTTCCGGGTTAGTGGTATTCGATGACCAGGGAGACTCCGCCGCCGGAAATGGTCACCGGATCATTATCCGCGTATTCATACATATAATCGACAGGCGTTCCGTTATTTTCCCAATGCTCCCCGTTTTTGACATAACTGACGGATGCGGTAGGATTGTTGGCCGACAGGAGCATCCCCAGGGGAAGACTGTCGTAGCGTACGGGGCCGTATGCCGATGCAAAGGCAGGCGCATGGAAAACATTCACTAAAAAATGAAATGGATTCGCATTCGAGTCATAAGCGGTATATTCTGTCCTTGTGTCCGATTCTCCCCCGTTTTCCGAAATTTGATGCAATTCTACCGTTGCCACGTTTGGCCCGTTGTAAGTAATGACGTAAAGGTTTTCCGTACTGCCGTCCTTCATGTAAATTTGTATCAGGCGGTAAGATTCGTCGTATGAAAGAGACAGGCCCTTGGTCCACGTTTCGCTTACAATCGTCGACAGCATGTTGAAATCATTCCGTTTATAGGATATGTTACGTGTTTGCTTGCGTTCGTCCATCAGGTATTCATAAGTCGCGCCGGTCAGGAGACTGTTCTGGTATTCCATCGCAAATGACTCTTTCCAGGCGCTGTTTCCCTCGCTGTTATCCCTCCCGGAAGTCAGGATCATATCCGTATTATAAATAAAAACGCTGGAATCGCTCCCGCTGATGATATTCAGCCGGCTGATCTTCGGGAGGGTCACAGGGCGGTACGGGGCGCGGATATTGTCATCATTGCATGCAGTCGCAGCCATGATGACTGAAAGGTAGAGAATGTATTTTACGATGCTCTTCATTGTTTTATTTGTTAAGGGTCCCGGTGGAAAAACCTACAGCAGGCCGTCGGGCGCAACGGTGTCCATGTCGTTATAATCGAGGTTTTCGCCGGCCATACCCCAAATGAAGGTGTAATTGCTGGTTCCGGCAGCCGAATGGATCGACCATACGGGAGAAATCACCGCCTGTTCGTTTTTCATCCAGATGTGGCGCGTTTCGTCGGGCTGTCCCATGAAATGGCAGATAGCCTGTCCCTGCGGCACCTCGAAATAGAAATACGCTTCCATGCGGCGTACATGCGTATGCGCCGGCATGGTGTTCCATACGCTGCCCGGCTGCAGTTCGGTCATCCCCATTTGCAGCTGGCAGGTTTCGATCACTTCGCGCACCAGCATCCGGTTGATGCGCCGTGCGTTGGATGTCTCCAGCGAGCCAAGTTCGAGAACAACAGCGTCATCCCTGGTTACTTTGCGTACAGGCAGCGGTTGATGCGCCGGCGCCGAATTCAGGTAGAACTTGGCCGGCTGTGCGGCATTGTCGCTTGAGAATACAACTTCGTGGTCGCCACAACCCACATACAGCGCTTCCTTGTGGAGGAGCGCGTATTCTTCGTTGCCGACTTTTACCCTGCCGGCGCCGCCTGTATTGATGATGCCTATTTCGCGCCGGTGAAGGAAATTGGGCGCTTTCAGCGGGTCGATGGTTTCCAGCACAAGCGGCCTGGCGACAGGAAAAGCGCCACCCACGATCAGGCGGTCGTACATGGAATAGACCAGGTTGATCTCGTCGATCACAAACACGCGTTCCACCAGGTGTTCCTCACGGAGCTTTTTGGTGTCGTAATTCTTGGCATCCGAAGGATGCGACGCATAGCGGATTTTGTACCTTACACTCATGATGCAATTTTTTTGTTATGATGGCCACAAAGATAACGATTATTTATTACATGGCGTTTCTATCTTTTTACACGGTTCTTTTGGCAGGTGCAGAAAGTTTCCGTAAATTTGAATTTTTAAATATTCATATTCCATCAAGCAATTTTATTCTCGTGAAAAACATATTCATCGCCTTCCTGATTTCCGTGTTAACCTTCGGTTCGCTGCGCGCCGACGAGGGTATGTGGCTGTTGCCGCTTTTGCAGGAGCTGAACATCGGCGCCATGCAGAAAATGGGGTGCCGCCTGTCGGCCGACGACATATACAGCATCAACCACTCGAGCCTGAAAGACGCTGTTGTTATATTCGGCGGCGGATGTACCGGCGAGATCGTTTCGGGCGAGGGCCTGCTGCTCACCAACCACCACTGCGGATACGACGCCATACAGCAGCACAGTTCGGTAGAGCGCGACTATCTTTCGGATGGCTTCTGGGCAGGGTCGCGGGGCGAAGAAATCCATACGCCCGACCTGAATGTTACCTTTTTAGTCCGTATCGAAGATGTCTCCCTCCGTGTGAATGACCGGTTGAACGATCGGATGACCGAAACGGAACGTGCCGACGCCATCGAAAGGATAAGCGCCGAAATCACCGGCGACGCCGTCGGGGATACGCACTACACGGCCAACGTGGAAAGCTTTTACGGCGGCAACAGCTTCTACCTGCTGGTATACGAAGTGTACAGCGACGTCCGTATGGTAGGCGCTCCGCCTTCGTCCATCGGCAAGTTCGGCAACGAAACCGACAACTGGATGTGGCCGCGTCATACGGGCGACTTCAGCATCTTCCGCGTATATGCCGGTCCCGATGGCAAGCCGGCAGCATATTCGCCCGACAATGTGCCGCTCAAACCCCGTCATTTCCTGCCCGTCTCGCTGAAGGGCGTCGAAAAGGACGACTTCACGATGGTGATGGGTTATCCCGGCGGTACCGACCGTTACATGACTTCCTTCGGCGTTGACGAACTCCTCAAAGTCGACCTGCCTGCACGGGTAAAGATCCGCGGCGAGAAACAGGACATCATGAAGCGCCACATGTATGCCGACCCGGCGGTACGTATCAAATACGCCACCAAATACGCCGGTTCGAGCAACTACTGGAAATATTCCATCGGCCAGATAGCGGGCATCAAGCGGCTGGATGTATACGGACGCAAATCGGAACGGGAAGAACGCTTCACCCGGTGGGTAAACGCCGATGCCGGGCGCAAAGCCAGATACGGAGAGGCGCTGCAACTGATCCGTACCGGCATTGAGGCCAACAGTCCGCATAACTTTGCATGCAGCTATCTGATAGAATGTATGTTCCATGGCGCCGAACTGCCCCGTTTCGCCTCGCGCTTCAGGATGCTGCACGACGAACTGGCCAAGGACAAACCCGATCCCGATGCTGTGAAGATGCTCACGGAAAGGGCACGGGATGTGACCGGCGAATTTTTCAAGGACTATGACCGGGCGCTGGATCGCGAAGTGACCGAAGCCATGCTGGAACGCTACTTCGCGGATGTGCCGCAGGCATACTATCCCGATTTCCATAAAACCATCGTTCGGAAATATAAGGGCGACGTCGGGAAGTACGTACAGGCGTGGTTCGACAGGTCTATCTTTTCCGATCCTGCACGCGTGGACGCTTTCCTGAAAAAGCCTTCGGCGAAAGCCCTGCAAAAAGACCCGGTATACGAGGCAGGCCAATCCATCTACCGGTCGCTCGAAATGACGGGGAACAGTTTAAGCGCAAACGACGATCGGATCAGCAGGGGTTACCGGCAATACATCGCAGGGATCCTCGAAATGGACAGGGACAAAGTATGGTATCCGGATGCCAACTTCACCATGCGCCTCACTTATGGCAAGGTAGACGACTATTTCCCCCGCGACGCAGTGTATTACAGTTACTACACCACGCTGAAAGGGGTTATGGAAAAGGAAGACCGCGCCAACCCGGAGTTTACAGTACCCGACCGCCTGAAAGACCTGTACGAAACCGGAGATTTCGGACGGTATGCCGACAGGAACGGCGAAATGCCGGTATGCTTCATCTCCAATAACGACATTACCGGCGGAAACTCCGGCAGTCCGGTTATCAACGGCAGGGGCGAACTGGTCGGCATTGCATTCGACGGCAACTGGGAAGCGATGAGCGGCGATATTGTATTCGAACCCGAAGTACAGCGAACCATTAGCGTCGACATACGTTATGTATTATTTATCATCGACAGATTCGCCGGAGCGACGCATTTGCTGGATGAAATGAAGATTAATTGAAGTTTCGAGCTGAACAAAGCCCCGTAACCGGAATATATCTAATCGAAACTCGAAACCATAAACCCGAAACAATGGAAATTCCCCTTTTAGTTCAGAATGATCCGTGGCTAAAGCCGTTTACTGCGCAGATCGCACAGCGGCAGGTACGCGCTGCCGCTAAAGAGAAGGAACTGGCGCAGGGAGTTTCTTTGTCCGATTTTGCCACGGGCTACCTTTATTTTGGTTTACACCGGACGTCCGCAGGGTGGGTATTCCGTGAATGGGCGCCCAATGCCGCGGCCATATACATGATCGGCGAGTTTACCAATTGGAAAACCGATCCCGGATATGCCTTAAAACCGTTGTCGAAAGGCGTTTGGGAACTGGAATTGCCGGCCGGCATGCTGCACCACCGGCAACTGTACCGGCTGTTGGTATGTTGGAAAGGCGGACAGGGCGAGCGTATCCCGTCGTATGCCAACCGCACCGTGCAGGACGAACAGACGAAGATTTTCAGTGCACAGGTTTGGAATCCCGAACAGCCATACGTATGGACGGCGCCTCAGTGCGGAGAATGCAGCCGCGTGCCCCTGATATACGAAAGTCACGCAGGGATGGCTACCGAGGAATACCGCGTGGGCACGTTTGCCGAATACCGCGACAGGGTGCTTCCTTACATCAGGCAGTCGGGCTACAACACCGTTCAACTGATGGCCATACAGGAACACCCTTATTACGGCTCGTTCGGTTACCATGTATCCAACTTTTTTGCCGTGTCGTCGCGCTTTGGCACGCCGGACGACTTCAAGTCGCTGATCGACGCGGCACACCAGCAGGGCTTGCGCGTGATCATGGATCTGGTACATTCACATTCGGTGAAAAATGTTGCCGAAGGCCTGAATATCTTCGACGGGACGCCTTACCAGTATTTTCACGGCGACGACCGCCGCAACCATCCGGCATGGGACTCGCTTTGCTTCGATTACGGCAAAAACGGGGTGATGCATTTCCTCCTTTCCAACTGTAAGTACTGGCTGGAAGAGTATCATGTGGACGGGTTCCGCTTCGACGGCGTCACCAGCATGCTGTATGCGCATCACGGACTGTCGAAGGATTTTACGGAATATGCACTGTATTTTGACGGCAGCGAGGATCAGGACGCCACGACTTACCTGATGCTGGCGAATAAGCTGATACACCAGGTGAACCCGGCTGCCGTCACCATCGCCGAGGAGATGAGCGGCATGCCCGGCTTGGCGACGCCGGTTTCCGACGGGGGCATCGGATTCGATTACCGCCTGGCAATGGGTACGCCGGATTACTGGATCAGACTCATCAAGGATCAACCCGATGAAAGCTGGGACGTAAGCAATATCTATTACGAATTGAGCCGCAAACGCGCCGACGAAAAGACCGTCGGGTACGTGGAATCGCACGATCAGGCTTTGGTGGGCGACAAAACCGTTTTTTTCAGGCTGGTGGACAAAGAGATTTACGATAAAATGGATGTCGGCAGCAAGAGCCTGGTTATCGACCGCGGCATGGCGCTGCACAAGATGATCCGCCTGATTACCATCGCTACGGCGGGCAACGGTTACCTGTGCTTTATGGGTAACGAGTTCGGACATCCCGAGTGGATCGACTTCCCGCGCGAAGGCAACCGGTGGTCGTACAAGTACGCCCGCCGCCAATGGAGCCTGCTGAAAAACCACCAGCTGAAATTCCGTTTTCTGGCCGGTTTCGACAGGGCGATGCTGGCTTTGGCAGGAAATGAGGCTTTTTTTCTCCATCCCGCCGAAATGCTCTTTGAAGACAAAGGCCGCCAGGTATTGGCGTTTCGACGCAACGAACTGGTGTTTGTCTTCAATTTCAGTCCCGACCATTCGTACACCGATCTCGGTATCCCCACAGGCCCCGGAAAGTACCGCGTGGCGCTCGACACCGATTCGCCGCAGTTTGGCGGTTTCGGACTGATTGATGAGTCGCTGGATTATTTCACCGGCAGCATCTTCTCCGATCGCCCGATGGTCAACGACTTCCTGAAAATATACCTGCCTGCGCGCTGCGGGGTAGTATTCAAAAAATTGCCGGCAAGAAGCATCTATGCATTGTAAAAGCATCCGGATTCAAAATGCGGCATCGGTTGAAGCTTGTACAGCACAGCACAGCAAAAAACAAAAAACAAAAATCAAACATATCATGAAAATCACCATCACAGGCTCCGGAAATATAGGCTCGGCTTTGGTTACGGGGCTGTTGCGCGAAGGATCCATCGCGCCGGGCGACATCACATTGACCGATGTTTCGCAGGAAGCATTGTCCCCGTTTGCCGCAAAAGGCGTCCGCACCATGCAGGACAATGTCGCGGCGGTGAAAAACGCCGATCTGCTTGTACTTTGCGTCAAACCGTACCTGGTTCGCGGTGTGATCGAGGAAATACTGCCGTCATTAGCCGATACCCTGCTGGTGTCGTTTGCAGCAGGTATTACACTCAACCAGTTGACGCTTTTTGCAGGTAAACGTCCCCTGTTCCGGGTCATACCCAATACAGCGATGGCTGTCTGCCGGTCGATGACCTGTATTGCAGCATCCGAAAACACCGTCGCAGAGCAGCGCAGTACAGTGCTCAATCTCTTCTCCCGCGTGGGAAAAGCCATGATGATCGACGAATCGTTGATGAATGCCGCTACGGTAATTGCTTCGTGCGGTACGGCTTTTGCACTGCGTTACCTGCGCGCCGCAATGACAGCCGGCGTCGAGATCGGGTTCCGTCCGTCCGTCGCTCAGGAAATGATCGCTCAAACCATGCTGGGGGCTGCCGCTATGATCTCCGAACAGGGGAACCATCCCGAAGCTGAAATCGACAGGGTTACCACTCCCAAAGGAATCACCATCAAGGGACTGAATGAGATGGAGCATGCCGGATTCACCTCCGCAGTGATGCAGGGGATATTAGCGGCATACGATGTCCTGAATGTTTAGGAGAGCCGTTTTGCAAAAGGAAAAGCGCTTACGCTGACTGTAAACGCAGGAGAGAATTTTGGCGGCGCTGTAAATGATGGCATACTTTTTAAATCACCTCCGGAAAAAGTTCATTCGGTTCATATTTATTCCACTACTGTCAGGGAGGATTGGGTATATACCCTCCATTTACGGATCACCTCCGCCATATCCTGCGGTATTTCCGATTCGAAATACATCCGCTTGCCCGATCCGGGGTGATCGAATGTAAGCGAACGTGCATGCAACGCCTGTCGTGGAAGAATCGCAAAACAATTATTGATGAACTGTTTGTATTTGCTGAATGTGGTTCCCCGCAAAATTTGATCGCCTCCATAACGGCTGTCGTTAAACAGCGGGTGACCGATATGGCGAAAGTGCGCCCTGATCTGGTGCGTGCGTCCTGTTTCGAGCTGACATTCCACCAGGGTAACATATCCCAGGCGTTCCACCACCCGGTAATGTGTTACGGCATGTTTCCCGTCCGAGCCATCCTCGAATACCCACATCTGCATCCGGTCGCGCGGATTACGGCCAATATTTCCAGTAATGACGCCCGTATCGTCGGTTAAGTTACCCCACACCAGCGCCAGGTATTTTCGCTCGATGGTATGCTCGAAAAATTGCCGCGCCAGGCAGTTCAGCGCATGTTCGGTTTTGGCCGCCACAAGGATACCCGAAGTGTCTTTGTCGATACGGTGTACCAGCCCCGGACGCATCTCGCCGCTTTGGAACAGGGGCAAGTCCTGCAAATAATACGCGAGTGCGTTTACCAGCGTGCCGGTATAGTTTCCATGTCCGGGATGTACCACCAATCCTGCTTCTTTATCGATCACGATCAGATGATCATCTTCGTATACAATATTGACAGGAATATTTTGGGGTATGACGGTTAGTTCGTACTTCGGGTGTGACAATACTACCGAAATATCGTCCAGTGGCTTCACTTTATAGTTCGACTTCACTGCGCGCCGGTTCACCAGGATACAGCCCGCTTCAGCAGCGGCCTGCACCTTCGAACGGGATACGCCTTCGATTTTGCAGGTCAGAAACTTGTCAATGCGAACCGGCGTTTGCCCCCGGTCTACCACCCAATGGTGATGCTCGTACAATTCAGCGCTTTCGTCCTGCAAATCGTCATCGGGAGCTACGATACGATGATATTCTGAAGTCATTTTATGTGGATTCATCGCGACAAAAATACACTAAATCGGCGAAATATTACTTTGAGAGTGCTGTGCGGATAAGTCTTTAACCGAAAATATCGTATCTTTGTCTGCCATACGAATGTTGAATTGATTTATCTTTGTAAAAAAACGCATGATACGGTCGAAACCCCTCCTTTGCTGCATCCTGTTATTGTCCCCGTTTGGTTTGGGGTTCAACGCGGGCGCTCAAAATATTCCTGTAAAGCTCTCTGCGGCAACAGTCATAGGAACTGTTGAGAGTGTGGATTATTCGGACAACAGCATCTCTACAACTGTCAATACCCGCGACAATGCTTTCGACGGGGATATCAACAGCTTTTTTGCCGCTCATCAGCGCAGCGGGGGATGGGCAGGGCTCGACCTGGGCGAAAAACACGTCATCACCGGGATCGCTTACTGTTCGCGTAAAGACTGGCCTCAACGATTGCTCCTGGCCGTATTTGAAGGAGCCAACCAACCCGATTTCGGCGACGCCATACCCCTGTATATGATCGCCGAAACGCCCCGGAACAACACAATGACGGAACAAGCCGTCAATTGCAGCAGGGGATTCCGTTATGTCCGCTACATCGGGCCGGATAATGTCCGCTGCAACATTGCGGAACTCGAATTTTACGGCTATCCCGGAAATGGCGACGACTCCCGTTTATACCAGGCTACCGGCCTGCCCGATGTGGTGATCCACACCGCCAATGCTGCCAAAATTGAGGACAAAGAAATATACCTGAAAGGCATTGTATCCATCATTTCCGACAACGGGACAAAGATATACAGCGACAGTCTGGACATCAGGGGAAGAGGAAATGCCAGCTGGAACTTCCCCAAAAAGCCTTACCGGATGAAACTGTACAACAAGACGAACGTTTTGAATCTTCCGGCTAAGGAGCGAAACTGGACTTTGATCAACAACTGGGGCGACAAAACACTGATGCGTAATCTGCTGGCCTTTGACCTGTCGGAGCGGCTCGAAATGCCCTATACGCCTGCCGGCGTTCCGGTAAACGTCTTTTTGAATGGCGAATACAGGGGATGTTACCAGCTTTGCGATCATATTGAAGAGGCTGCACACCGTGTCGACATTGAAAAACTGGATGCTGACGATACCGCTTTGCCCAAGCTTTCGGGAGGTTACCTGATCGAAATCGATGCCTATGCGGACCATGAACCGGCAGGATCGTGGTTTATGTCGTCATATGGCGTTCCGGTAACCGTCAAATATCCTAAGGACGATGAAATTGTGCCCAGCCAGAGAACGTATATCCAGGGATATTTCGATCAAATGGAAAGATCGCTGTATTCATCGAACTACAGGGATGCGGTCATCGGGTACCGGAAATATATGGATATGGAAACTTTTATCCGGCATTTTCTGGTGGGCGAAATGAGCGGTAATACCGATACGTACTGGAGCGTATTTATGTACAAAAGGCGAAATTCCGACCAGTTCTATTTCGGCCCGGTATGGGATTTTGACCTTGCTTATAATAATGACAACAGGACTTACCCTGTCAACAGCAATCCCAATTGGATTTATGCGACTACCGGCAGCCCGGCCGGTAATACCAGGGCTATGGTCAACAGGCTGTTTACCGATCCCTGGTTTGTCAGCCGGTTAAAGTCCATTTATGCTCAGTACCGCGACCGGGGAGTGATTACAGAAGAGGCGCTGCTGCAGGTGGTCGACGATTATGCCAACCGGCTCGATGCATCCCAGAAGCTTAATTTTACCCGGTGGGATATTTTAAATTCCAAAGAGCATCAAAATCCTGCAACTTATGGCAGTTATGCGGGCGAGGTGGAAAATGTAAGAAATTACATCAGGGGAAGGCTCCAATGGATGGATCGCAAGTTGGGGTATCCGCCCGAAAATCCTGAAGATCCTAAAATTCCTACCGCAACGGATGATCTGTATTTTACAAATGTATCCGTCAGGGCATACGCCGGTAAAATCTGCATAGAAGGGATCGTTTCCTCCACCAGGGTTGAAATATTCAATGTTTCAGGGACCAAATTATATTCGAAAATGATTGATGGCGATACGGATATACCTTTCCGGAAAGGCATTTACATTGTTCGGCTATCCGATGCAGAGGGAAACATAAAAGCTGTAAAATGCGCGCTGTAGAATAAGTGCAGTTTAAACCCGCTACGAATTTTTAGTGTCCCGAACTACGGTTTTAGTGTCCCGAACTCCACATAGGGATGCGCAATAAACAGGATGTAACGGTTTGACTTGAAAAGTCGGATTTTCATAACCGCAGGTCGCGACTTGCGGAAAAACAAGCATCTCCGACTGCCTGCAAGTCAGGATTTTGTTATAAGTCCTGCTGTATTTTCCGGCGCCACTGCTGCCCGGCAACGGAAAAAGGGACTTGCCGGATGAACCGGAAAGCCCCTTTTTAATAATAAATTCAACCGGATGCGTTATTTCAAGCCCGTCAGGGCATTCATACCCTGACGGGAAAAATGCGCATGAAACGGTTCGACCGTTCGGCATATTATTACAAATGTAGGGGCGACCCTTGCGGTCGCCCGAAAATGACGACCACCCGAAAAAAAGGGCGACCGCAAGGGTCGCCCCTACATTTTGCATGGGTACAGGCAGGAACGCCGGTTCGACCGTTCGGCATATTACCATGACCCTGACAGGTCTGTCGACCCTGTCGGGTCGTTTTATGTAAGCTTACGTATCCCAACCTGTCAGGCTGCGCAGCTGCCAGCAGGGTTGAAACGGTAACTTCTTCTATTTCTACCACCGCTGTCAGGGTCAAAGGCCGCTGACAGGGTGTTCCGCGCTACCCTGACAGTGGTCGGCAGACCCTGTCAGCGGTGGAGTTTTGGAGGCGAGCTAAGGATAAAACACCACGCGGAAGCCGAAACTGCTGCTACGATAGTCGGGGGGGGTGGCGCCGCGATAGGCAGAGCGGCAGAACTGGGCGTAGTCGTTCCAGCTGCCGCCGCGCAACACGCGGTACGAACCGGTTGTACAAACAGGGTCTGTTGCCGGCAAACTCTCATAGTTGTTGCTGCCGTCCCACTGATCCAGACACCACTCATATCCGTTGCCATGCATGTTGTACAGCCCGTAAGCGTTGGCATAAGCCGGATAAGCGCCCACTGCTGTGGTACTGCCCACGTAAGCGCCGGATGCATCATTATACTCTCCGCCGTTATCGAAATCATAAGCATAAGTTCCGTAAAAGTTTGCCATGTCGCTTGTCAACACTTTGCCGTTCCCAATACCGAATGGCATGTTTTCAACGCCACCGCGCGCTGCACGTTCCCACTGCGCCTCGGTAGGCAAATCGCCGCCTGCCCATTCGGTATAAGCTTTCGCGCCGTACCAGCTCACAAAAATCACAGGATGGTTTTCATAATTCGCGACAGGTTCCCATTTGCTGTTTGCATAGTGCAAACCCCAATCCTCGCTGTCATAGTCGCTGCTTGCTTCTACCAGCGTTTCCCCGCCCTGAATACCTGCCTTGGCGCCTGTGCCATCAACCTCGGCATCATTCAGGAAGGCTGCATATTGAGAGTTTGTTATCTGGTATTTGCTCATGTAATAATCTTTGGTGAGCGTTACCTCGTGTTGTGTTTCAACAGATTCCCTGTTCGGTTCGGCGGCTGAGCTGCCCATGAGGAACGTTCCTTTGGGTATAAGCACGGTTTCAACTACATAGTCAACCGTTATCTCGCAGGTTGCCGTCTTTCCGTTGGCGGTGGCGGTAATGATAGCCTCTCCTTTGGCTACTGCCGTTACCAAACCGTCGGTAACTGTTGCTATTTCCGGCGCGCTGCTGGTCCATGTCAGGGTCTTGTCGGCTGCATTGTCGGGAGTTACCGTTGCCGTTAGGGTTTCGGAGCCGCCGACAACGAGCGTAAGCGTCGTCCTGTCGAACGCAACATTTGTCACCTCTATGGTTTTGGGTTCGTCCTTGCCGCACGAGGCGAAGACGGCGGCAAAAGCTGCCGTGAGCAGCAGGTTTGCCATGAAATTTAATTTTCGATTCATTTGGTTTAATTTAATTATGAATTATGAATTATTTTGAATTTTGAATTGTCGTTTTCTACCGGTATGTCATCCCTGACGGGATTTTTCCAATATGCCATCCTGACGGGTTCTACCAATATGTCATCTCTGACGGGATTTTTACGTTGCATTGTGATATGATTATTTTCAACTTTCAATTATCTATCACCGCTGTCAGGGTCGGAGACCGCTGACAGGGTATTCCGCGCGTTACCCTGACAGTGGTCTTTGATCCTGTCAGTGGTGGAGTTTTATAAATCCTGACAGAGTTATCCGCCGATCTCACAGGTACGACCAATGAGCCTCACAGGTACGACCAACGAACCTCGCAGGCCGTACCTGCCGGAATCGGAACATAAGCGCCTTATTCGCCGCGTTCAAGACGTTCCCTTTTCAATTCCGTTCTGAACTGTTCGCTGAATACGAAATGAGGCACGATGTCGGCAACGCTGCCGGCGGTAACTTCCTCCGGCGTATCCTTCCCCTCGCTTCGGAGGGTGACTTTCGTGTAGCCCAGCATGTCCAAGTGAACGTTGAAGCCCATCTTCGAAAAGGACAGAAGGGTTTGAAACGATTTGTTGAGCGCCATTCGCACTTCGTCGCGGTTCAGGGTGGTATCCCTGCACACGGCATCCAAAAACTCTTCAAACGACACCTTGCCCCGTATAACCGCTTCCGCGTAATACTTCGGAGCGGCGCCCCTGTTTTGCGGATTGATCCGCTGAATAACTCTGTACAATAAACTCATGATCAAATAAATATTAAGTTAAAAATTAAACATATAGACATAAAAAAATCGCACACGCCCCAAAGGACATGTGCGATTGATATATTTTTCCCCAAATAAAACTTACACTCTCGCGCGCGTATATTATAATGTTTAGCCTCTGCTCATCTCTCTCTCTCTCTCTCTCTCTCTCTCTCTCTCTCTCTCTCTCTCTCTCTCTCTCTCTCTCTCTCTCTCTCTCTCTCTCCAAAAGGCGAGCCACTCGGTGTTTTACCGAACGATACACAGTAAATTA
>JAISCQ010000212.1 GCA_031265445.1 Bacteroidales bacterium
CGTGTTCGGAACTGAAATCAGGAAGCGGGATTACGCTTTTGCAAACGGCTATGTTTATCCCCCGTCGCGGTTCAGATTCATTCACGGCTTCCTGCATCAACCGTTGGTTTTGCATTTGCCGCTTCCGTTGATGCTCCTGTACCTCCTGCATAATTCGGGTGTTTTGTTCCTGAATGGAAATACCCATCGGATACAAAGACTGGGGCATATTCGGTCGGGGCGATGCCGGAGTGGGAAAACCCCCGTATTGCGAAAATGTGGCAGGTTTTGGAGCGGAAGGCATAACATGAAACTGTACAAAACCGTCGGAACAAAATAGCACAACGAAAAGAATACAGGTAAAAATATTACCGGTCAAATTTGCATGTGATTGTATTTCAGAAATACAAGACATCACAAATGCTTTGCTTTTATAACCGCTTCGTCACAGTCTACACGAACGAGTCGGCGTCCCATCCGAGTTTCACCAGCTCGATTTTGGACGGATCGGCCGTACCGAGGTGATACTTCGTATCGGCCAGTGCGATGTGTTTTGCCGGAGGGTTGAGCGGTGTGTATTCCTTGAAGTATTCGGTACGTTTGGCTTCGATGATGCGTAAACCGATGGAGTCGACCGCTACGGGATCGAAACCCATCAGCAGTCCGCTGTATTTCCAGATGTATTCTTCGGAAAACTGCGAGGGCGCCAAATGGTGGAATTGCGGGGTAAACATCGCCAGTATATGCAGGCGGCTTTTCCCCTTCACTTCGGGGAGATCGAACAGGGTGGCCAGGCTGGCGCACGAATCGGGATGATACGACGACGGCGCTGGCGAAAACATGATGTAGTTTTTCATCAGCGTACCTACTCCCGACCAGGCATGCGTCCGCATCGGACGGATGTTGATGAGCGCCGTAGATTTTTGAAATACAGGATCGGAAAGCACGCCACGGTCTCCGATGCTGACATTTTCCTGTGCTACGCCGGCGGCCAGCACACGCTCCTTAACGATTTCTTCCAGTATGGCCGGGGTTGGCAGCTTGTTCCAGTTGTTGGTTTTGATGCCCAGGACATCCGTTGGTTTTACAATGGTTTTCCACGCAGCGGCGGCATCTTTCTGTCCGGTAAGCGTACAGACGGCCTGGTCTAACATTTGCCGGGCGACGTCAGGGTCGGGACTGTCTCCTTTGGCAAAAAGCTGCTGGTGACGCACCAGTACAACTTTCGTTTTGGCCTGCTGTGCATTGGCCCAGGCTTCGACGGGACTGTTCAGCAGAACTGCGCTCCCGGCAGCCGCAACGGCTGTCTTTTTTAATAAATCGCGACGGGTGATTGTTTTCATGATATGGATATTTTTGATGATTTACATTTTAGTCTTTGCAGCCCGGTACAACTGTTCCGTAGCCTCGCGGGAACTGCCGTTAAAGATAGCGCCCAGCTGATGATCTTTTGTCCATACGGTGAACCAGCTTTTGTCTTCCAGTTGTACTGCCGTATCCGGTTCGGCAGCGGGAGCAAACTTACCTTTCAGCTGTTTGCAGGCTTTTGCAGCCGCCTCCCTGCCGGGATATTCCACCAGCAACAGGTAGATGCGGCTTTCGGGTGCGCCGTATTTAGCCAGCACGGCATCGGTCGTTGCATCAATATTCAGGATATTGTAATCGGCAATGAAATAATAGGCATTGAGCCAGATGTAGTGATGGAAATAGAGATGTCCGGCGGCGGCCAGACCCTCGGAAGGCAGGGAAGCAATCACGCCGGGTATTTCGCCTTTTCCGGAAATAGCTTTGTCAATCAGCGAAGCCAGCTGTTTTACCGCTTCCTCGCTCTGCGGCGTAGCCTTGACGGTGGCTATGATCACGAAATAGCGATCTTTCCAGAACATCACGGCATCGCGGTGCGTGACGGAACCCTGCCCGTAAGCGTACTCTTCCCTGTCGCGCGTTTGCGTGTAGATGCCGAATGCATTTTTCGCCTCCGTCATTTCGTATACATCCGCTGCTACATCCGGCTGACCGTCGGCAACATAGCGACAGCCTTTCATCCCGGTCAAGCCGTACGAAAGGTACATCTCGGCGCCGCCGTTGATATAGTCGAACAGATTATCGGCATTGTAAGCCACGCGCTCGGCAAGCCTGTACGTCCGGATTTGCTCCGGCAGGCGGTCAACCGGGTTTTGCGCCGTAACAGTGATGACAGGAAACAGCATAAAAAACAAAAAGGAAATGTTCCTCATGATTCAATCAATAATGTCACCGCAAATGTAATGTTTTTTTGATTTATTCTTGTGGTTCGTACTTTTTTTTGCGGTTTCGCCTGTTTGATTCTGTACGATTTTTGTGGACTTATCAAAAAAAAATAAAAAAAAATAAAAATCCCATGCAGCGTTTTGGTATCCGGTGCATCTATAATAGTAGAAAGAAATGAATGGAAGAAAGGCAACTGATTGAAGGATGTGTACGTGGCGAATCGTGGGCTCAAAAAACAGTTTACGAGTTGCATGCGCCGGCAATGATGAGCGTCTGTCAACGGTACGTTTGTGACCGTGAAACGGCGCGCGATTTGCTGCACGACGGGTTTGTCAAGCTGTTCACGAAGATTCATACCTATTCCGGCGCGGGATCGTTCAACGGCTGGATGAGGCGGATTTTTGTGACAACGGCCCTCGAACACCTTCGTCGTAACGATGTTTTGCGAAACAGTGTCGACATCGGGGAATTTGATGGCCCTGTAGCAGAACCTGACGTTTCACTTTTCGAGCATCTCTCATCCAGCGACCTGCTTGCCTGTATTGCCAGCCTTCCCGACGGGTACCGTACCGTTTTCAACATGCATGCCATCGAGGGATACTCGCATGTGGAAATAGCCAGGGAACTTGATGTCAGCGAAAGTACATCGCGGTCGCAATATGCCAGAGCGAGGCAGTTGTTGCAAAAAACAGTGATGGATAGGGTAGAGAAGTTAGAAGTAGGCAGTTAGTTGTTATACATGATTATACGATGGTTATACATTGGTTGTTCGGTAATCTTTTTGAATTTGCAGGGAGTCAGGCGGATGGTACCTGTTGCCGGGAAAAACGCCGGGGGCAGAGCATTCATCATTTATCAAATGTCGAATCATATGAGCCATAGCACATACGATGACATAGGCGAATTATTCCGCCGGAGGCTGGAAAACCACCGGATGCCGGTCGACAACGGTTGGGATGAAATCGAGCGCCGCATGGAAAAACGGAAGAAGAATAAAGCCGCGATATGGTTGTGGCGCGCCGGAGTTATGGCTGCCGCAGCGGCTATTGCTGCTCTGGTGGTTTTCAGCGGCCCAACAGCCGATGAAGTTCCTGTGATGACTGTTTCGCAACAAGCGACCCCGGAAGAACCGGCCACAACCGGCCTTGAAACCGCATCTGTCCCGATGTCGGGAGAGGCAGACATGCCGCAGGTTGATGTTCCCAACCCTGCTCCCAATCATACGTCCGTAACCCTTTCCGGCACAGACAGGACAAGCAGTGAAGCCGGGTTTGCAAATCTGCCGGAGTCAAGCGAACCGGGAGATCGTGTATCCGATGCCGTCGACCGGGACGGCTTGCCGGTTGTCGCAGCAGAAATCGGCCGGGAACAGCCCGAAGAAGATGAACCTGTTGTTGCCCGGGCTGAAAAGGAGATACCCGGGCTGGATATTTCGTTGGTTGAAGACAAGCCTGATGAAGAAGAACCCGATACGGAAAAAAAGAAAAAATGGTTACTGGCCGCGGCGTTTGGAACGGGCGGATATACCGATGGCTTGAGTAATACGGAAAAGGACGCTTATTATGGTCCGGAAGATTCCCCGGAGTGGGACGGTTTGGGGAGCGGTAATCAATACGCAACCGATTTATCCGGCAGCATCAGGTCATTCAATAGCATGGCCAGAGAGGATTTTTCCAGTATCAGTCATCACACGCCGCTGTCCTTTGGACTTACGGTGCGCAAAAGTCTGGGAAAACACGCCGGCATAGAAAGCGGACTGGTATATACGTGCCTGTCATCGCGGTTCAGATGGGAAGATTATGATGTGCACCAGAGCCTGCATTACGCAGGCATCCCGGTGAACATGGCGGTGTACCTGTGGCAAGCCAGACCAAACTGGCGTATTTACCTCTCCGGCGGGTTCACGGTCGAAAAAGGACTGCGCGCCATATACAGGCAGAACAGGCGATTGGGAAACGAAATCCGGACGACTACCGTGAGAAGTTCCATCGATGGCCTGCAATGGTCGCTGAATGGCGGCTTGGGAATCAATTATCGATTCAACAGGGGCTTCGGTATTTATTTTGAACCGCGGGCGGGTTATGCTTTCGATTGCGGCCAGCCTATCAGTATGCGCACCGAATGGCCGATTTTTGTCGGGATCAATATGGGGTTGAATTACGAATTTTAATCCCGACATCACCCATGAATTATCTGTATGCAAAAAATAAATAATCCCTATAAATAAATCATTAATAAATCCATCAACATGAAAAAGTTATTATTTGTACTGTATGCCGGCATTGTTTTATGGTGCGGCTGTAGCGACACGGTTACCGAAACGGTGACTTATATGATCAATGAGCCGGTTTTCATGTCGGCGAACGAACTCCGCGAATCGGTGAACGTAACCGACCAAGCCGAAACCATCAGCGATTACGGGAAGATATGTTTCTACGAAGGATACATTTATATTTCCGAAACCGGGAAGGGCATCCACATCATCAACAATGTCAACCCGTCGGATCCGCAGAATGTCGGGTTTATCGAACTGATGGGCAATGCCGACCTGGCGATCCGCAACGGCAAACTCTATGCCGACTCGTACATCGACCTGGTGTGGTTCGACATCAGCAACCCGGCCAAGCCGAATTTGGAAGGACGCCTGGAAGAAGTATTTCCTATGGCTTTGCCGAGTCCTGATAACGGGTACGGCTATGATTACAACTTATGCTATAACACTGACGGAAGCCGTAAAGGCGTGGTTGTGGGCTGGAAACTAAAGGAACGTACCGAAACCCATACGTACAAAACCGGAGGCTGGTGGGGAGGCAAAGAATATGACACGCAAAATGTGGCCTATGCCGAAGGCGCGTCGGGCAGCAGTACGGGAATCAACGGCTCCATGTCGCGGTTTGCGCTGTACCGGGATCATTTGTATTCGGTGATCAGCAACTACATGCATATTATCGACCTGAGCGGCAGCGAACCCAGGAAAGCAGCCGAGAATGTATATATCGGCGAAAATGTGGAAACCATTTTCAGCTACAAAGACAACATGTTCATGGGAACGCCCACAGGGATGATGATTTATTCGGTAGCCGATCCCCTGAAGCCGCAATATGTAAGGGCCGTGTGGCATGTTTTCGGCTGCGACCCGGTAGCAGTGGAAGATGATATTGCATACGTTACGATACACTCGGGTAATGCATGCGGGCAAACCAACAACGACCTGATCATATACGACGTAAGCGACGTAACCGATCCGCGGCATATAGTTACCTACGCCATGACGAATCCCAAAGGACTGGGGATCGACAATGGCGTCCTGTTCCTTTGCGACGACGGCCTGAAAATATTCGACGCCGCTAATCCGCAAACCCTCATGGCCAACCGACTGGCGCATTACTCGGGCATGGACGGGTTTGATGTTATCCCATTCGACAATGTGCTGATGATGATTGCCGACGACGGCCTGTATCAGTACGATTATACGGATCTGAACAGGATCAGCCGGCTGAGTAAATTGCCGATCGTCAAGAAATAACCTGTATCATACGGATACAAGCCTGCCGACGGCCGTTATGTCGATCAAACACGTGAGATGCGAACACGTGGATGAACCGCAGGATCATTCCGCACCGGCGTCATACCCGTTTTTCATTTTTCATCAAAAAAAGGCCTCATCACTTTGATATCCGCATTATTTTCATTTCATTTGCGCAAACGATTGTATTGGAATAAATCAAAAAAATCAATTGAGGATCATGAAAAATAGCCATAACGTATCACGCAGGAGGTTTCTGAAAACCGCAGCCATTGGCGCCGGAGCATTAGCCGTTCCTGTTGTTGTGCCTTCGTCTGTGTTCGGAGCCGGCGCTCCCGGCAACCGCATCAACATCGGAGCTATCGGGTGCGGTCGAATTTCGCGCGACCATGACATGCCGGGTGTATGGAAGGCTGATGATGCGCGCATCATAGCTGTGTGCGACCTCGATTCCAAACGTCTCGATGACGCTAAAAAATACGTGAGCGACTACTATACCAAAAAATTGGGGAGATCGGATAACGATGTCCGCACATATAATAATTATTTGGAATTGCTGGACAATAAAGATGTTGATGCAGTACTGATCAGTACGCCGGATCATCAGCATGCAAAATTAGCCATCGATGCGGTATATGCAGGCAAGGACGTGTACCTGCAAAAACCCGCATCGCTCACTGTTTCAGAGGGGCGGGCCATGAGTAACGCGGTAAACAGTACGGGACGTATCTTCCAGATTGGTAGCCAGCAACGTTCAATGCCGCAGTTTCGTATTGCGTGCGAATTGGTGCGAAATGGACGTATCGGGCAGTTGAAAACCGTCGAAATACGTCTTCCGGGCGATCCTGCCGGAGGTAAGACCCAAGAAATGCCCGTGCCGGCAAATCTGAACTACGATGCCTGGCTTGGACAAACGCCGTGGACGTATTACACATTGGACAGGGTGCATCCGCAGCATGATTACAGCCGTCCCGGCTGGCTGCGTTGCGAACAGTTCGGCGCCGGGATGATCACGGGTTGGGGCGCCCACCATTTCGATATTGCCCATTGGGCCATGGATACGGAATATACTGGCCCTGTCGAAATATCGGCCAGTGCCGAATTCCCGGCGCCCGGTTCGGGATTGTGGGATGTTCATGGCAAATTTCAGTCGGACATGTTGTATGCCAACGGTGTACGGGTGTATGGCATGGAAGACAGTCCGGAAAAGCCTAATGGGGTGCTCTTTACCGGTACCGATGGTTGGATTTTCGTGTGTCGCGGCAACTACACCGCTTCGGCTAACGACCCGAAGACCGCCGGCTCATCGAAAGCGCTACAGGCGAGCGATCCGAAAATACTGACGTGGAAACCCGGCCCGAACGACATACAGCTTGAAGCGAGCGCCGACCATCATCTCAACTGGCTGGAAGCCGTTCGTTCGCGCAGGCAACCGATCACCAATGCCGAGATTGCTCACCGTTCGTGCTCTGCATGTTTGCTCCAGCATATCGCTATGAAACTGCCCCGTAAACTGTACTGGGACCCGATCCGCGAGCGTTTCAAAAATGACGACGAGGCAAATGCCCTGTTGTCGAGGGCGCAGCGGTATCCGTATCATGTATAGGGTACCTGAAAAAAGCCGACAAAAGTAAAGACAAACGTATGATCAATATCACTCATATCGAAACGGATTTGGGAATGATGATTGCCGCTGCAAGCGATCAGGGTATCTGTATGTTCGAGTTTGCCGATTACAAACTGCTTGAACAGGAATTAAGGCAGATAGCCGATGCGTTCAAAGCCCCGCTTGTGCAGGGCGGCAATCCCCATTTCGACACACTCAAAAAACAGATAGAGCAATATTTTAAAGGGGAACGCCGTGATTTTGATATTCCGCTGGACTTGGTCGGCACGGATTTTCAAAAACACGTATGGCGCAGTTTGTTGAAAATCCCGTACGGCTCTACAACAACTTACGCACAACAAGCCGGATTGCTTGGCAAACCGTCGGCAGTAAGAGCCGTTGCCAATGCCAACGGGAAAAATAAAATTTCCATTATTTTGCCCTGTCACAGAGTTATCGGAGCTGACGGCGCCCTTACGGGTTATGGCGGCGGAATTTGGAGAAAGAAGAAACTGTTGGCGTTTGAAAAAGAGAATATCACAGCTGTTTAGGCGGTATTCCTATTATTTCCGACAGGATATTATGGTTCTCGTAATAAGCATTGGGCAGCAGCACCGTAAAGGTCGAGCCTTCGTCTTTACGACTGGCTAAGGATATTTTACCGTTCATTTTCTGTACATACTCTTTCACTAAGGTTAAGCCAAGGCCAGTACCTTCGAAAGCCCTTCCGTAGCCTTCGCTTTCCTGTCTGAACGGCTCGAATATGGTATTGTGCTTGACCTCATCGATTCCCACTCCGGTATCGATTACCTTCAATTCGAGCCATTCGCTGTCCTCGATACTGACCATGCCGGCTTCCACTTTCACACCTCCGTCAACGGTATATTTGATGCCATTGTTGATCAGATTGTACAGTATCTTATACAGGGCGCGGTCGGCAATGGCAATGCCGATCACCCCTCTGACTTCTGCATATAAGTAAAGCCCCTTTTGCAAAGCCATAGTCCGGTGTGTCGAGATCTGCTCCTGCAGCATGTGGTTCACATTCACGGTCGAAATCTTGAATGATTTTTTCTCGGACTGTACCATCGAGAAATCGAGGATGGCATTCATCGTGTCTAACAGGCGACGTCCGCTCTGGTCGATCACTTCAGCCATTTCGCGCTGGTAAGGGTCGGTAAGCGATTCCTTGAGCATGGACGAGAATCCCAATATACCGTTGAGCGGAGTGCGGATCTCGTGGCTCATTGAGGTGAGGATATGCGATTTGGCTTTGGCGATTGTCTCAGCTTCCTCCTTGGCTTTGCGCAGTGTTTGCTCGATATTCCTTTGCGATGTGATGTCGACAACCTGTATCAGCGTTTCGTACATCTCCTTTTGCATTTGGTTGTCGTATGCCACCGGTTCGATAAAGCATTGCATGGTGCTGATATCGTTGATGATGATCTCCCGGTTGAGTACCCTTTTGTCGGAATACACCACATCGCGTATCTGTTCGCGGCTGATCCCGTTGATATGTACATTTTCGCACATCCTGTCCCACAACACACGGAACCACTGGTTGACAAAATTACTTGCCGGTTCCTCGATATGGAACAGCCGGAGGAATTGATCGTTGACGATCATCACCTTTTCGTTCTCGCTCAACAGCACAACGCCTATATCCGAGTAATCGATAATGGTACGGACCCGTTTGTACGATTTTTGTACTTCAAGATCCTGCAATTTGGTATGTGTGACATTGTTGAAGATGAAAAGGTGGGCAAAAAACTTGTGGTCGCGGAAAACCGGAATATAATCGCGGGTGATGAATTCGGCCGTTTTATTGAAAAACAGTTCTCTGCCTCTTTCCTCGATACGTTTCTTCATCAGTTCCCTGGTTTGGTTCTTCAACCCGGCGCTGTCTCTTACCAGGTTGAAAGTAGCATCCAGTATACCTGACTGATCAGCGCTTACGTCCCATTCGCTGACCAGCATTTCTCCCAACTTTTCGTTGGAATACAATACGTTATTATAATCGTCGACCAGCAACACGCCCGATTCCAGATTATTGATGATGCTCTGGATGGATACATTGGCGTCGGCCAATTTCAGTTCCGTTTGCTTATTTTCGGTAACATCAATGAGTAACCCGTTATAAATCAGTTCACCCGATGGCTTTACGTCCAGCATGGTCGCCTTCACGATCAGCCATTTGAAGCCTATGGCGGGGAAATAAAAACGTCCTTCGAAAGAGATTTCCGGATGGAGCCGTTCCAGTTCCTTCTTCACTTTAAAGAAAGCATCACGGTTGTTCGGATGGATGATTTGTTGTATCTTCTTGAGCGATATTTTCGATGAAGGCTTTGTCCCCGACCATTGTTCGAATTGAGGACTAATGTAATCCAGCGTGATTTCTTCGGTAGGCGACAGGGTGGCCTGGAATACGCATCCCGGAAGGTTTGCCGAAATATTCTTGAATTTCATCTCACTGTTTTTCAGCTTTTTCATGATTGCTTGCCGTTCGATAAAATGGCTGATGGCGTCGGCAAACGACTGTGTGATCTCTATTTCACTTTTCTTCCAGACATGGCAATGCGAATAAATATGGTAGCCAAAGATTCCATAAAGTCTCCCGCCTGTAAACAGTGGGGTAACGAGAATAGACTTGATGCCCAACGGTTTGACGAGATTCTGCAACTCGGGTCTGAGTTGCGATATATCACTGATATGGTGTGGTTTTCCTCCTTTCAGTGCGGGAAGGAGATTCTCAAACAAAGAACTGTCGTATTCCTCCTGCGAAGCATATTTCGGGTTGAGCGACGGATTGGCATAATCGTGTGTTTTTCTGAACCGATGGTTTTCCTCGTCGTACACATAAATATAAACCCGTTCGACACCGGGGTTTTTTATGCCGATATATCCAAGCACCGTTCTCAGCACCTGTTCGTTGTCGTCGGCATACTGGTTGAGCCGGTACGATATGTTGGCCATGAGTTCCTGGTTCAGGTAATTCAGGGCCAGTTCGTCATTAATGTTTTTCCGGTCGTAGAAATTGGCCGTCATGTTACCTATGGTGCAGGCAAAACTGAAGTCGTCATCCTGCCACTTGCGTTTCCTGATGGAAACCAGTTCGATAAACCCAAACATTTTCTGCTTGATCCGTACCGGAATCAGCATGAGCGATTGTACCTGCGCCGGACATTTCCAGCAGCGCATGAACCCGTCGGGCTTATCGCCTTCCGTAAATTGGAGCGTGCTGATATATTCCGGTAAATGATTAAGTGTCGGTATTTTGACCACAATCCCCTGCGGAATTACCGGTTCCTGTTTTGCCCACACGTACCGGCAAACCATTTGTTCCTGTTCGCTGTCGATTTCGTAAAGGCTTACCTGATCGGCCTGTACCGAACCGCCGATCTTATCAATTGTTTGTTGCAGTTTATACTCGAAATCGTCAGTGGAATTCAGGGTGATCGCAATGTCGGATATGTGGTGGTGCTTTTGCAGGCCCCGCTTAAAGCGGTTTCCTGTCTCCATCTGCCCGGTAACGTCCTTTTGAAAGCAGTTCATTACATACGACTGCCCCTCGTCCTGCACGTACCAGGCATTGGTTTTGATATGCTTCACCTCGCTGTTTTTAGTAATGATCCGGTAAACAAATTCGTTATAGCCGTCTTTAAACAATGATTTGATTTGTTGCATCAGGAACGCCGTATCTTCCGGATGGGCTATCTCGTATAGAAGGTCGGAGCGCTCGTAGATTTCCCTGCACGAATAACCGTAAATCTTTTCGAATGTACTACCCGCATACACGCATTGGAAGGGATCAAAATGAAAAATAAGATGCACAAACTCAAACGAATCTTCGATGATACTAAGTTGCGTAAATAAATCCAGATAGCGGTTATGCTCGCTGGGCATCTTTTTCAATTCTTCCAATTCTTCCGGTGTTTTCCGTAGAAGAGCGGATTTTTTGTTTTGCGGGATAGCGGATACGATGTTTGGTTTCATAAGAAAAGTTGGATACGTGTCTGTTTGACTTCTTTTACATCATATTCTACACGTTGCAATAGAATATTGACATACCGTAACACATTAAACGTTTTTTTTCGATTAATGTTTCAGTTTTTGTTGATTTTTTTCGGAACAAGTGGATTTTTTTTACGAATACCTGACCTTAATTCCGTTTAGCGTTTCCATTAATTCATTCAAATCCAGAGAAGTTACCAGTGTCGTGCGGGTTTGTTTGAAATCGGGAAGCCCCTTGAAATAATTGGAGAGATGACGGCGCATTTCGAAGATGCCGACCGGAATTTTCTTGTATTCAATGGACTTTGCCAGATGCATCTTTGCCAGATCTACTTTCTGTGCAATGGTAAGAGGGGTCATCGGCTCGCCTGTCTGTAAATAGTGCCTGATTTCGGCGAAAATCCACGGCCGTCCGCAGGTAGCGCGCCCGATCATGACGCCATCCACTCCGTAGCGGTCAAACATTTCGCGGGCTTTCTCGCCCGAGTCGATGTCGCCGTTGCCGATTACCGGAATATGCATGCGCGGGTTGTTTTTCACTGCTCCGATCAGCGTCCAGTCCGCCTCTCCTTTGTAGAGCTGAGCGCGGGTACGACCGTGGATGGTAATGGCGGCGATGCCCGCATCCTGTAACCGTTCGGCAATATCCACAATATTCTTCGAGTCCTCGTCCCACCCCAGCCGGGTTTTCACGGTAACAGGCAACTTTACGGCCTGCACAATAGCCTGGGTCATTTCCACCATCAGCGGAACATTGCACAGCATGCCGGCGCCGGCGCCCCGCGTGGCGATCTTGCGCACCGGGCAACCGAAATTGATGTCGATCAGGTCGGGACGGGCTTCCCCGGCAATCACGGCAGCCTGTACCATAGCGTCGATCAGATGGCCGTAGAGCTGTATGCCGACGGGGCGTTCACTGTCCTCGATCTCCATCTTTTTGAGGGTTTTTCGGACATCGCGGATCAACCCGTCGGACGACACGAACTCAGTGTACATCATGTCGGCGCCGAAATGCTTGCATATATGACGGAATGAGGGGTCAGTGACGTCCTCCATGGGAGCCAGGAATAAAGGTCTCTCGCCCAAATCGATGGTGCCTATTTGCATTTACCGGATTTATTTTTGTATTTTTGCAAAAATAACAAAAACAAATCAATTGCGGGTTTCGAGTTTTGGGTTTCATGGATTTATCCAGCCCAAAACCCAAAACCCAAAACTCGAAAAGAATGCGAAAAGGTCTTTTAGCAGGCTCGCCGCCCTTTACTCAGGCGATCATGCTCGTTTTTACCATGGTTGCCTGTTTCCTGCTGTTCATGTTTATCGGGATACTGCTGGCGCCGCCCATACTGGGTATTTCCATTACCGATTTGATATATTTGCTGAATAACGGCGGAGCAATGCAGAATCTTCATCTGATGCGTTACATGCAAACATTGCAGAGTATTAGCCTTTTTATTGTTCCGGCATTTTTTGCAGCATACCTGTTTTCGGGAAATGTTCCCGCTTATCTGGAGTTGCGGCAAACCGCTCCGGCCAAATGGTTCGGCGCCGTGTTGCTGCTGGTGATCATGGCTGTGCCGTGTATCAACCTGATGGCGTCGCTCAACGAAATGATCAGCTTACCGGAAAGTCTTTCGGGATTGGAACAACGGCTGAAGGCTTACGAAGAAGCTGCCCGGCAAACCACTAAACGGTTCCTGGAAGTGGACAGCATCGGCGGTATGCTGTTCAATATTTTTATGATGGCCGTGTTGCCGGCCCTGGGTGAGGAATTGATTTTCAGGGGAGTGTTGCATAAGATACTGGTACGCTGGGCAGGTAATGTACATGTGGGGATTATCGTTTCCGGTTTTATGTTTAGCCTGATGCACATGCAGTTCTACGGACTTTTCCCGCGCTGGCTGCTGGGTGTTATGTTTGGTTACCTGCTGGTATGGGGCGGCACGCTATGGTTGCCCATTTTCGCCCATTTTGTTCACAATGGCATGGCTGTGATTTCTTCCTTCCTGATTCATAAGGGTATCATCCCAGAGGAAATCGAATTTTTCGGGGCTGCATGGGGCGATATTCCCGTAACCATGATAACGGCGGCTGTATGTGTCTGGCTGCTGTGGAAGATGTATCCCGGCAGGGTAGAAAAGATTCCTGTTACGCCGTAGGTTGTAGCAGGGGCATCCGCGTCCCGCATATCCGTCTTTTTTCGGCAGCACATAACCGTTTGCTGTCCGTATAGCTTTATGTTTCGGATTGACGAAAACTGTTGAATTTACATTGCATCATAGCCCGGAGGGCTTTATTTTCGTAACCGCATGCAAGCGAAGCGCAGCTTGCGGAAGACGCGTCTC
>JAISCQ010000276.1 GCA_031265445.1 Bacteroidales bacterium
TCGTTTTTCTTCCAGGGACTGGCGCGGGAATCGTTCTGGATAAACACGGAGGCTACCGCTCCCTTTATCGGCGGACAGCGCGCCCTGCTGAAAGCATACGCCGACAGTTACTGGTCGGAAGACAACCGCAATGCGTATGCCCTCTGGCCCCGCCTCTCGCCCAATATTGTTGCCAACAATACCGCGCTTTCGACATGGTTTATGCGCGACGGATCCTTTCTTCGCCTGAAATCGGTCGAAATCGGCTATACGCTTCCGTCGAAGATTACTTCCAAAGTAAAAATGAATACTTTCCGCATTTATGCCGGCGGTTTGAATCTGTTGTGCTTTAGCAAATTCAAACTCTGGGATCCCGAAATGGCAGGCGACGGGCTGGGATATCCGGTACAGCGAGTGTTGAACATAGGCGTGCAGCTGGCATTTTGATTTAACAATTTAATAATTTACGGTTATGATAAGGATTATAAAAATCACAGTATCGTTAAGTTCCTTGAAACACCTGTTTTTATGGCTTTTAATATCGATATGGGGGCTGGGAACATTTTCCTGCGACTATCTCGACGTCGTTCCCGACAATGTGGCGACAATTGAATATGCATTCGCCAACAGAAATACGGCGGAGAAGTTCCTTTATACCTGTTACAACGACAGGCTTCCGGTAGGCGACCTGAACGGCGACCCGGCAAGGGGAAGCGACGAGACAATGCAGCGCGCCGCCATGGGAATGTCCGCCAATATTTTCACGAGTTCGTATCTGGCGCGGGGTTTACAAAATGTAAGTTTGCCATATTTCGACAACTGGAGGACTTACTACAAGGCCATACGTAACTGCAATATCTTCCTCGAGGAAATCCCGAACGTTCAGGTAGACATGAGGGAAGGAGAGCGCACGCGCTGGATTGCGGAAGCAAAATTCCTGAAGGCATACTATCACTGGCTGCTGCTCCGTCAGTACGGGCCGGTATCCATTGTGGACGTCAATTTGCCGCTCTCGGCAAGCGTGGAGGAAGTGAAACTTTATCGCGATCCGCTTGAAGATGTGGTTGAATACATCGTTGCCACGCTCGAAGACGCTCTGACGGGTTTGCCCGAAGAACGCGACATGATGGAAGGCACCGAAGCGGGACGGGCAAATAAATTAGTCGCCCTGACGCTGATGGCCGACGTCCGTCTGTGGGCTGCAAGTCCGCTCGTAAACAGCGACGATAATTTATATTCGAATATGATTGACAACCGGGACGTAAGGCTTTTCCCCGGCAGCTACGATGAAAACAAATGGAGACTGGCTGCCGAAGCCGCGGAAAGAGCTATTGAAGCCTGTCATGCGGCAGGAAAACAACTCTATCGCGAAATCGAAGCGCGCACGTATAACCAGAATGAAGTGTTCCAGCATCAAACCATGCTGCGGCAAATCGTCTGTAAACGCTGGAATTACGAACTGATATGGGGTTCGACCAGTTACGACGCCGGCTGGCACTGGCGCAACTGCGAGGCAAAAGTAATGGGCTTTAATTCCGACGGTCTGAATACGACCATCCATGCAGAATATTCGCCAACGATGAAAATGGTCGAAAGTTTTTATTCGTCCAATGGCGTACCGATCAATGAAGACAAAGTCTGGGCGGCAAACGGATGGTATGTCAACCGCTATGGAATCCGTCCCGGGGTCTCGTCGGGCAACGAGACATATTACGTAAAGGAAGGACAGCAAACCGTTTATCTGCACTATAATCGCGAGCCGCGTTTCTATGCCGGTATCGGTTTCGACCAGGGCATCTATTTCGGCGCCGGTTATTACAGTTTTCCCTCCGATGTGAAGCATCTTAATTTTCGCTATATGCAGCCGGCGGGATATTTTCCCCAGGGATTCTCGTGTACGGGCTATTCTGCCAAAAAGTTCGCCCCGTACGAAACATCGCAGACCTATACGGCCATCGGTTCGCCCGAATATTTTCCCTTCCCGATTTACCGTCTCGCCGAACTCTACCTGATGTATGCCGAAGCGTATAACGAGCTGGAAGGGCCGAACGGCGCCCACAGCGACCGGGTTTTCGGTTATCTTGATGCTATTCGCAGTCGGGCAGGCCTGGACGGAGTAAAGAGATCCTGGGCGGAACACGCTTCCATTGACGACAGGCCAACACGCTCAAAGGAAGATTTGAGGGATATCATTCGCCGTGAACGAACCGTCGAACTGATGTTCGAATCGAAACGCTTCTGGGACGTCCGCCGCTGGCGCCTGATCGACGAACTGAACGAACAGCCGCAGGGATGGAACTATATGGGCAGAACTGCCGAAGAGTTTTACAGTCTTCAGCAGGCTTACCCGGAGCAGGTCGGTTTTTCCGTCAAGGATTATTTCTGGCCCATCAGGGAAAGCAACTTGTTTGTAAACGAGAATCTCATTCAAAACTATGGATGGTAAACAATTATGAATTATAAATAATATGAATATGAAAATTGTAAGGATTGTATTATCCGGCTTCAGGGCATTGGCGCCTGTGTGCCTTATCCTTTCGTTCCTCTCGTGTAATGAGGAATCTGTGGGACGGCAGCCGGTAGATGGCGATGCGCCGGATCCGGTATCGGACGTTACCTGGTATCCAACTCCGGGCGGAGCGGTTTTCCGCTATACGCTGCCCAACGACAAAGATTTGCTGTATGTGAAGGCGGTATTTTCGCGCGACGAAGGCGTCGAAAGCGAATCCATCGCCTCGATTTATGCCGATTCGCTTGTTGTCGAAGGTTTCGGCGATACGCAGGCAAAAGAAGTTTCGCTCTATGCGGTTGACCGCAGCGGCAATCTTTCGCTGCCGGAACTTGTTCCGGACGTAATTCCCCTGACGCCGAATATCTACGGTCTTGGCCATTCGCTGGAACTGAGTACCGATTTCGGAGGAATACGCGCTAAATGGATGAACGAATCCGGCGAGGAATTTGCCATCGTTGTACTTCAAAAAGACAGCGCAAGCGGCGAATATGTAACTCTCGACCGGACATACAGTACCGTGCGCAATGGCGACTTCGCCGTCGGAAATAATGTCATGGAAGCCGTTGAGGGCGACTTTGCCGTTTATGCCCAGGATCGCTGGGGACACAGCACGGAAACAAAGTATTACATTTTGACTCCGCTGTTCCTTTCAGAGTTTGACAAGAGTATTTTCAGCGCAGTCTCTTTGCCGAACGATGCAACAGTCATGGGTGTACTCCCGATGCAGAATTTGTGGGACGGGACGCGCGAGGACATTATGGCCGTTCAGGGCGGCGATATGATCATGCCAAAGTCGCTCACCTTCGATTTGGGCGTGCCCGGCAATGTCTATCGCGTACAGTTCCTCTGGAGAATAGACCCCGACTGGGAATGGCGCGGAGGCTCGCCCGTTCACATGAAACTGTACGGCTGCGCCGAATATGATCCGACAGGAGCCTGGAATAGCTGGACGGAAATATACGACTACTGGTCGGTCAAGCCTTCGGGACTGCCGAAAGGTCAAAATACGGCGGAAGACCTCGAAAAGTTTAATGCCGGCGAAATGTTCGACATTGATCCGCTGCTGCCTAAAATGCGATATCTGCGTTTCAGCGTGTATGAAACATGGGCGGCAGGCGACAATTTCCAAATCGCAGAAGTAACGGTATATGGAGACAACAGGTAATCATTAAAGATCATGAGAAAGAATATAATATCATTAATTTCCTTGAGGCGCATGTTTTGGCTTCTGATTCCCCTGTGCGGGCTGTGTTTTTCCTGTTCGGACATGAACGAATTGAGCGACCGCTTTCTTAACAGAGAGGAAACGCTGTATGCGGAAAAAGTAGACAGCGCCGCTGCGCATACCGGTTTTAAACGGATAGAGATTGAAGTCCGTATCAAAAGTCAAAGAGTTGATTTTGTCCGGGTTTATTTTACAAGGAACGCAAGGGCGGATTCGGCCGATATTCAGGTGGGAAACCGTTCCGAACCGTTCAGCAGTATCATCGAAGGCATGCCGGAGTCCGAGTACATCTTTTCACTGGTAAGTTTCGACAGGTATGGCAACCGTTCGCTGCCATACGAACTGTCCGGCAAGGTAGTCGGGGACAGATTCCTGAACATGCTTGTCAACCGCCCGCTATTGAGTGTGGACATATCGGGCGCCAGCATGACTGTCGGCTGGGGAGGCGCGCCTTCATACGCCCTGTGGTCGGAGCTTACATATACCGGCACATCGGGTCAACCTGTTACAGCGCTTGTTCCGGCAGATGAAACGAGGACTGAAATTAGAGATTTCGGAGGCGGACGACCGAAATATACTACTTTGTTCCTGCCCGATGAAAATTCGATAGACACGCTGCGCGTGGATGCTTCCAACCTGATTGTCTTTAAGGAACAGGGTATACTTGCCGCCAACGGCGTGACCTCGACTGCGGATGCAATCCTCGAGAGCGTAACGTCGCTGACTTATCCTCTAACGGTACAGTCGTTAGCCGATCTTGCGCATTTCCCGAATTTGAAAACGCTCGACCTGACAGGCAGCGGGCAGAAAGTTCCGGTTTATACATACCCTGCTGTAACGCCAAAATCAGGTGTGGGCGGATGCGATTATCTGCCTTTCATTGCAAAAATGAATCCCGAAACAGTTACCGATGTCTCGACGCTTACAGATTTGCTTGATGCCGGTACGCTGACAAAGGTGCGGTATTACGCAAATACGACGGGTCTTGACGGGACGCTGGCGCCGTATGTCGCATCCGGAGCAGTCGAAATGGCGATAACTCCCGATGAAATACTCATGCCGTACGAACTCTATGCCGACGCCGGCATACAGGATATTGCCTATTGCTCTGTCGAACTTACCTATCCTGCTATCGACGCTCCAAACGCAGCCGGATTGCAGAATATCTACAAGGTCAAATTTGTGAAATCGCGTCCAACCGTTATCTTTGCTCTTCCACGCGATTTGATGTTCAATCCGCAGGAATACCGTTATTTGAAGCTGAAAATCCATACTCCCGATAAAGACGCTGTCGATTTGTATCCCGACAACAAGTACCGGCGTGCATGGTTCCGTTTCATGAACAATGTATGGGCGGAGCCCTATATCGCCGGACAGCAGTACTGGGATGTTACAAGGATTTTTACAGATGAAGAAATGGATATCTGGGTCAATGTCAGCATTGACCTTGGTACGGCAATCGGACGGAAAAACCGTGTAATATGGATTGGACTGAACCTCGAAGAAGTCAACGACAGCGGAACATCCGTCTTTACCGAAAATATTGTGTATTATCTTGCAGACATCCGGTTTTCAAAAAATCCATGATATGAATGAATCAATAATTTGCCCGAACCCCTTTCAATCGGGGTTCGGACAATTATGAATTATAAATAATTATAAATAATATGAAAATGAAAATTGTAAGAACTGTATTATTATCCGGCGTCAGGGCATTAGCGCTTGTGTGCCTTATCCTTTCGTTCTTTTCGTGTAAGGAAGAACCCGCAGGACGGCAGCCGGCAGATGGAAATGCGCCGGATCCGGTATCGCCGGCGCAGGAATTTCCCGGCGAAATCAATGCCGCAACCATTGCCGAATGGGGCGCTCCCTATCGCGGCTGGCATTATTATCCCGACCCGGTGATTCCGTCGGATTACAAAATCCCCGGAGCGGAAGATTTTCACAGTTACGATGTGCCGTGCGTGTATCAATTACCGGATCAAACCGATGTCTGGTACATGAGCTTCATCGGATTCAACGGCAAGGGATACAACTCTTTTGTGGTCGAAAGCCGCGATCTTGTTCACTGGACAAATCCGAAACTTGCCATGGGATTCGGGAAAGAGGGTGAATTTGATTATGGCGGTTGCGTTGTGGGCGCTTATCTTTACGATAGTTGGGACGTCAAAGCGCCCCGTACCATACGGAAACGC
Source organism: Bacteroidales bacterium (assembly GCA_031265445.1). GTDB lineage: Bacteria > Bacteroidota > Bacteroidia > Bacteroidales > UBA4181 > JAIRLS01. Next base: position 5,912 of record JAISCQ010000276.1, read on the forward strand.
GACGGCAAGTATTGGACGCTCTACGGCTGTTATCCGAAACAGGACGGATACGAGTTGCGTCCGGGATACGAAGGCGTTGCAGCCGGAGACGACGGCTTGCACTGGACACGCGCTTCCGGCGAGCCGGCGCTTTCGGTATATCAAAAAGACTGTAAGGAATGGGAAAAGGACTGCATCTATCAGCCGTGGCTACTGGAACACGACGGCGCATACTACAATTTCTACAATGCCGCCCGGGGGGACATCGAACAATTGGGACTTGCCCTGTCGAACGATTTAATCCACTGGGTGCGTTATCCATTCAATCCGGTCGTCGGCACACGTCCCGGCGGTTACGATTCCGACTTTGCTTCCGATGCGAAAGTCTTTCGTGACGGCGACCACTGGGTGATGTTCTACTTTGGCGTCGGCAAAGGCGGCGCAAGCATCATGATTGCCTTTTCACGCGACCTGCTGCACTGGACTGCCGACCCCGAGCCGCTGTATAAGTTCGGAGGTCATCCCGCCGGACTTGACCGGCAGTATGCGCATAAGATTTCGCTGGTTTTCAATCCGGAAAACGAAACATATTACATGTATTACTGCGCTACCGGTGACAAAGGACGGACAATAGGACTGCTGACAAGTAAAAAATTGAAAACAATTAAAGAATAATCGGTTGATGTTTTTCGCATTGATTCTATGGATATGAATGCCCTGACGGGCAACGTAAACTCCACCGCTGACAGGGTCAATAAAACAGATCGTTTTACGTAAGCTTACGTAAAACGACCTGACAGGGTCGACAGACCTGTCAGGGTCAATAAGAATAATAAATAAATTAAGAATGGATATGAAAACAAATACATTAAGATTACGGTTAACTGTAATTCTGTTTTCGGCGATGGCAGTCTTACTGATTGCCTGTGGCGGAAGCGAAGGCGAAGGCGGTGATGAAACGGTCGCCATGACGGATATCATCATCGCGCCCGCCTCAGTCGACGTCAGGGTGGGCGAGACTTTGCAGCTGACAGCTGCGCCGTCGCCTGCCGGTGCTACCGGGCGATCGTTCGAGTGGATTTCCAGCGACCCGGATGTGGCCACGGTTTCGGCGGACGGTCTTGTCGCCGC
>JAISCQ010000293.1 GCA_031265445.1 Bacteroidales bacterium
TTCCCAATCAGGAAGTCAGGATTTCCCTGCTGGAATATTTAGTCAGTTTATTTTCTTACTATCCTTTGGCGCGGGTGGAACCTCTCGTGAGAACGATGGGGGAACAGCTCCGGTCGCTCGACGCCGACGGCTTCGCCCAAAGCGTGCGCATCATGCTCGCAAATATCCCGTACATCATCCGGATCGGCAACGAGAAGTATTATCATTCGCTCTTCCTCTCGTGGATGAACGTGCTTGGTTTCAGGGCGCACGGAGAGATCATGACCGGCAGCGGACGTATCGACGCCGTACTGGAACAGCCCGGTACCGTCGTGGTTTCCGAACTGAAATACCATTCAAAGACGAAGGCGGCCACCCTGCTTCGCCATGCCATGAAACAGATTCACGATAAAAAGTATTACGAAAAATACCTGTGCAGCGGCAAAAAGATTGTCCTGCTCGGCCTGGCGTTTTCCGGCAGGGAAGTCGGCTGCCGGATGGATGCTGTGGAAAAGTAGAGACGTGGCATGCCACGTCTCTACAAAAATCCTCCTTTTGACCCTGTCAGGTCGGTGGCGGCTGACCTTACACACGATATTCAAATGAAATTCGGTTGATGCAATAAATATATGTTACCTTTGCAAGGTTAATCATCGGTATTTTTTAAACCTCATGAATATGAACAGAAGAACTTTCATCAAATCATCCGCTGCGCTGGCGGCATTGACGGCGCCTCTGTCCTCCGTTGCGTCTTCTTCCCGTGCAGCGGCGCCCGGCGACACGATCAATGTCGGGCTGATCGGTTGCCGGAACATGGGCTGGGGCGACTTGCAGGCTTTCCTCACGCATCAGGAAGTGCGCTGCCCGGCATTATGCGACGTCGACAGTCAAATCCTGTCCGACCGGGCGGGCGAAATTGCCGAAAAATACGGCAAACGTCCGGATACATACTCCGACTACCGGAAACTGCTTGACCGCAAGGACATCGACATCGTCGTCATCGGGACGCCCGACCACTGGCATTGCCTGCAGTTCGTCGACGCCTGCAAGGCGGGTAAGGACGTCTACGTCGAGAAACCGCTGGCCAACAGTATTGCCGAGTGCGACGCCATGGTCGCAGCCGCCAAGCGCTACAGCCGCGTCACAACTGCGGGACAGCAGCAGCGCAGCGGCAAGCTGTGGCATGAGATGATTGAATACCTGCGCAGCGGCAAGCTGGGAAGAATCAGCAGGGTGCACGTATGGAGCAACTTCGCCTATGCCGCCATGCAGCCGTTGAACCCCGACAGCGCCGCGCCGCAGGGCCTCGACTATGAGATGTGGCTCGGGCCGGCGCCGGAGTCGCCTTTCAACGCCGGACGCCTGCACGGCTCCTGGCGCATGTTCTGGGACTATGGCGGCGGATTAATTACCGACTGGGGCGTACACCTGCTGGATATGGCGCTCTGGGGAATGGACGTCAAGACGCTGCCGATCCGTACGCTGGCCGGCGGCGGTAATTTCCTTTTCCCGGATGGCGCGCATCAAACGTTCGATACCATGTCCGTCGTCTATCAGTTCAAGGATTTCCTCATCGAATGGGAAAACAACAGCGGCGTACAGACCGGCCCCTACGGACGGAATTACGGCCTCAGCTTCCGCGGCGCCAACGGGACGCTGGTCGCCAACCGGGAAAGCTGGGAGGTCTATCCCGAAGGCGACCGGACAGCCCCGGTGAAGGTCGCGCCCAGCGGCAACGATCATTTGGCGCATGTGACCGGATTTCTGGAATGTGTGAAAACCCGCAATCCGGAAACGCCCTGCACCGTCGAGAACGCCAGCCTTTGCGCCAAATACTCCCATATCGGGAACATCGGCGTACGTATCGGCGGCGGCGCCCTGACGTACGACGACCGGAAACGGAAATTCGACGTCGCCAAAGCCAATTCATATATCCGGCCTTCGTACCGCAGCCCGTGGAAATTCCCGGAGATATAACGGTCGGGTTGGGCCGAAGCCGTACAGCGCGGAGCAGGGGATTCAAAAATATAAAGTGATGACATGACAAGGATTCCGTCGCCGTTGCTTTCGGTTGTTCCCGTCATAGCGCTGGTAGGGATGCTGGCGTGCGTCATACGGATTTTCGGCGGCGACACGCTGAACGGCGCCAGTCAGATCGTTCTGCTGACAGCCGCTGCGGTATGCTGCCTGATTGCCGTTTGCCGCTGCGGAACCCGATGGAAAACCATCGAAATAGCCATTGTACACCATATCGCCGGAGTGTCGCCGGCTCTGCTGATTCTGCTGCTGATAGGCGCCCTGTCGGGCAGCTGGATGCTGAGCGGCGTCATTCCGGCGCTTGTTTATTACGGAATCAAAATCATTCATCCCGACTTTTTCCTTGTTACTGCATGTATGATCTGCTCGTTAGTGTCGGTGACCACCGGCAGTTCGTGGACAACCGTGGCAACGGTCGGCATCGCGCTTTTCGGGATAGGCAGGGTGCAGGGATTTCACGAAGGCTGGATTGCAGGCGCGATTATTTCGGGCGCATACTTCGGCGACAAGGTATCTCCCCTGTCGGATACTACCGTGCTCGCTTCGTCCGTCACCGGGACGCCCCTGTTTCGGCATATTAAATATATGATGATCACTACGGTGCCTTCCATGATGATCACGCTGGCGATTTTTCTCGTTGCAGGCCTCTCCGGCGAAACGACTCCTTCTCCGGAAATCGGCGAGTTGATGAACTCCCTGAACGGCGCCTGCCATATCTCGCTATGGCTGCTGATGGTCCCGTTCGTGATGGTCATCCTGATCATCAGGAAAACATCTCCCATCATTACGCTGTTTCTCTCGTCTGTAGCTGCAGGCGTCGCCACGCTTGTTTTCCAGCCGGTATATTTCCTCTGTTGTCCATTACAGCGCCGCCCTCATAGTCAATCAGGCAAAGTTCTCCATCTTTTTGATTGACAAAAAGGTTCTTTGGATTAAGGTCGGCATACACAAATTTCATTCGTTCCAGATATGCAAAACCTTCTGCAAGATTATGCGCCATATCCAAACGTTTTTCTAACGGCAAATTGTAAAAATCGTTTCTGTATTGTTTCTTTCTATTTTGGTCTGGTTCATCAAAAATTCTATCAAATAACAGCCATTTTCCATTATCTAAAAGATTGGCAGAATAACCCATTGCAGTTTTTGTGCCTAATGTTCCCTTAAAACTAAACTGCGGCAATGCAGATAATGCTGTTACTTTTTCTATTGGTTTTTCCTGTTTTTTCTTTAATTCGTTGTTTAAGTTTATAATTTGTTCCTGTAACTGTTCAATCGTTGCAAGTCCCCGTTTTGCACTGCCGGAACCATCATCAATAAAAATTTTGACAACTTGAGGGACAGGCAAAGTTTTTCCATTTATTTTTTTGGAAATATAAACTTCGCCGTATGCCCCGCTGTCAAAAGGTTTGTCTTCTACTTCTATTGAAGAGATAGAAGAAAACAAAGAATTAAGATTACTGTTCTTGCAGTTACTTACCTGTACAGTTTTCATCTATTTTTATTTCTCTTTTGCATTTGATATTCAAGAGCCGTTTTAGTAATCAATACGCCAAGTGTGGCATCATCGTCCAAATCTGGTTTAATGTCCGCCAGATATCGATTAAGTGCCTGGTCTAATTCTTCATTTGAATACTTTTTGGTTTCAAAAAACAGTTTCAAACCTTCAAAGAACTTTTGCATTGATTTTTCATACTGTACCAAAACGCCTTTTTCTCTGTGCATAAAAATATTGCGCTGGTCTTCGGAATAAATACCATCAGAACAAATCATAAAAATATCGCCCTGCTGGCTGTCTTTTTCCATTTCAATAACAGTTGGAATGCATTCGTTATAATCATTCGGATTATCTGAGATTAAACGATATAACGCCTCTCTTCCTTCTTCCGAAACGGAATGAGGATTAAACAAATTTACAGCATTCCAAGGGAAAGGATACGCAGACGGAAATTCGTCAAAATTTCCTCGAATATGCCAAACAGCGCCATTGCCAACATACGCAACTTTTATTGTCTTTTCCGTTTCAACAAGCACAATAAGCGTTGTACCAAACAAATTATCAGAACTTTTGTCTTCTTCTGTTTTTGTTTTTTTAGATAACTCCAACAGTTCTTCCTTTGCGACTCTGAAAAACTTTTCAAAATCCAAATCAGCAGTATTTTCTGCCTTTAATTGTTTAAACTGCTTATCCCCTTCGGTCAAGTTGATTTGCCTATTAGGGTATTATAACTTTGAGGTTGCGTTTCAACTGCTTGTTGTATAAGACGATAAAATAATTTTCCTCTATAAGAGGACATTTTTCGATTAAAGCGAAAAGCAAATTCATCCAGATAATACTCTAAATGTTTCGCCGATATTTTGCTTTGATGCGTTCCGTTAATCCATCGCTTTAC
>JAISCQ010000038.1 GCA_031265445.1 Bacteroidales bacterium
TCTCTTTCCCCGTCCAGTATGGCGGTAATGATCTGCGAGCCCGTCTTTCCCGTAATGTCGTCTATTACGTTGTGCAGAAGAAGATTCATTTTGATCATAGCCTTTTGCATCCGCTGAACATATGCACTGCGATTTTTGATGATGCTGTCGCGCTCACGCATGTAAGTGCGAAGCTCGGCGATCAGGGGGGTGGGATGAAAAGAGCCGCGCAGCAAACCGTAAGGATGAAGGATCTGCAGCCACTGACTGTCGGCAACATCCGTTTTGCGACCGGGTACCATCCTGAATTTCTTCGGATTGACCGGACATACCTCAATACCCGCTTCCTCAAGTATGAAATAAATACTCGTCCAGTAGACGGATGTCGATTCCATGGCTACGGTTTTAATCCCGCAGGACACAGGTAAATCCCGGCACTGCAGCAAGTCTCCGGTAAATGTTTGAAACCGGTGGATTACCGGCAAGTCCAATTCTGCCGCTATCGCAGGATTGAGCGAAACATACATTCCCCGGCTGCCCAGGTCTATGCCAGCTGAACACGGATGACATTCCGACAGTTTGCAGGATTCCAGTTCCTCAACTTTCGTGATTTTGCGGTTCGCAACCAAATGCAATACTTCCGCTTCTCTTTTTTCTTGAATGGTACTTAAATTTTTTTCCATATCTTTGTGCTTTATTTATTTTAATTTAAAAACAGGTCGGGTATGGCTCTGTGGGCGATGAAATCCATATATTTTTCTAATCGGGCATCGCCGGTCGGAGATCGGGTGAGCGCCATTGTTTCGGTCCGCAAGCCACAGAAGTCAGGTTATTTTTCAGGGATTGTACCTCTAATCAATTTTCGACTACGCTGCCGTATCCGTCTGTTTTTTTGCAAAAGTACGCGTTTTATCGGATGTTATCGGATTGTTCAAATGAAATTCGGTTGATGTAATAAATATACGTTACTTTTGCAGATCAATCGAATCATCGTTTTGTTGATAACATAATAATAATATTGAATTATGACGGAATTGAAAATAAAAAATATGCGTTCCAAAGTACTTCAAGAGGTTGAAAAGACCATCATTTTTTGCCTGATTTTTTTTGCGGCGCCATTTGTTGTCATGGCTCAAAAAGGCAAAAGCATCATTGTTTCCGGCGCCAGGGTCGAGAAACTGGCCGACGGGTTCAGTTTCACCGAAGGTCCGACGGTTGATCGAAAGGGCAACGTGTATTTCACCGATCAGCCCAACGACCGTATTCTGGTGTGGTCGGTCGACGGGAAACTATCCGAATTCGGCAGTTTTGGACGCGCCAACGGCATGTATTTCGATAAGGACGGCCGTTTGCTCTCGTGTTCCGATATGGACAACGAAATATGGAGCATCGGCATGGACGGCGCCCATACAGTGCTGGTTACCGCTTTTGACGGGAAAAAACTGAACGGGCCCAACGATTTGTGGGTACATCCCGGAGGCGGCATTTATTTCACCGATCCGCTGTATAAACGCAGCTACTGGACGCGCGATCCCGAAATGCAGCAGGAAGGCGAATATGTTTACTATCTGGAGCCCAACCGCAAAACCATCGTGAAGGTGGCGACAGATCTTAAAAAACCTAATGGCATCATCGGTACGCCCGACGGGAAGAAGTTGTATGTGGCCGACATCGGCGATAACAAAACTTACGTATACGACATCCGGCCCGACGGTTCGCTTGCCGACAGGAAACTCTTCACGCCAATGGGCTCGGACGGGATGACCATCGACAACAAGGGAAATGTTTACCTGAGCGGAAAGGGTGTCACCGTATTCGATTCCAAAGGTGAAAAGATCGAGCATATCCCGGTGGAAGCCAACTGGACAGCCAATATTTGTTTTGGAGGCAAGGATATGAAAACGCTTTTCATTACCGCTTCGCAATGTCTGTATAGCTTGCGGATGAATGTAAAAGGCGTTTCGGGGTTTTGAGCCAAGGCGCCTGGCGACACGGGTTCGGGTCGAAACCGTGTCGCATGCATACCGTCGCGTCGGGTTGACTTTGATGAGAGCTTTGGTAAAACAAAAAACTTCGCATCTCATGACATGATGAAATCCGAAGTCTGTTCCTGCAAGGAGAATATTTATTTCTTCTTGTAATGATCTTTGTACCGGTTCATGAACTTATCCACACGTCCGGCGGTATCTACCAGCTTCATCTTGCCTGTATAGAACGGGTGCGATGTGTTGGAAATTTCTAACTTGATCAACGGATATTCTGTACCGTCTATTTCGATTGTTTCGCGCGAATTAGCGGTAGACCGTGTAATAAAGGTATGATCATTCGACATGTCTTTAAATGCAACCAAACGGTAATTCTTCGGATGAATGTCCTTCTTCATTGCTTATTATCTGCTTATTATAAATTATGGCGTTCGAATTTCAGGATGGCAAAGATATGCATTATTCAAATAGACACCAAATGTTTTTCCACAAAAATAAAAGCATAAAAAATCTCGATGCAGATTAAACCTATTGCTCGAAATATGATCCTATTCGAAAAAGATTATTTTTCCCCGGATTTATGAAAACCCGCTTTTTGCTTGCACTGGTCTTGGCTGTGCTCTGTCGAGGGGTCGTATTTGCCCAAAGTCGACAGATCCTTGATGTGTCGCAAGTAAAAGATATAGACGGTACGGTATTCGCGAAAACGATCGAAAACGAAACAGAGACGGAATATCCCGCAATCATGGTGAACGTGTGCCTGCTGCATCCGAAAGACAGCAGCATGGTCAAATTTGTAACGAGCGACGAAAAGGGGTATTTTCTTATTCGAGCCGTGACACCCGGCGATTATCTGTTGTCGTTTTCCGGACTTGGCTACCATACGCTCTATAAAAATGTCACCGGGAACGACTTCCGTAAAGAAAACATTCAATTCGGGCGGATACAATTGGAAGAATCGGTGATTGCGCTTTCGGGAGTGACCATTACGGCCAACCCTCCCGAAGTGGTGGTTAAAGAAGATACGCTGGAATACAATCCTGCCGCTTTTCGAATGCAGGAAAGCGCCGTGGTGGAAGACCTGCTGAAACGCTTGCCCGGAGTGGACGTGGAACCGGACGGGAAAATTTCGTCGGGCGGAAAGGAAGTCAGGCGGGTGTTTGTGGACGGGAAAGAGTTTTTCGGCAATGACCCCAAAATGGCGACGAAGAATATCACGGTGAATGTAATAGACAAGGTGCAGGTAGTAACGAAAAAGTCGGACGAGGCGATACTCACGGGCGTTGACGACGGCGAAGAAGAGACGATCATCAACCTCACCATCAAAAAAGGCATGAAAAAGGGTTGGCTGGGAAACGTCACGGCAGGAACGGGCGCAACGGTGAAAGATCCGGGCGAACAGTCCCCGCGTTATTCGGCCAATGGGATGATCAGCCGTTTCCGGGAAGACAGTCGAATCGCGCTGGTTTTCAATTCAAATAACATCAACAATCAAGGATCGACCGATGCAGGCAATACCGCACGTACGGGCATGCGGGGCAGCGGAACGGCAAGGGGAGGAATCACCAATTCAAACACTATCGGGTTGAATGCTACGGGCGTTATTTCCGATAAGTTGAAAGCGGGCGGAAACGTACGTTACAATTATTCGGATGTATTTGTCGACCGCACCGGGTTCCGGCAAAATATGCTGATCGACAGCGTGTCCTACCGCAAAAGTATGAGCCGCGACCAAAGCTATTCCCATAATCTTGCCGTCGATACCAAAATGGAATACACGCCCGATTCGGCAAATTCCGTTGTGTTTTCGACCAATTTCTCGTATAACGGTTCTTCTTCGTATGATCTTACGGCGCAAAGCACGCTTGCCGGCGATATCGATTCCACGAAAGTGAATGCAAGCAATGCCGATACGCATCTTTCGTCGTCGGGACTGGTATTCGGCACGGAGTTGACCTGGTCGCACCGGTTCGAAAAGAAAGGGCGACGGCTGAATTTCACAGCCCGCACAAATTGGAACCGCAGCAGCGGCGATGGAACAAACCTGTCGACGAGCGAATTTTTCAAAAATCCGAACAGAAACAAGTATCTCAATCAGGATTTGAATACCGATTCGTACAACGATTCGTATAATTTTCGCGCAAGCTATATCGAACCGGCGGGAACCAATAATACGCTACAACTCTCGTATAACGTACGTTACAACAAAACGAAAAATCTGAAGGAAACGTACGAGTTCGATCCCGAAACCGGCGCTTATTCCATTCTGAATCCGGATTACAGCAAAAGCCTGGACAACAATTTTGTGAATCAAACCATCGGGTTGACGTTCAATTCCATCCGTACGAAATATTCCTATACGGCAGGCATCAATATCGTACCGTCGTACACGCGAAGCGCCAATTTTATCAAAAACGGCGATAGAAACGGAAACGATTCGATTTTGAGCAGGATTGCAGGACGCAACGTGATTAATTATTCGCCGCAAATTAATTTCAGGTATCGATTCGATTCCAATACCAATTTGCGCTTCGACTATCGCGGCAACACGCGCCAGCCGAGCGTAACGCAATTAGACCCTACGCCGAACAACACCAATCCGCTCAATATCCGCACGGGTAATCCCGATTTGCTCCCGGCGTTCACCAACGATATTTCTTTCCGCCTGAACGATAACCGGCGTACAGCCCAGCGATCGCTTTCCGTCAATGCCAACTTTTCGTTTACGATGAACGAAATCATCAACTTCACGGCATACGAAGCAGAAACAGGCATCCAATACACGAGTCCGGTCAACGAAAACGGCTCGTGGAATACTTCGGCGGATGTGATGTATTATCTGCCGTTAGACAAAGCCAAAAAATTACGGCTCAGCACGCAAATGAGGTTCGGGTACAACAACCGTATCGGATACATGACGGTGAACAGACAAAGCGAGCGAAATATCTCGGGAACCACGAGCGCTTCGGAAAGTCTCGGATTGAGTTACGGCAAAGGGTGGTTTTACGGACAGTTCCGAGGGTCGATACGCTATTCGAACACGAGTAATTCACTCGAAGGAAAAGCAAACCAGGAAAGCTACAATTACGGGATTATGTACAACACACAGCTGTACCTTCCTCAGAATTTCACGCTTGCCTCCGACATTAATTATACGGCCAATCGCGGGCTGTCATCGGGATACAATAAAAACGAGATCTTATGGAATGCTTCGCTGAGCAAACAGTTCCTGAAAAAGAAACAGGCTTCGCTGATGCTGCAATGGAACGACATTCTGCAACAGCGATTGAATGTGTCGCGCAACGTAACCGCCAATTACATAGAAGACAGCGAATACAATGCGCTGACGAGTTTCTTCATCGTATCGCTCACCTATCGATTCAATACGATGGGCGGGCGCGGTAACCGCAGCGCCGGAGAAAACCGGCAAACAGAAGGTACCCGCTCGAACAGGGAAAATCAGCGCAATGAGGGCAATTTCAACTACGATCGGGGTAACAGCGCGCCGGGAAACAGCCGGTGATGTAACCATTGTACAGGGCAAAAGGCCCATCGCTCCAGCGTATGTGCCATATCTTCGAGCCGTTCGCCATCAATGATGAGCCGGCCCAATGCCGTGATATTTTCCGTAAAAGCCGCTACGAAGGGATGAGCCACCAGGATATTGCCCGAGATTTGAATATTTCGGTACGAACGGTCGAAACACATATCTACCGGGCATTAAAAATCTTGAAGAAAGCGTTGAATTACTTTTTTTCGAGCCTGTGGTAAATCAAGTTCCGATCATTGATTTTTCCGTCCTGTAGATATCGATATCCGGAATTCCGCGGAATTTTTCATCCCGGAGTCTCCGGCAACAGAAATTCCGCGGAATTTTTCGTCCCGGAGTCGCTGGCAACAAAAATTCCATGGAATTTTCCGTCCCGGAGTCTCTGGCAGCAAAAATTCCGCGGAATTTTTCGTCCCGGAGTCTCCGGCAACAGAAATTCCGCGGAATTTTTTATTTACTTTCTTCAAACGGCAACTTCGCGAAGCTTTCACCCCGCAGGCAATTGCAAATTGCCTCGTGTGCCGAGCCTATTTGAAAATTCGGCTCAACGGCGCTATATTCCGCTTATCATGGGGACATTACGGCAGGTAATGTTGCCGCAAGGGATCCGTTCCCTGTCCGTTGAAAAATTCATCACCGAAAATTTTACCGGTACCCACGACCGGCGAGATGCAGCACACCGTTGAGCGGCAACTTAGCGAAAAACATAATATACCACAAATATGGTATTGCGGCGATATTCGAGACCCTTTACCTTTGCAAATAAATAATTTTAAAAGAAGACAGTATGAGTTTACGTAGTTTTTATGTGTGTATGTGTACGACGATGTGTAACTGCCGGATACGGACAGCCTATTATTCGCGTGCATGAAAAGCAGGTAAAGATGAACGCACAAAAGGCTGTCCGGGGTAAAAAACGGACAGCCTTTTTTGATGTTTCATCAGTGGATGGCAACAGGAAAATGTTTGGCCTCCTGCAATGACAGGCGCTGTGCTTGTCCGGAAAAACGGGCAGATACGAAAGAAGTTATAGAATGTTCAATCAAAAAAAGTAATTAAAATGGAATTAAGAAAACCGGATGCGGGATATGACACCCGTGCAGGCCGCATCAAATTTTACAAAACGTCGTATACAATCTATTCGGCAGAAGCCGGATTATCGGCAAATAAATCATCAAAAAGCGCCCTTCGCACCGCTGCAAATCGGATAGGAGGACGCCTGACTTTAAAAAAGTAAACATTATGAAATACATGGTAAAGATAATTTATATTTTGTTATTCGCAGCCGTTTTTTTCCCGGTTTCCGGTTTGGCGCAGGGAAACGAAGTGAAAATCAGCGGAAAGGTTCTGGATGAAAAAACGAAGGATCCGGCTATTGGAGCCAGCATCCTGCTTGTCGGCGTAAGGGGCGTGGGGACGGTCAGCGACGCGGACGGGAACTTTTCACTTACCGTCAAATCGCTTCCGGTTACCGTTTCGGTCAACTATATGGGCTATCAGACGCAGGTAGTTGATGTGTACGAATCTGCGGATCCGGTCGTTATCCTGCTCCGCGAGGATTTGAATGCCCTGAGCGAAGTAGTCGTTATCGGTTACGGGACGCAGAAGCGGCAGGACATCACCGGGTCTATCGCGTCGGTTTCGACCGCCGCACTGAAGCAGCAGGCTGTTTCGTTCGACAAGCTGCTGGGCGGAGCGGTTGCGGGGTTGAACGTTACGCAAAGTTCGGGCGCTCCGGGTGCAGCCTCCACCATCCGTATCCGCGGGAGTAATTCCATCGCCGGAGGAAACGAGCCTTTATATGTGGTGGACGGCTATATCCTGTACAGCGACAACTCTTCGACGCGCACCGGCGTGGGCGGCAGCACAAGCGGCGTGGGCGGCTCCGACGCCTCGTCGGGTACGGTAGATGGCGGCCTGAATCCGCTTGCTGCCATCAATCCTGCCGATATTGAAAGCATCGACGTATTGAAAGACGTGTCGGCCACCGCTATTTACGGGTCGCGCGGAGCGAACGGCGTTATCATTATCACCACTAAAAAGGGAAGCCGCGGGCGCAATGCGGTCAATTACCAGTCCACATTCGGCACGCAGCGCATCAGCAAGAAACTGGACCTGCTCGATGCCGGGCAGTGGGCAGGCCTCTTTACGGAAATCAGCGCCGACGGCAGGAGTCCCTATCAGCATGACTATGCGTCCCGCCTGCTTCCGCAGGGACAGTCGGAGGACTGGCAGAGCGCCGTGTTCCGGAGCGCTTACAGTCAAAATCATTCATTGTCGGCGAACGGCGGCGGCAGCGATTACCGCTATTTGCTGTCTTTCAGCTACAACGACGAAACGGGGATCGTCCGCAACACCGGCTTGAAGCGTTATATCGGCAGAATCAACCTGGATAAGGATTTGTATAAGAACCTGAATGTGGGAGCGAACGTTACCATCGGGCATTCCGCCTTGCAGGGATTGACCAATCAGGGCGGGTCGAATACCTATAACTATGCCGTGCGGGTTTCGCCGCTTGTCCCCGTTTACAACGCAAATTCGGACGACGGCTATAATTATGCCAATCCCTTTGAAACGACCGATTACCGCATCGGCGACAGAACGCCCAATCCCGTATCGGATTTGATGAAGTCGACGGTGGAGACGAATAACCTCTCGATTCTGGGCAATGCGTATGCGCAATATGCGATTATTCCCCAGCTGGTTGCAAAAATCAATGCAGGCGTGAACCTCAACCATGCCACCCAGAATTTTTATGCGCCTTCCACCTCCGCCCGCGGATTGCTGGTCAACGGATATGCGGGCGTCGGAAGCAAGGATTACAATACGAATTTGCTGGAATTTACGCTGAACTATAAAAGTACGTTTGCCGGAGTCCATTCGGTTGAAGCGCTGGCCGGTTATACGACCGAACATTCCGAAATCGAATATTCCACTGCCGGAGCCAGCGGGTTCAAGAACGAATCCCTGACGTATCACAGCCTGCAAAGCGGCGAAAGCCGCGATACGCCCACATCGGGCGGCGCCGTATCCAACCTGAACTCTTTCCTCGGCAGGGTGAATTATTCGCTGCTGGAACGCTACCATATCTCGGCCTCTTTCCGCGCCGACGGCTCCTCGCGTTTCGCCAGGGGACACCGGTGGGGATACTTTCCTTCTGTCGGCTTTTCGTGGAACATCGACAGGGAACCGTTTTTCAGCGGAGCAAAAAACTTTTTGCCCCAGTTGAAATTACGCGCCAGCGCCGGAAAGGTAGGAAACCAGGAAATCGGCGATTATCTCTATTCGCGCCTCTATACTCCGCGTAACTATTCCTTTGGAAACCAGATCGCAGTGGGATATACGGCAACCAATTACGGTAACGACGACTTGCGCTGGGAATCGACCGCGCAGTATAATGCCGGAGTCGATTTCGGCTTTTTCAAAAACCGCTTGAGTTTCATTGTCGACGTTTATTATAAGCTGACTTCCGACCTGCTTGTCGATCTTCCCGTTGAGCGCACTTCCGGTTTGCGCACGAAAATGACCAACATCGGGAACATCAGTAATAAAGGCGTTGAACTGAGCGTCAATGCTTCCCTTATAGATAAGAAGGATTTACAGTGGACGGCGCTGGCAAATATTTCCGCCAACCGGAACAGGATTGAGGAGCTGGGAACATCGGGATTCGTTTCCGGCTCCGCATACGTGGATGTGGGCCTTCCGCTGGGAACGTTCTACGGTTATGTCTTCGACGGCATCGTACAGCAGGGCGAAGAAGCCGCTACGCCTGTCCCGACATGGCTCACCGGCGATAAAACCGTACATGCCGGCGACGCTAAATTTGCCGACCGCGGCGGCGATCCCCGTTCGATTGACAATAACGACCGCGCGGTACTCGGCAACGCGCAGCCCGATTTCACCTACGGCTTTGCAACGCAACTGAACTGGCGCCGGTTCGATTTTTCCGCATCGTTCCAGGGCAGCTACGGAAATAAACTCTATAATGCCTTTCGGAATACGCTGGAGACGCCTTCGCAGAGTTACAACGGCTCGGCCGCTCTTGCCGGACGCTGGACGCCGACAAACACCCGTACCGATGTGCCGCGCGCCATCCCGGTTCCCTATACGACCATCGACAGCCGCTACATCGAAGACGCTTCCTATTTGCGCCTGAGAGATATTACGCTGGGGTACACGCTTCGTTTTTCAAAATTGCGGACGCTCTCGGCCCGTATCTTTATTTCGGCGCAAAACCTGTTTGTGCTGACGAAATACACCGGTTACGACCCCGAAGGTTCGCGCAACGGCTTCAGCGATCTCGAAATCGGGGTGGACAACGGCGTATATCCCCGTGCAAAAACATTCCTTACCGGCCTGAGCATCTCTTTTTGATAATTCATAATAATTCATAATTCATAATTAGAAAACACAATGAAAAAGATAATAACCTACCTGATTATCCCGGTCCTGTTTGCCGCTTGCAACGATTTAGACCTCGAACCCGTGAACGGAGTAGATGTCGAGCAGTTTTTCCGTTCCGACAAGGACGCTATCCTTGCCGTGAACGGCGTATATGCCGCGCTTGTGGAATCCGAAAGCGTCGTCCTTGCATGGTGCGTCGATTTGGGTTCCGACGTTTCCCAAAACGGAACTTCCATGCCCGAAGGATCCGGCGCGGAATTGTCGGCATTTCAGTTCAATGCCATCAACCAGCATACGGGCTGGGCGTGGAGCGATACCTACTATGGCATTGGAAACGCCACAACGCTTATCGACAAGCTCAACAATGCCCAAACAACCGTATCGGACGCCATTCGCCGCAGGGTGCGCGGGGAAGCCGAATTTTTGCGCGCATGGTACTATTTCTCTATCGTGCAGCTGTTCGGGGATATTCCGCTCATCGAACATGCCGATTTCAATGCGGGAATCGGCGTAGAACGCGAAAACCGGCACAAAGTATATGAATTTATCGTCCGGGATTTGAAAAATGCCGTTGACGACCTGTCGGATTATCCTGCAACCGAGGCATACGGATCAGACGATAAGGGCCGCGTTTCCCAGCAAAGCGCTTACGGCCTGCTGGCGAAGGTTTATCTGGTCTGGGCGCAAACCGGCGGCGTGGACAATCCGAACGAAAAATACGAAAGCGCCATTGAAAACGCGAACCGGGTGACAGGCTTCTCGCTGGAAGAAATTTTCCATCGTAACTGGGAGAAAGACAACCGTTACGGAAAAGAAATGCTGTTTTCCGCCAACTACGTTATTTCGCAGGAAAGTTTCGGCGACGGAGGCAATCATTTGACGCACTGTGCCTTTTCAACCGGGTTCAGCGACGAGCAAACGCCGCACCTGGTGGTGAGCGATCGCAGCTTCTTCGACCGCTTCGACAACCGCGACCAGCGGAAATACGCTACTTTCCTGACGCATGCCGTCAATCCCGACAACAGCGAAACAACGGTTTATACTTTGCCGCGTTATGCAAAATACGTCGATTTGACGGCTCCGGCAACCAGTTCCAAAAACCGCGAACTGAACGCTTCCATCCTGCGTTATGCCGAAGTGCTCCTGGTGAAGGCAGAAGCCATCAACGAACGTTACGGGCAGCCCGACCGGGAAGCATACGACGCGATTAACAAAGTACGCCGCCGCGCATTCAAGGTCGGCGAGTATGCCGACGGGACGGCTACCGTTACAGCCGGCGAAATCGAACTGGAAAATTTGGATTACATCGGTTTTCAGCAAGCCCTGCGGCGCGAACGCTTATTTGAACTGACCTACGAGCAGGTGCGCTGGTACGACCTCGTGCGCTGGAAAACGCTGATAAAAACCGTTCAGCGGGTTTCGGCGTCCAACAAGAATACAAATGTTGCGGCTGTACATTACCGCTTTCCTGTTCCGCAATCGCAGCGCGACCTCAACGACAGACTGTGGCAAAACTGGGGCTATCCGGATTCTGCCGAAGCCGAGCCGGATTATGCAAAGCCCGGTTATGAAGGCGGAGCGGACAATAATGACGGCTGGACGGACGCTCAAGTCAGATATTTCTACGAACATCTCTCAACGCCCGCTATTCCGTAATAACCATGAAACAGCACTTTTATCCGGGCTTATTGATATTCTTTTTCCTGTGCTCTTCGCCGGTTTCTGCACAAAAGCCGGCGAAACAACCGGATGCCGGCCCGGGCGCCGTCAGCCGGCAAACCATTGAGGCGCACCTCTCGTTTCTTGCATCCGATGCGCTCGAAGGGCGCGAAGCGGGAAGAAACGGCGGTCGCGTGGCGGCGGAATACATCAAAGCCGTTTTGTCGGAATACGGCGTGAAACCGTTTTACGACACGTATTTCCAGCGGTTTGAAGCATACAGCCCCGCACGGGAAAAGGGGATCGACTTTCAGGTACACCCTGATTCGATTGCCCGTTACAGGCAATTACCGGTTTATCGCAGGCTGAATTTGCAAAATGTCGTCGGCTGTATCGAAGGCGAACAAAAGGACGGATATGTAGTTATCGGCGCTCATTACGACCATGTGGGCGTCGATGATCTACTCGTCGGCGATCGGATATACAACGGCGCGGACGATAATGCCGCAAGCGTTGCGGCATTGCTGCAAATCGCCGAATTGTTCGCCGCAAGCGGGAAAAAACCGGTCAAAAGCATTGTTTTTGCCTTTTGGGACGGGGAAGAAATCAATTACCTCGGCTCGGAATATTTCGTGGAAAACTTTGGCGACCCTTCGCGGATTAAGGCGTATATCAATCTGGACATGATCAGCCGCGAAGGACTGATGCCCGTTCTCTATCCGCAGTTTGAGATACCGGAAGCCTCTGCGGAAAATACCGCTGCGGGCAATCAGTTTCATCTTGCCTTTACCGGCGAACTGGAAGATTTGAGCAGGAAAACCGTCGCGGCAATAGCGGATCATCACCTGGATATTGCGCCAAAGCCCGTTGTTATGGAGCATGGTTCGCGAGGCAGCGACTATTTGGCTTTCTCGCTTCGCCGTGTCCCCGTTTTGTGGTTCTTCACCGGCTTGCATCCCGATTATCATACCCCCGGCGATGAAACGGGAACCGTCCGCCTCGAAAAACTGACCGATATAACCAAAGCCGTTTATTTAACTCTTCAACAGTCAGCCAACGAAAAATGAAAAGGCATATTTTCTTTATTTTGGGAATACTGCTCTTCTCCTGCGCCAGAGAAAGCAAGCCCAAGTATTATCAATCGCTCGACTTCTATTCGATGCGCAGCGGCGGATCGCTCACGTTGCTGGAAAAATTCAAAACCTGCCAGCAAACGACCGGCGTAACCTGCGGCCCGACCTGTGCGCTGATGGCTTTGGATTATATCGGCAGAGCGGGCGGCTATGACGAAATGACCTTAAAAGCCTTGCGGGGCGTTTCACAGGATACTACTTACCTGAGGCATCTGCTGAATATTTTCGACGCTGTCGGAGGAGTTCGGTATGTATCCACTTTCGATTATGATAAAAAGGATATTACGCCGTCCTTGCTGGTCGACTTTTTGAAGAAAGGCGCTTCCGTCATTATCGGTACCAACGAATGGGGAGGACATTGGCAAATCATCATCGGGTATGATACAAACGGTACGGAAACCGTTGAAGACGATGTGCTTGTGCTGGCCGACCCCTACGACCGCACCGACCACCGGCAGGATGGATATATTGTTTATCCGATGGAAAATTTATATGACGGCAACTGGCGCAACTATTACGATCCCGATTTCAACTGGGGGCTGTTTGTTGCGGTTTTTCCCGGAAAATAAAACTGTAAAATCGGTGATACAATGAGAATAAGTATTTTATTTTTCCTCTGTTTTTGCGGCGTTTCCCTGCTGTCGGCGCAGAAAACCGTAAAGAAAGAGGTTGTTCTTGAAAAAGTTCGGGCAGTTGATTCGTATTTGCGGGAGATAAGAGGCTATCTGCATGAACATCCCGAACTGTCGGGCAAAGAGTTTGAAACGGCTCGATTCATCCGGGCGGAAATCGCCGGGTTGGGAATCCCTGTAACCGAAGTACCGGGTACCGGTTTTTACGCCGTGCTGGATACGCGCAAGCCGGGCAAAACCGTCGGTTTACGTGCGGATATGGATGCTTTGCCGATTCCGGAAAACCCATTGAACCTGAAACAAAGGAAAAACCGGATTTCTCAAAATGAAGGCGTTTCCCATGCCTGCGGACACGACGGGCATGTCGCCATTTTACTCGGCGCCATGAAAGCGCTGTACGAACTGCAAAACCGGCTGACCGGAAAAATCATCTTCATCTTTGAAGAAGGAGAAGAAACCAATTCCGGTATCCCTGCGATGATTGAGGCTCTGCGTCCCTTGAAAATAGACGCTGTTTACGGCAATCACCTGAAATCGTCCTTGAATACCGGATATATTTATATTCAGGAAGGCGCTATCATGGCCGGAACCGGAACAATTGCTTTTGATGTGACCGGACAGGGCGGCCATGCCTCGCGTCCCGATTTGTCGGTCAATCCCGTATTTGCGGCGGCAAACATATTAACCGGTATTTCAATCGCATGGAACAATCAGCGCGATATTACCAAAACGCTTACATTAGGCATTTCGCAAATACATGGAGGCGAAGTATATAACGTGATTCCAAATTCGGTTTTCATTGGCGGAACCATTCGTTTTTTCGATTTCGCGGAAGGCGAAAAGGGATTTTCGATTTTGCGGAAAGTCAGCGAAGATATTGCGAAGGCGCACAATTGTTCGGTCAAGTTTCACGATAAAATGGGTATTGCCATGGGGCCGGTGGTCAACGATCCTGCTTTGGCAAGATTCACCCGCGAAGCCGTCGGAGAAATTTATCCCGATAAGGTCATTTCCGGCAAACAGTACATTTGGTATGCCGCAGAGACTTTTGCCAGGTACGGCGAACTTGCGCCCGCGGTTTTTACGTTTGTCGGTATTAAAAACGAAACACTGGGCAGCGGTGCGGAACATCACAACGACCGCTTCGACGTCGACGAAGACGCGCTGCAATACGGGGTTGGCGCAATGACGCAATTTGCCGTAAAGTTTTTAAGCAAATAAAAAGATCGTAAAACAATTTAGGATATTCGGGACACAAAAACTGTTGGAAAAAGCGTCTGCACGCACGGGCCGTTTTGATGCATTTCCCGCAAGGGGGTGCAATTCAAATTAGCCAGCCTCCGATGGAGATCGTTATTGGAAAATGAATAATTTTTATATCTTTGCAGCGCAAATAATGGCCTCGATTGCCTGATGCGGTTAAGTACGGCCTCATAGTTCAAGGGATAGAACGAAAGTTTCCTAAACTTTAAATTCCAGTTCGAGTCTGGGTGAGGCTACCAGTTGAAAAGTTACTGTAGCAGTAGCTTTTTTGGTTTTATCTGAATTTGCTATGATCAATATCCGGCAGGAAGTACCCCTGTTTTCCTACAATACCTTTGGCATACCTGCCACAGCTTCTGTTTTTGTCGAATCGGACGATGCAACCGAACTGGCCGATTTTGTACGGTCGCTTCCCGATCCCTCCAGCGCTTTTTTGTTGGGAGGAGGCAGTAATGTCCTGTTTGTCTCCAACCGTTGCGAGCTGGTGATTCACCCTGTGATCAAAGGGATTGAAGTAACCGCCGAAACCGGCGACGATGTGTGGATACGCGCCGGCGCCGGCGAAGGTTGGGACGATTTTGTAAGCTGGTGTGTAGCGCGGAATTATGCCGGGGTGGAAAACCTGTCGCACATACCCGGAACAGTGGGCGCCTGCCCAATACAAAACATTGGAGCTTACGGTACCGAAGTGAAAGAAACGGTTGAAACGGTCGAAACCATAGAGACGGCTACAGGGAAAACAGTTACATTCAACAACCAGCAATGCCAATTCGATTATCGCGACAGCTTCTTTAAAAAACACAGGGGGAAATACCTGATCACAGCTGTACAGTTCAAGTTATCCAAAAGGTTTGAACCCAACGTAAAATATGCCGGTCTTAAAACGGAACTGTCTCGCAACACGCATGTAACCATGGAAAACATGCGGCAAGCGGTTATCAGTATTCGCAGTCGCAAGTTGCCCGATTCGGCAGAATTGGGCAATGCCGGCAGTTTCTTCAAAAACCCGACTATTAATACTGCAAAATCAAGGGAAATAAACGAATTGGATCCACAGGCGCCTTTGTATCCCGTATCGCATGGATATTGGAAAATGTCAGCAGCATGGCTGATACGGCATGCAGGATGGAAAGGCATGCAGGATGGAAATGTTGGCACCCACAAACGGCAGCCTTTAGTGATTGTTAACTATGGCGGCGCCACCGGGAAAGAAGTGCTCGATTTTGCACAAAAAATCATCGATTCGGTGGATCAGAAATTCGGTATCAGACTGGATCCGGAAGTAAATGTTGTTTAGATTTCCATCCCGTTTTGTTTTTCCTGATAAGATTCACATTCGGTTCTGCGTTACCCCGCACGCGGTCGCGTTGTTGTGCGCAAGCGTCCGGTAAGCGAGAAAAAACCGCGCACGATAACCTTTTGCGAAATATCGCTGGCGCCGGTGTTCATAATTTTTCAACTGTTTTAATAATGTATTACATTTGCAGCCTGAAAACATCAAAAAATCTTCAAAAAGCCCGGATATACTCCATACAGGAAGCATCATCATCCATTCCGAGAGCAAATGAGCCGGTATCCATCTGTCGTCATTGCCTGGGTTGATGAACCAATTCGGAATCCGTCATCATTTCGTCATGAATTTCGTACAATATTACATAGACCAGTATCAAAAAGCGCGTCCCCGGGATTTGCCGGATTTTGCGTACGACATCAGGGACCGGGCCATGGAACGGTTAGCAAACGCAACATTCCCGTCGGCAAAGGATGAGAAATACCTTTATACAAAGATCGCTCCTGTTTTCGAACAGAAACTGACGATGTACCGACCATCGGCAGGTGATTTTCCTTTGGACATCATCCGGAAAATGACGCACAGCGACATCCCGGTGATCGATTCGTACAGCATCCTGATCTGTAATGGCTACCACCGGCACAGCGACCCGATCCGCCAACTCCCGGGCGGCATTATTGTGGGCAGTCTTGTCGGCATGATGCGGCAGTTCGATCATGTGTACCGCAATTTTTTCAATCATTACGAGCTTTCGGATGATGTGCTGGTGAACCTGAATACCATGCTCAGCGGCGACGGTTTCTTCCTGTTTGTCCCCGCCAACGCGAAGCCGCCCAAGCCTATACAGATCACAAACCTGTTCGACGGACACAGCGATGCGCTGATACAGCCCCGTAACCTGGTCATCATGGAGGCTGGGAGTTCCGCCGATTTACTGGTGAGCGACTTCACGCTTTCGGACGAGCCTCATGTCGGGAATGATGTAACAGAAGTATCGCTGGGCAAAGCGGCGACATTGGAGATGGTGCGACTGCAAAAACTGAACGGCAACACGCGCCTGGTCACCCATACAGCCGTGCGGCAGGCCGATTCGAGCCGGATGAAAACACATTATGTGACATTAGGCGGAGGGATGGTACGCAACAGCATGAAAATAAGCCTTGCCGGAAAAAATGCCGAACACATCGCCGGCGGCTTGTCGTTGACGCAACAAAACGAGCATGCGGATCATGACATGCTGATGGTGCACGAATCGCCCGAATGTCAAAGCAATCAATTATTCAAGCACATACTTTCGGACACATCTACGGGAGCTTTTACAGGACGTATTGTCGTCGCCAAAGATGCCCGGAAAACGGTGGCTTACCAGCGTAGCAGCAATATCCTGCTGCATCCGAAAGCAAAAATGAATATCCGTCCGCAGCTGGAGATTGATGCGGACGATGTGAAATGCAGCCACGGAGCTACTGTCGGGCAGTTAGATCACGACGCTCTATTCTACCTCCGTTCGCGCGGTATCAGCGAAGCCGGGGCAAAGAAAATCCTGCTCTTCGCTTTTGCCCGCGAAGCGCTCGACCATATCTCCTGCGACGTATTCAGAGAAAGCATCCTGCGATTGATCATCGATCGTCATTAAGGCGCGCACCTGTCAGCAGCATCCTGTCAGGCTGACAGGGCTAATTCAAAATGACAGCGTTTTTTTGGAAACAATCTCTTGTCCTTTTTTTCTTTTATATTACATTTGCACCTGAAAAATTCAAATTCTTTTTGGAATATGTTTTTATCCTTATGTTATTGAACATGAACAGAAAAGGAATGGTTTTGGGGCTTGCATTTTTATGTTTGGCATCTGCCGGCATGGTAGCTCAGGAAACAGACGCTGCGCAGCCGCAGATATTCATCAATCTGGCACAGAATGACGGACAGGGTGGCCGGATTGAAATCGTCCAGCCGGTACAGGTGGAAAATCTGCTGAAATTGCAGATCGCCAACAACCGCCTGCAAAAAGGAATCCCCGGCTACCGCATACGTATTTTCTCGCAGTCGGGACAAACAGCCCGACAAAAAGCCGAAGAAGCACGCATGAGTTTTATGAAGAATTTTCCGGAAATGGAAGCCCACTGGGGATATAATACACCCAACTGGCAGGTTTTCGTCGGCGATTTCAGAACCAAAAATGAAGCGCTCCGCGAAATGAAAAAGATCGAAAAAATGTTTCCCGGAGCATTCATCGTCAGTGAAACCATTCGTATACCCCGATAATCAGACCGTCACATCGAAGTTCATCCTATTTTAAAAACCAATGACCGACCAGTTACAGCATGAATGCGGCATAGCCATGGTAAGGCTTTTGAAACCGCTCGAATATTTCCATTACAAATATGGCAGTTGTCTGTACGGTTTGCAGCGACTGCACCTGATGATGGAAAAACAGCGCAATCGCGGACAGGACGGAACAGGCGTCGTATGCATGAAAATAGGGATGCAGCCCGGTAAAAAATACATTTCGCGCGAACGTTCCATCAAGCCATCATCCATCGACCATGTATTCAAGGACATTTACTCGGAGATCAACAAAGTAGGCAAACGGACGCCCCAGTTACTGGATGACGTGGTTTGGATGAAGCAGGAAATGCCCTTTGCGGGAGAAGTATACCTGGGACACTTGCGCTACGGCACATACGGAGACGATTCGCTGGAAGCGATCCATCCCGTGATCCGCCAAAACAACTGGAAAACAAGAAACCTGATACTGGCCGGAAACTTCAACCTGACGAACGTGGAAACCATGTTCCAGGTGCTGGTCGAACTGGGACAGTTTCCTACCGGATATTCGGATACGGTGACCATGCTGGAAAATGTCGGACATTTCCTCGATCGCGAAAACCAGAGGCTGTTCGACCGTTTCAAAAGGGAAGGCTGCGAAAATGAAAAAATATCGGGACTGATCGCCCAAAACATCAGCATCAGGGACGTATTATACGAGTCAAGCAAAAAATGGGACGGCGGATATGCTATCAGCGGGATACTGGGGCACGGCGATGCTTTCGTCTATCGCGACCCGTGCGGTATCCGGCCTGCATATTACTATACGGACGACGAAGTGGCCGTTGTAGCCTCCGAACGGCCGGTCATCCAAACGGCTTTCAATCTGGATGCGGAACAGGTGCACGAGGTGAAGCCGGGATATGCCTTCATTGTCAGAGCCGACGGAACGGTATCGGAAGAAATGGTGCAGCAGCCGCAAGCCAAGAAATCCTGCTCGTTCGAGCGTATTTACTTTTCGCGCGGCAGCGACGCGGATATTTACAAGGAACGCAAACTGCTGGGCAAGTTACTGATCCCGGATATTCTCGAATCCATCAATTATCATCTCGAAACGGCCGTATTTTCGTACATTCCCAATACCGCCGAAACAGCCTTTTACGGCATGGTGGAAGGTGCGGACGAATACCTGAACAACCGCAAGAAAAAACTGATCATCGAAGCCGGCGACAAACTGACCCCGGCCCGTCTGGATAAAATCATGGACGTGCACACGCGCATTGAAAAGGTGGCCGTCAAGGACGCAAAACTGCGCACGTTCATCACCCAGGACAGGAGCCGCGCCAGCATGGTAGGCCATGTGTACGATATTACGTATGATACCATCCGCAAAGGCGTGGATAACCTGGTGATCATCGACGATTCGATTGTACGCGGAACAACCTTGAAATTAAGCATTATCCGTATTCTCGATCGCCTCGAGCCTAAAAAGATCGTGTTTGTGTCGTCGTCGCCGCAAATACGCTATCCCGACTGTTATGGCATCGATATGGCCAAATTAAACGAGTTTGTCGCTTTCCAGGCAGCCATCGCCTTATTGAAGGAGCGGGGCAGGCAATCGATCATCAACGAAGTGTATAAGAAATGTAAAGCCCAGGAGGGAATACCCACCTCAAGGATGGTGAATTACGTGAAAGAAATCTATGACCCGTTTTCTGCCGGGGAAATATCCGTAAAGATTTCCGAATTATTGAAGACTCCCGAGATAAAAGCAGATATAGATATTATTTTCCAGTCGATTGAAAATTTGCACCGTGCCTGCCCCAACGATACCGGCGACTGGTATTTTACCGGGAATTACCCTACGCCCGGCGGCAATAAGGTGGTCAACACGGCATTCGTCAATTATATCGAGGGCAAGAACAAGAGAGCTTATTGATGAAATAAGATTCGACGGTTTTGACGGTTTCGACTCTGACAGTGGCGGAATACATATTGGAACGGCTGTCCCGGCCTACACGGCTGCCGCCAGTTCCCTAATGGTCTGTACGGGATCGGCGGCCCGGAAAATGAAACTCCCTACCACAAATACATCGGCGCCGGCTTTTGCCAGCTTTGCAATATTCCCGGCATCAATGCCGCCATCGACCTGTATCAGCGCTTTGGAGCCTTTCTTCTCAATCATTTCGCGCAAGCGGGCTATTTTGTCGCAGGTATTTTCAATAAAATCCTGGCCTCCAAAACCCGGATTAACGGACATGAGAAGCGCCAGATCAATATCGCCAACAATATCTTCCAGCAAACCGACAGGCGAATGAGGATTGAGCGTTACACCGGCTTTCATGCCTTCCTGCTTGATATTTTGTACGGTACGATGCAGATGCGGACAGGTTTCGTAATGTACCGTCAGCCAGTCGGCGCCGGCGGCTTTAAAATCCTTGATATAACGGTCGGGCGAGGCGATCATCAGGTGTGCGTCCAGGGGCTTTGCCGCTTTGCTTTTCACGGCCCGGATGATCGGGAACCCGAAAGAAATATTGGGTACAAAAATCCCATCCATAATGTCAAGGTGGAACCAGTCGGCATCACTGCGGTTGATCATCTCAATTTCGCGGTTCAGGTTCCCGAAATCACAATTAAGGATGGATACGGCTATTTTATTCATTCTCATTCAATAATATTAAATCTTCTTTCAATTTACGGATCGTCCGTTTTTCGGAAAAATGCCTGTTTATCATTCTTATTTCCATTTCCGGCTTTGCAATTTCAGCCGGGTGAGCAGCAGGAACAACAGCATGACCCCGAAAAAATACACCAAATCGCGGAACTCGACTACACCCCGGCTAATGGAGGCATAGTGCTCCCTGATGCCCAGGTAAGAAATAAAATCCTGCACGCCTGCTCTCGAAACCATTTGTGCCAGGGCGTCGAATCCTTCATAAAAGACAAAAGCCGTTAAAGCCGCAGCAATAAAAGCGATCACCTGGTTATCGGTAAGCGACGAGGCGAACGTGCCTATAGCAGCATACACCGAGCCCAGCAGCAGCAGGCCGATCATGGCGCCATACGTAGCGCCCGTGTCTAAATTGCCGGGAGGATTGCCCAGTCGCCACACCGAAATAATATATACCACACAGGGTAATAACGCAATAAAGACCAGCGCCGCAGCAGCCAGGAACTTG
The DNA here is from genome assembly GCA_031265445.1 of Bacteroidales bacterium. GTDB lineage: Bacteria > Bacteroidota > Bacteroidia > Bacteroidales > UBA4181 > JAIRLS01. The sequence continues at coordinate 21,344 of JAISCQ010000038.1, forward strand.
GCCAAAACCACTTGCAGTTCACTGACCGGTTTGGTAAGCAGCAGCTCGATGGTTCCTGTTTTGATTTCCTCGGAAAACGAACGCATGGTGATGGCCGGCGCTAAGAAAAGAAACACCCACGGTGCAATGTAGAACAGACTGTCCAGCGAAGCATAACCGCTTTCGGGAATATGAAGCACGCCCGGAAAAACCCAGAGACATGAGCCTGTAACAGCCAAAAACACGGCAATGACCAGGTATCCCGTAAGGGACGAAAAAAAACCTTGTATTTCTTTCTGAAACAGGAAACGCATATCGTATGATTATATAACAGCCGGCAAAGATATAAAATATGGAGAGGGTAAATTTTTTTAAGATTCAAAAAATATTTTATTTTTGCTTTTTAAATAAATCTTACCTCAAATAGAGCAATATGATTGAATATAAACAACTTTGTTTACAGGTGTGCGATATTGCCAAGAAGGCGGGTGATTTTATCCGCAGGGAAGCCTGTACATTTACATCGAAAAGTGTTGAGATGAAAGGGCTGCACAATTTTGTTACCTATGTGGATAAAGGCGCTGAAAAGCTCATTGTGGAGCGGTTGCAGGAAATTCTTCCCGAAGCCGGGTTCATCGCCGAAGAAGGCACCAGTACGACGCGGGGCGAACGGTTCGACTGGGTTGTCGATCCGCTGGACGGCACCACCAACTTCATCCACGGTTTGCCGCCCTATGCCGTCAGCATCGGACTGCTCGAGAACAGTGTTCCCGTTTTGGGCGTCGTATATGAAATCGCGCTCGATGAATGTTTCTATGCATGGAAAGACGGGCCGGCATACCTTAACGGGAAGGAAATACATGTTTCGGACAGGGCCGGGGTGCAGGACGCGCTGATTGCTACCGGATTCCCGTATTACGATTATCATTTGATGCGGCCTTATATCGACTGCCTGGAACATTTCCTGCAAAATTCGCATGGCGTACGCCGTCTCGGTTCGGCGGCTACCGACCTGGCCTATGTGGCATGCGGGCGCTTCGAAGCCTTCTACGAATACAGCCTCAGCCCGTGGGACGTTGCAGGCGGAGCGTTTGTCCTCCAGCAGGCCGGAGGGAGGTTAAGCGACTTTTCGGGCGGCGATAATTTTATTTTCGGAAAAGAACTGGTAGCTGCCAATAAGCTCATCTTCGACGAATTTTTAAAAACGGTACAAAAATATCTTCAATAAATTAAGAGAATCGTAAATCTTGAATCTTCTCGTTATGCGAAAAATAGCATTGATTACAGGGGCGTCAGCCGGGATCGGGACAGCGACAGCCGAAATTTTAGCAGAAAACGGCTATAACCTGATTGTTACGGGCCGGCGCAAAGGGTTGCTCGACAAGCTGAAAAGCGAACTGGGCGTTAAGTTCAAGAGCGATGTGCTTGTACTGAACTTCGACATCCGCGACCGGGCACAAACGGAAGCCGCCATCGACAGTCTGCCCAAGTCGTGGAAAAACGTGGATGTATTGATCAACAATGCCGGGCTTGCGGCCGGGCTGGCGCCCATCCAGGAAGGATCGGCGGACGACTGGGATCAGATGATCGACACCAACATCAGGGGATTGCTGTACATCACCCGCAAAGTAGCGCCGCTAATGGTGAAAAGGGGCTACGGACATATCGTGAACATCACCTCCATTGCCGCGAAGGAAGTGTACGAAAACGGCAATGTCTACTGCGCCACCAAACACGCTGTGGACGCCCTCACCAGGGGGATGCGCATCGACCTGGTGAAGCACGGCGTCAAGGTCACGTCCATTGCTCCCGGCATGGTCAATACCGAATTTTCGCTCGTTCGCTTCAAAGGCGACAAAGCCCGCGCCGATAAAGTGTACGAGGGACTGGCGCCGCTTAGCGCCGACGATGTGGCCGAAGCAGTCTGGTTTGCGCTTTCGCGGCCGGCGCACGTCAACATCAACGATATGCTGCTGATGCCCACCGCACAGGCTAATATCACTACAACCGTCAGAAAACAAAATCTTTCACAAACAGAAACATCATAGACAGAAATTTATGATACCTTTGGCAATAATATGAATACAAACAGTATGATCCATGGAAAGACGGAATTTCATCAAAACGGGAGGTCTGGCGCTGTTGGGAACAGCGGCGTTGCCCCGGATATTGCAGGCGCAAATGAGTAACAGGCCTGCCGATCTGTCAAAAATGCTGACCCATTTCGGAGTCACCGAAAATGACCTGCGCCGGGTAATCACCGTTGCGCTTGAGAAGGGCGGCGATTATGCCGACCTGTATTTCGAGCATACCCTGTGGAACAGCCTGGGTTTACAGGACGGAGCCGTCAACCGCGCAAGTTCCGACATCCAGTATGGCGTGGGGATCAGGGTGGTAGCGGGCGACCAGACCGGCTATGCCTATGTGGAAAACGTCACGGTGGCGGAGATGCTGAAGGCTGCGCGCACGGCTTCACGCATCGCCTCGGGCCCGGCAAGGACGCCGCCGGTGAAAGTCGACGAACAGACGTTCGGGAACCGCTATCCCATCCTCAAATCGTGGGAAGAAGCGACCGTACAGGCAAAGATGCCCTGCCTGCAAAAGCTGAACGACCGCATTTTTGCGCTCGACCCGCGGGTAACCAAGGTAAACGCTTCGATCAGCGACACTACATCCTACATCCTCTATTACAACTCGGAAGGGACGCTTTGCCACGACTACCGCCCCATGGCCGTCGTATCGGGAATGTGCATCATGCAGGAAGGCGACAGGATCGAAAACAGCTACTCGTCGCGCGCCGGACGCAGGGATTTCACGTTCCTCACCGATGCGCTGGTCGAAGAAATTGCGCAGGAAGCTGTGAAGGACACCTCCATCCTTTTCAGGGCGGTGAAACCCAAAGGCGGCGAAATGGCTGTGGTGATGGGGGCTGGCGGTTCGGGCATCCTGCTGCACGAAGCCATCGGCCATGCTTTCGAAGCGGACTTCAACCGGAAGAATATTTCGATCTTTTCGGACAAGCTGCATCAAAAGATCTGCGACGAACACATCAACGTGGTGGACGACGGAACCATCGACGGCGACCGCGGCTCCATCAATTTCGACGATGAAGGCGCCGGCAGCCGGAAAACGTACATTGTGAAGGACGGCGTGCTGAACTCCTACCTGCACGACCGCATCAGCGCCCGGCATTATGGCGTGGCGCCCACGGGCAACGGACGGCGCGAATCGTTCAAATGCATGCCCATGCCGCGCATGCGCGTTACCTACATGGAAAATGGCGACTGTTCCGAAGCGGACATCATCGCCAGCGTGAAACAGGGCGTGTACGTGGACAAATTCACCAACGGACAGGTGCAGATCGGCGCCGGCGATTTCACCTTCTTTGTGAAAAGCGGCTACCTGATCGAAAACGGCAGGCTGACGCAGCCCGTCAAGGACGTCAACATCATCGGGAACGGCCCGAAGGCGCTGGCCGACGTGACGATGGTGGGCAACAACCTCAAAATCGACCCGGGCGCATGGACCTGCGGCAAGAACGGCCAAAGCATGCCCGTGTCGCAGGGACTGCCCTCGGTGCTCGTTAAACAGCTGACGGTAGGAGGAGAAGGGTAAAAGGAATTTTGAATTTTGAATTTTGAATTGACCGGAAAGGTAAGGAAGATGAAGATGATACAAGATCAACCGAAGCATCAGACAGTCAAAAAGCGCGGGCTACCGACCTGACAGGGTCTGTCAGGGTAGCGCGAAACACCCTGTCAGCGGTCTTTGACCCTGACAGCGGTGGTAGATGTAAGATTCAAATTCCTTGATGTAAGATTCAAATTCTCGAATGTAAGATACGAATTCCTTGATGTAAGATTCAAATTCTCGAATGTAAGATACGAATTCCTGAATGTAAGATACGAATTCCCGGATGTAAGATTCAAATTCTCGAATGTAAGATACGAATTCCTTGATGTAAGATTCAAATTCCCGGATGTAAGATACGAATTCCTGAATGTAAGATTCGAATTCTCGGATGTAAGATACGAATTCCCGGATGTAAGATCTTTTACGGATAAGTGATGTTACGCGGTACTTTTTGAGAGATGCGATTTGGCGGCTTGAAAAGCCGGATTTTCATAACCGCGGGTCATCGACCCGCGGAAAGGATGCGTATCCTGAGCGACTGCCTGAAAGGCAGGACTGTTATCTGCACCTTGGCGTCCTGCCTTTCAGGCAGCATCGCAGGAGAGACGGCTGATCCGCGGGTCGATGACCCGCGGTTATGAAAATCAAGCCCGTTCGGGCTTGGCCGGGTTTCGACGGCATGCTAAACTGTGCCTTGCCTTGCGTAACATCAGTCAATCATATAAACTGATTTAGCAGGGGTACTTACCCGAAAAAGATTGACTTTGCACATTTTTTTGTTCAATTTTGGATCATTGCAGTAAAAAAACTGTAACTTGCGCGCATCAAAAAATGTAAGCCAAATGTCTTACGTTCAGGAAAATTATAATTAAATAAATCAATATTAAAGATTATGACCGATAGACAGAATGAAAAATTGAACATGCATCAGACGGTATTGAACTACTGCCGCGAACATGCGGGCGTATATGCCGGTATTCCGGCCTTTATCCGGGGTGTGGACGAACTGGAAGGTTGGAAAAACAAAAAAATTGCAGGTTCATTTTTTTTTCGGATATTTGCCAGCAGTTGATTTATTTAATCATCAGTTAATCATTAACACCATGGCAAGAATGATTTATTCCAAAGATTCCGGCAGGCC
>JAISCQ010000062.1 GCA_031265445.1 Bacteroidales bacterium
GCAAGCAAAGCGCAGCACGGGGTAAAGCGCCTCTCCTCCACAACTCCGTAAGGACTTGAATCAACCGAAAGGTTGAACCTACTTCGTAGTTCTGATAAGTGCGACAGTTTACCCCGAACTGCGCTGCGCTTGTTCGGGGTTATCCATCTTAAACTCCTTACGGAGTTTGTCCGCAATGCACAAACTGCCCGCGCGTGGTATAATTGAAAATAACATTCCAAAATTGAAGATTTGGAACCCGGTTAAATTCCTGAAATCTTCCGGTATTTCCTGTGAAAAAAGGAAAACAACAATTAGTCTGCTGAATCTTAATAATCCAACATTTTTACTTGATATTCGGCAAAGCTTACTATTTGTGTATTTTCAAGAGTTTTCAAGATCAGGAGTTGTCAGAAAATAAGCATTACATTTTTCATTATTACATTGTCCAAAATTTTCTCAAAGCATCATAGCCCGAAGGGCTTTATTTTCGTAACCGCATGCAAGCGAAGCGCAGCTTGCGGAAGACGTCTCCCCTCCACTGCTGCCTGAAAGGCAGGACGCGTGCTGCCTGAAATCCTGCCTTTCAGGCAGCGGCCGCGAGACATCTCCTTTCCGCAGGTCGCGACCTGCGGTTATGAAAATCCGGCTTTTCAAGCCGCCGAAACGTAACGTTTATTCCTTGACAGCTCCTAAATACAATTACATTTTTACAAAACGTCGCGCAACGTGATCTATCCAACCGGCGCATGTAAATGATGTAATTGCGTGTGTAAATGACGTAAATGCGGATGTAAATGACGTGTTTGCGGATGTAAATGACGTAAACGCGCGTGTAAATGACGTGTTTGCGCGTGTAAATGACGTAAACGCGCATGTAAATGATGTGTTTGCGGATGTAAATGATGTGTTTGCGCGTGTAAATGACGTAAATGCGGATGTAAATGATGTAATTGCGCGTGTAAGTGATGTAATTGCGCGTGTAAGTGATATAACTGTGTATGTAAATAATTCATATAAATCTTTAAAATCGGCTAATCATGAATGATCGTCAGGAATCTAAATTAACCATGTATCAAAAAGTATCGGATACATGTAAGAACTCAGAGGAAGCGGAAAGCATCGCACCGTGCGAACTCCTGCTGAAACCCTTATCCATTCACCGGCAGACAAAGGCGATCGTCCTGTTTCTGACGGTCTTCCTTACCGGAACATTATCGTATAGCCAGGATATCACCGGCCAGTGGAACGGGGTTCTGAGCGTACAGGGAGCAAGCTTGAGAATCGTCTTCCATGTCCATAAAACCGGCACAGGCTATACATCTACCATGGACAGCCCTGATCAGGGCGCCAGGGGAATCCCGGTAACCGCCGCCGCGTTCGACGGATCCAAACTGTCGCTGACGGTTTCCAGCATCGGTTTGACGTACGAAGGCGAGTTCAAAACCGATTCCGTTGTGGGGACATTGAAACAAAGTGGGATGTCTTTCCCGATGACGCTGAAACGTGCGCCGGTGGAAATAAAACCCGTTGTCCGACCGCAGGAACCCAAGCCGCCCTATCCGTACCGCTCGGAAGAGATCACTTTCGAAAATAAGGCTGCAGGAATTACCCTGGCCGGAACGTTGACCATGCCTCTAACAGGCGCTGACTTTACGGCAGTAATATTGATCACGGGCAGCGGAGCGCAGGATCGTAACGAGGAAATCATGGGACACAAACCGTTCCTGGTTATCGCAGATTACCTTACACGACACGGGATTGCCGTGTTACGCTACGATGACCGCGGTACGGCAAAATCAACCGGCGACTTCCGTTCTGCCACTACCGCCGACCTTGCCGCCGATGCCGAAAGCGCCGTTGCCTGGCTGAAAACCCGCAAAGACATCAACAAACGGAAAATAGGACTGATGGGGCACAGCGAAGGTGGGATTATTGCGACGATGGTTGCAGCACGGTCGAAGGATGCAGGCTTCATGGTAATGCTGGCCGGAACGGGCATACGTGGCGACTCGCTGCTGTTGCTCCAGGAAGAGCTGATATACAGGGCGTCGGGGATGCCGGAAGACAGGATCGCCGAAACCTGCAAAATCAACTCGGAGCTATTCCGCATGATCGTTCATGCCAAAGGAACCCTGTCCCAACAGGAAATAATCGATTTCATGAAAACCAGTCCGGAAATCGACATTGCAGCGGTTACTCCGGAAGGAATGACCGGGGACGATTATATGAAACAGTTTGCGGGAAGCATGGCCAGCCCGTGGATGCAATACTTCCTCCGTTGCGATCCCGCGCCGGCGCTTGAGCGGGTAAAATGCCCGGTATTGGCAGTCAATGGGGATAAGGATTTGCAGGTTCCCGCAAAAGTAAACCTTCCGGCCATCAGCAGAGCGCTGAAAAAAGGCGGCAATAAAAATGTAACCGTAAAAGAATATCCCGGCCTGAACCACCTGTTCCAGGAATGTACCACCGGTTCGCCCGGCGAATATGCTTCCATCGAGCAAACCTTTTCGCCCGCGGTACTGAAAGATATAACCGAATGGATTTTAAAATTTTAAGATAATTTGAGATTCACAATCCACGTTCCATTCTCCGGAATTCCGCGCATACAATTGCCGCAGCCGTTGCTACGTTCAGCGATTCGGATGTCGGTTCGCCGGGTGGGTACGATGGTATCAGCAATCGCCGGTTGACGTATGGCGCCGCTTCGTCGCTGATCCCTTTCGATTCGTTGCCCATCACAATCACAGCTTTGGATAACAGTGGCGTTTCGTAAATATTTTTTCCGTTGAGGAAAGTGCCATAAATAGGAAAATCGGGGATAAACGCTTTCAACTGATCAAAAAAAGCAATACTGGCAGGATGTGTCTTCACCCGGATAAACGCTCCCATAGTCGACTGCACGGTTTTTGGATTGAACGGGTCAGCACAGCCTTCGCCGCATAGCACATGCCGGATGCCAAACCAGTCGGCCAGCCGGATGATGGTTCCCAGGTTGCCGGGATCCTGTACCTGGTCCAGATACAGGGAGAGTCCGCCGGTTAATTCCGCCATATCGAGCGGGTATTGCGGTATCCGCACCAGCGCCATTGCCTGGTTAGGCGTTTTCAGGAAACTGATTTGAGAAAGTTCCTTGTCGGATATTTTGATCGTACGATTTGCATTTGCAACCGGCTGTTGCTCCAGCCATGCAGGTTTTGCAAGTAGATATTCAGTAATTAACGGTGAACCTAAGATTTCGCGTACAGTTTTGTCTCCCTCCACCACAAAAAGGCCGTGTTGTGTGCGGTACTTTTTCTGCTCCAGCAACCGGATCAGTTTGATCAGACTCTTTTCTAACGGTTCGATGGACTGAACTCCCTGTGTCTTCGAACAGGAAGATCCGGAAATATGGTTGTTTCTCCTTACCATAGCTTAGCGCTCCTCTTTGAGAGAGGGCCGGCGAGGCTGCTCTATTCGCCCTGCAATTTGAAAATATAGGTGATCGTTCCTGTTTGCTCGATTGCATCGGGCTTACGGCTGAACTTGGCTTGGCGGGCTGCTTTTTCGGCAGCATCGAGCAAGGTTTTATTCAATGTGGTAGAGCCTTTGGCGCCCGGGGTTGCCTTGGTCACATTTCCATCCTTGTCAACCGTAATGGATACTACCACAACGCCTTGATCCTGCACGCTGTATGCCGGAAGAGGCAATCTTCCAACCAGGTTACGCCCTGTCAGCATAAACTTGTTACCTCCTCCTGCATCGCCGCCTTCGCCATACACATGTACATCGGGAGCGCCGGTAGTAACGCCCTGGTTACCCTGTCCTCCGGCTTCGCCCTGGCTGGCGGCTGTGCTTGTGGCATTACCCCGGCCGGGATACATGGCGCGCGTGTCGACCGTACGTTCTACGGGTTTGGGTTGTTCCACGGGTTGCGTTTCCTTCGGTGTCTCTTTAGACGTTTCTTTGGGTGTCTCTTTTGGTTTTTCCTTTGGCTTTTCAGGAGGCAATGCTGCGGTTTCTTCTATATCCTGTGTCAGAGACTGTTCTTCGGATTGAGTGGTACGGGCCGGCTCGGGTTTAGGTTGCACCGGTGCAGGGTCGCTCACGCGAGGCTCGAAATTTCCGAAGCCCCTGTTGCTATTCCCAAAATCCACCAGGATACCTTGTTCTTCAGGTAATGGTAATGGCGTCCGGAAAGCCATATACAACAACAAGAACAGCGCTAAACCATGAAAAAGTATGGTGCCTAACAATCCATTGCGATATTTTACCGGCGTGGCCATTTATATTTTGATTTTTGATTTTTAATTGGATGAGACGCTGATGACAGATGAAACCGGTTTTCACGGATCGTCATCATTTTTGATTTTTTTTGACCGGCGGTGGATCATCTTACCTGTCGCCCGTCACTGTTATCTTCTTTCCGGCGCCGTGGCAAGTATCAATTTATACCTGTTGCGTGCCGCGATATTCATCACCTTTACAACCTCCTCCATCGGAACGGTTTTGTCCACGTGAAGCGAAATGGTCGGGTCCTGCGCATCCATCAGCTTTACCTGCAATTGCCGTTCCAGGTCGGCTAACGATACGGGGGCAGTTTCGACATAAAAACGAAGGCTTTTATCAATGGATACACTGGTGATGGCTTTGGCCTGTGTTTGGTTGTTGCTTTGCGGAAGAAGCAGTTTCAACGCGTTGGGGCTTACCAGCGTTGACGTGATCATGAAGAAGATCAGCAACAGGAACACCAAGTCGGTCATGGACGACATGCTGAACGACGGAAGGACTTTATTGGAAGAACGGATAGCCATTGCTATTTTATATTTTTGATTTCTGATTTTTGATTGAACCGGCGTCCACCGGAACTTTAAACTTACTTAACCGGCTCGTTGAGCAGATCCATAAATTCGGTGGTGTTTGCTTCCAGGTCGTTGACCACTTTTTCGACGTTTGCCACCAGAATGTTATAGGCAAAGTACGCGACGATTCCCACCAGCAAACCGGCAACCGTTGTTACCATGGCTTCGTAAATACCCGACGACAGGATACCGATGTCAATATTGTTGCCGGCCATCGACATGTCGTAGAAAGCCTTTACCATACCGGTAACCGTACCGAGGAATCCGAGCATGGGCGCGCCACCGGCTGCGGTAGCCAGAGCAGGCAGGCCGCGTTCGAGTTTAAAGATTTCCAGGCGGCCGACGTTCTCAATGGCGGTATTGATGTCGCTCAGCGGCCGACCGATACGTTGAATACCCTTTTCGATCATGCGGGCAATCGGACTGTCGGTCGACTGGCAAAGCGCCAGGGCCGAGTCGATCTTTCCGTCGTGAATATAGTCTTTGATACGGTTCATGAAGTTTTCATCGGTTTTTGACGCTTTGCGGATAGCAAAATAGCGTTCTACAAAGATATACACCGCTATAATCGACAATACAGCAATAGGTATCATGATCCAACCGCCTTTCAGGGTTAGATCCCACAACGGCATACTGATTTCCTTTGGCATATCTAAAGCGCTGGCTACTGCCTGATCCTGAACTGTTACCTGTAATAATACGTTTAATAGCATCGAACTGTTTGGTTTTTAAATTTTTATTTACAATGATTGTTAAATACTTACAACTAATAATCAATTCGTCGAGGAACACACCCATATAGGAAGCCTGTTTCCTCTTCTACATCCTGAATGCAAAGATAACATATATTTATTGCATCAACCGAATTTCATATGAACTTTATGCAAAAAAAATCATCGAAAGCAACAGCATATCATTTTATTACAACCATATTTTTCGTAAAAACAAGTTCATCAGTATTAAATTTATTAGAGATATTTGGAATCGCGAAGTCATCATATCATGTTTTCTTCAATAAATCCTGCTCGATCAGCCCGCCTTGCAATTGCCCAAAGTCACGGCTGCCGTTGCCGTGTCACCCGCCGCGCGGGGTATTTTGACGTCGCACGGCCAGGGCAACCCAATGTTTTACCCCACGAATATTCGTTTGTTGTCATTGTTTTGAACCATTGTACCACCGCACGCAGGCGAACCTGCGCGTTCGCCCTGAATATCGTTGTGTTCGCCCTGAATATCAGGGCAGACACGCAGGTCTGCCCCTACGGGCCCAACGGGGGCTTGCACGGTTATCCAAATTTAAGACCTGCGGTCTCGTGTACCGTGCAGGCTGGTTCCTTGCTTTTAACGCGCCCGACGTTTAACGGAGAACCGTCATGGCTATCTCGGTAAGGTTTTCAATATTGATTTCAATGCGCACCTCCGAATGTTCGTTGACGGCAGACAGTATGCCGCCGGTGACCGCCAGCTCCCTGACGGGGTTAGAACCCCAAAAGAAAATGCCCCATATCAACTCCTCATCGCTGTCGACATGGGCGATAAAGCCCATGTTGCCCATGTCGCTGCCGCCGCCGATGAAGATTTTCCCTTCATGCTCGACCCTCGCCCATTCAACCGCGTCAGACCAATTGGCCGCAGCGTATTTTTCAACGCTGTCGATGGTCGTGTCGCAGCGCGGGTGGCAGAAAAGCTCGCGCTTCCCGGTACGGGAATCCTTCAGGCTGTAACAGTCCAGTACCGTCACGTTCCCGCTGGCGTACACGATGCAATCAAACCCGGGCAATTCGTGCCTCTCTTTATTCCAATGTTCCGCGATTATTTGATTCTTCATGGTACCTCAATTTCTCTACTTAAAATCTTCATGACAATACTATTTTTAAATTCCACGTTCATTTTATTCACTAAAGCACGTGCAAAGATAGTATTTTTTAGAAAAACAACAGATTGGGGGGGGAATTGGCGTCAGAATGTCCTGAAAGGGATTCGCCCGGTTTATAAACCCCTTTCCGGGAACCCGGAAAGGGGTTTACATCCCTGCAAGATGGTTTCTGCACATGCAGAAAGGGGTTTACACCCCCGCGAGATGGTTTCTGCACGTGCAGAAAGAGGTTTATACCCCTGCAAGATGGTTTCTGCACGTGCAGAAAGAGGTTTACACTCCTGCGAGATGGTTTCTGCACGTGCAGAAAGAGGTTTACACCCCCGCGGAACGGTTTCGGCAAGCGCCGAAAGGGGGTTTGCATCCATCCGCGTCAACCGAAAGCTTGAACCAGCCGCGGGTTGAACTGCTTCGCGGTTCCGACAGGAGCGCTGTCTCTATCCGAACCGCGCCCGCGGCTCGCTCGGGCTTATCCAAATTTGACGCCGTACGGCGTCAGCGCCAGGCATAATACATGCCTTGAGCAAGCCCGCGCGAGATATTGTTCTCATCCATCCAAAGATATCTTTTCCGGATTATGTTTTTGATTTCATCCTGCGAAATTTCATGCTTTTCGTATTTGTCACAGTTACTGTACACCAATTCGCGGATGTCGTCCCTGACTTTTTCAACATACGAGCATAGCCCGGTAAGTTCGGGGTCTCTTAATTCCGGCAATAATTCCCGCGCGAGTTCTTGAACCGTCGCGTGAAATTTTCGCCGAACTCAAGAGCGGCGTCGTATAAAATATTCAGGTATTGCTTGTCCACTTGATACTGTCTTAATCTTTACCCGGTGAAAACACCTCATGTCTGTTGATGAAACGCGCTTATAATTTGACAATCCGGGCAAATCTCCAGGAAGAGCGTTCCCTCCGTCCAATCGGACAGCGCGTTCCAGGGGACGGAGGCAAAATAGCGCATGACCCGGCCGCAGCCCGGGCAGGCGTCGTACTGGAAATCCTGCACCCACGCGGCAAAACCGCCCACGGTGATGATGCTCTCGTCGTTGCCCCGGGCGAAAAACAGGTT
>JAISCQ010000128.1 GCA_031265445.1 Bacteroidales bacterium
AGGTAGTCGTCAGGTATGCGGTCTTCCCGCTGGAAGCCCCCGCTCCAACGAACGTCGAGCAGTTGCCGCACTCGCTCCTCGACGGACGGCAGCCCTGCGAAATATCGCGCCCGGAAGAAGACTGGGGAAAGGCGCTCTATTTCGCCATGACATACCAGAACGACCGGGGCGAAATGGGCGACTGGAGCCCCATCGAATCCGTCATCATCCCCGGAAGGAAAATTTAAAGAAATTTTGAATTTTGAATTTTGAATTTTTTCGCAGGGTCAACGATGTCTTTTTTGACCCTGACAGGTCTGTCGACCCTGTCAGGTCGGGCGCTGCTCCCGGTATCGGTGCGAAGCGCTGACCTGTCAGGCTGCGCAGCTGCTGACAGGGTCAATAAGAATTTTAAAGAATAAAACCAATAAAACCATATCATATATATGAAAACCATAAATTTTTTATCAGCAGCGGCGATACTGGCCGCAGCCGTCGCCACTTCGTGCAGCCGCAGCGATGAACCCGTAACCGGCAATGACCGCGTAGAGGTACGCTTTTCCGCCAACACTGCGGACATACAGACCCGCGTCGCCGACAACAGCTGGACGCTGGACGACCCCGTCGGCATCTACATGATCAAGGCCGATCCGCTTTCTTCCGGAAACATCGTTGAAGACGCCGGCAACAGGCAGTACACAGCCTCCGCCGCCGGAGCAGGCGTATCGTTTACGCCACAGCCGGGCGCGGCCATCTACTACCCCGTGAGCGGCAACGTGGAGTTTATCGCCTATTATCCGTACAGTACGTCTGTGCCGTCGGATTTCAAGTTGCCGGTCAGCGTGGCTGTACAAACCGACCCGTCGGCCATCGACGCGCTGTATGCAAAAACGAACGGCGGCTACAACAAAAGCGTCAATCCGGTCGATCTTCAATTCACGCACAGGTTAGTCAAGCTGGCGTTTAGCATCACGCGCGGCGAGGGCGTAAAGGAATCGCTCAGCGGCCTGACGGTGAAAATCACCGGCCAGCAAACCGAAGCGACGCTGAACCTGACCGACGGAACAGTGACCGCGACAGGCGCGACAGCGGCCATCACAGCGAACACCGCCCCGGACGGGTCTGCTTCCGAGGCCATCGTACTGCCCAACAGCGGCGTTGCGGGCATGACCTTCACCTTTACCACAGCCGGAGGCAGTGGAGGAACGTACGAGGTGGCAGTACCCGCCGGCAGCTGGGCGTCGGGAAAGAAATATACGTATGAGGTAACCCTGAAAAGGAATGAAGCGAGCATCACCGGAACGGTCGGCGACTGGGGTGACGGCGGCAGTGAGACCGTTACGGCAACCCCCGAAGTACAAACAGTATTTATCCCCAAAGGAACCTTCCTCATGGGCAGCCCGTCCACCGAGCCGAACAGGCAGTCTACCGAGACGCAGCACAGCGTAACGCTCACCCGGGATTATTATATGAGCAAGTACCCGGTCACCAATGCCCGGTACGCCGAATTTCTGAACGATGCCGGAGTTGACGGCACAGGCAGAAAGACAGATATTCAAAGCAATCAGATATTGATACAGGCAAGCAGCGGCGGTTTTGACTGGGGCCTGCACTATAACGCCAGCCAGTGGGCGCCGGTGGCAGGTTATGAAAATCATCCGGTGATTAATGTCAGCTGGTATGGAGCGAAGGCTTACGCCGAATGGGCGGGCGGCGATTTGCCGACGGAGGCGCAGTGGGAACGCGCGGCGCGCGGCGGCGTTGAAAACATGCCTTTCGGCATCGGAGCCGGCACAGAGTTGACCGGCGCGATGGCAAACTTTAATGGACGTTATCCTTATAACAGTGGCGGGGAATATAATGATCCGTCCGGCGCTTATGTTGGCGGTACCACGGCAGCAGGCTCCTATCCGGCTAATGCTTACGGGTTATATGATATGCACGGCAACGTATATGAGTGGTGTCTGGATCAGTGGGACGGCAGCAGCAGTTATGCAAGCTCTCCGGCGACAGACCCTGTTGGTACAACGGGTTTGAACCGCGTGCTTCGCGGCGGCTACTGGTACCTCAACGCCCGGTACTGCCGCTCCGCCTTTCGCTTCGCTAACGGCCCCGGCAACCGCCACACCAGCTTCGGCTTCCGCGTGGTGTTCTATCCTTAGTTCATCCTGTTGATCCTTTTGACCCTGACAGGTCTGTCGACCCTGTCAGGTCGGGCGCTGTTCCCACGCCGGTGCGAAGCGCTGACCTGTCAGGCTGCGTTGTAGAGACGCGATGCATCGCGTCTTTGCCGGCAGGGTCAATAAGACTCCACCACCGCTGACAGGGTCTGTCGACCGCTGTCAGCGTCAAAAGGAGAATTTTTGCAGAGACGTGGCACGCCACGTCTCTACCGCATCGACCACTGTCAGGGTAGCGTGCGGCACACCCTGACAGCGGTGGTAGAAGAAGAGAAGATGGGCGCGGTCCGTTGAGCCGTGTTGAGAACCGCCGGGGCCTTTACACCGGAACTCCAATAAGCGTCGCCGGCGTACATCCGGTAACGCACACCTGTACGTAATCACCCGGTTTGTAATTTCCTTTCGGGAAAACCACTACCATGTTCTGCGAATTACGTCCCGAGAGTTCGGTTGCTGACTTTTTCGAAACGCTTTCGGCCAATACTTCATGTATCCGACCTGTGCTGCGCTGTTTGCTTTCGGCGGACAGGCGTCCCTGCAGGCTGATGATTTCCTGCAGGCGCCGTATTTTTACTTTTTCGGGCACATCGTCGGTCATTTTGCGTGCGGCCAGCGTGTTGGGACGGACGGAATATTTGAACATGAACGCATCATCGAACTGCACCTGCTCCATCAGCGAGAGGGTGTCGTGGTGGTCTTCTTCCGTTTCGGTGCAAAAACCGGCGATGAGGTCGGTGGAGATACTGCAGGCGGGCATGATGCGCCTGACCGCTTCGATACGATCCAGGTACCACTCGCGGGTATAGCTGCGCCGCATCAGCTCCAGCATGCGCGTGCTGCCCGACTGCACCGGCAAGTGGATGCTTTTGCAGATATTGTGGTGCGCTGCCATTACATGCAGCACCTCGTCGGTCATATCCTTGGGGTGTGATGTTGAGAAACGTACGCGCATATCGGGCGATACTCCGGCAACCGCTTCGAGCAATCCGGCAAAGCCAGTGGCGTCGCCGCCATCCTTTTTCCACCGGTATGAGTCGACATTCTGCCCCAGCAGCGTTACTTCCCTGTAGCCCATTTCGAACAGTTCGCCTGCTTCGCGAAGAATGGTATCAATGCTGCGGCTGCGCTCGGCTCCGCGCGTATACGGAACAATGCAAAACGCACAGCAGTTGTTGCATCCGCGCATGATGGAAACGAATGACGATACGCGGTTCTTATCCATCCGCACCGGGCTGATATCCGAATAGGTTTCTTCGCGCGAAAGCAGCACGTTGATCGCTTTCAAGCCGGTACCTGCGCTGCGCACCAGATGGGGAAGATCGCGGTAGGCATCGGGGCCAACCACCAGATCAACCGCTTTCTCTTCTTCCAGCAGTTGATTTTTCAAGCGTTCGGCCATGCAGCCGATAACGCCGACAATCAGTTCCGGACGTTTTTTCTTCTCCATGCGAAACACGTCCAGGCGCCCGCGTACCCGCTGTTCGGCATTTTCGCGCACCGAGCAGGTATTCACCAGCGCCAGATCGGCGTCCGACAGTTTCCGGGTTACGCCGTAGCCCTCGCCGGCAAGGATGGAAACTACCACCTCGCTGTCGCTTACATTCATCTGACAACCGTATGTTTCGATATAAACTTTCAACGGTTTCACAGCCAGATCATTTATTCTAAATTCGTTCGTAACCATCTTTACTGCTTGAAAATTATTAGGAATATTTGCAGAACCGCCAACCCGAAACTAAAAGTCGCTTTTGATGTCCCTGACTTGTAACTGTATCCTTGTTTCGCCCCTGAATGTGTTTTCCTCAATGGCATAACAGACATTGAACGGTACGCCCGAACGCACAATCGGGTAATGTTCGCCTTGCTGAAAGCCAATGGCCGGATAAATCATTTCGGGATTGCCTGTCTGTCTGAGGTCGAGTTTGAGGTGTTCGCCGCATTTGCCCACGATTTTTGCACTCCCGGTGTCTACCACATTGCGTGTCAGGAAGACGGGCGACATGTTTTTAGGCCCAAACGGCTGAAACTGTCTCAGGATACGTACAAACCTGGGGTTAATGTCAGCAAAGTCGATTTCCGCATCAATCACGATATTGGGCACCAACTGTTCATCAGTGATGCATTTCGCCACCGCGTCTTCGAATTTCCGGCTGAAAGCAGCCACATTCTCCCTTTTTAATGTTAAGCCGGCCGCATACATGTGCCCGCCGAAGTTTTCGAGCAGGTCGCTGCATGCATCAATGGCTTTGTACAGGTCGAAGCCCTCCACCGAGCGCGCCGACCCCGTAGCCATACCATTGGACTCGGTAAGAATCACTGTTGGCCGGTAATAGGTTTCGATCAGGCGCGAAGCCACAATTCCCACCACGCCCTTGTGCCACGAAGGATTAAAGAGGACTGTCGTTTTGCGGAACTCCTGTTCAGGATCGGCGGCAAGCATGCGCAGCGCCTGGCAGGTAATGTCGGAGTCGACGCTTTTCCGGTCGGTATTAAAGCGGTCGATCTCCACGCCGGCATATCTGGCCGTTTTCTCCTCATCCGATATCAGCAGTTCCACCGCATGTTTTCCTGACTTCATCCGTCCGGCAGCATTAATCCGCGGGCCGATCTTGAAAACAATATCTTCTACATGCCTTTGCAAACCTTCCAATCCTGATATCTTCACAATAGATTTCAAGCCAAGCGTTGGGTTTTCGTTCAATTTTTGGATCCCCAGCGATGCCAGCACACGGTTTTCACCGTCCATCGGCACAATATCCGAAGCAATGCTCACGGCCACCAGGTCGATGTATACATACACTTCTTCCATGGGTATTTTGTGCTCCTGCGCGTATGCCTGCAACAATTTGAAACCCACGCCGCAACCGGAAAGTTCCCTGTACGGGTAACTGCAATCGGCGCGTTTAGGATTGAGGATGGCAAACGCCGGCGGCAATACCGCCCCGGGGTAATGATGGTCGCATACAATGAAGTCAATGCCCTTTGAATTGGCGTATTTGATTTTGTCTACCGCCTTGGTGCCGCAATCGAGGCTGATGATCAGTTTGAAATTGCCCGCAACAGCCGTATCAATACCTTTGCAGGAAACCCCATAACCCTCGGTATAGCGGTCGGGGATGTAATAATCCACATTCGGGCATATCTTTTTCAGGAAGGAGTATACCATCGCCACGGACGTTGTCCCGTCCACATCGTAATCGCCGTATACCATGATATTTTCGCGATGACGGATGGCGTGGTCTATCCGGTCGACAGCGCGCTGCATGTCCTTCATCAGGAAAGGCGAGTGCAAATGCTCATACGTCGGCCTGAAAAAAGCCCTGGCGCCGTCGAAATCCCGTATTCCCCTCTGTGCCAGCAGTAGCGCCAATATGCCATCAATACCCAGTACTTCCATAAGATGTTCTACTACAGCCGCATCAGGTTTCGATTTTACAATCCAGTTCTTGCTATACATGCCGCAAAGATACAAAAGAATTAAGGCAACTATTCAGCCTCTTCCAAATCGGCAATATACTTCGACTCTTCAAAAGTATTCGCTTTCGCATCCGTGATGATTTGCCTGCAAAGGTCGGCCATTTGAAGCGTGTTCCCTTGAGGACTGTGAATGTATAACGACCACACCTCGTCATCAACTACGGTACGGAATGTTACCGAATAGCCGTCAAAAATAATCGGGGGAGCGCCTTTTGCCTTAAAATGGTCGATGAACGAAACCGTCTTCCCGTACAGTTTCTCCGCAAACTGACTGCTGACGGGGAAGATTCGTTTCTCTACCTTATAGAGTTTCAGAACCTCTTCATTTTGCTTGGATAACGCTGCCTTATTATGCTCCGTCGTCAGATTATAACCCTTTACGGGATACTTTTCCTGAACTTCTTTTTGCGCTTCTTTGTAATTTGAAACGTATCTTACCTCAAAGGATGTATACGATGCACCCTCACAATACGAAAACCGGAATATGCTTCCCCATAGGCAGCTTCTTCTGAAGGCAGGTAAAAAAACTCAACCTCGGCATTGAAATCTCCGAAAAACAGTTTCTCGATCTTTCCTTTACTGTCGAGATTGTGGCTGCGATCGTGCCGGGATCGTAAATTATACTCAATCCTCTTTACAAAATGTCCACCGTCAACATGTTCTTTATCCTGAGAAAATGCAAATGGGATAAACAAAATCCAAAGGAAGCCGGTTATGAATATTCTTTCAATCACCGGGACATCCGCCCCCCAGGCTTTCCGGAACAACGCCGAAAGAAGAGTGAAAATACCGCTGAACGGGAAACGTGTCATAACAAATCGATTTGGAAGACTTAACTGATGGAAAAACATGAGCAAAGATACTGATAAAAGAGTTAATATCTGTCGCCTGATATTCCATTTGGGAAATCCATTCAATGGCAACTGTCCGGAAGTCGTCGGCAAGTGTCCGGAAGTCGTCGGTAACTGTCCGGAGATTGTTGAAAACCGGGGCGGTATCATGCCGAAACCGTATCATAGCGAACGGATGCGTTTTATTGTCAGGCTCAAACCGACATGATCGCCAACACGACATTAGATATTTATTTGTCATTTATTTACCTGTATTTACCACCATATCTGTTTGTCATGATCGCAGGTAAAAGGGCGATGCTCTTTACCCCGCGTATGGTTGTGCAGCCGTAA
>JAISCQ010000144.1 GCA_031265445.1 Bacteroidales bacterium
TTGATTTGGTTGTAAGCTGTCTGAACCGTGATTCACCTGATTTTTCAGATTGTCATGATTTTGAAAATTACTGCCATTTTGTCGCTTCGAGCGAGGTTGTTGTCAGTAAAAGCGAGGATTGAGGTTCTCGGAGCGAGGATTAAGGTTCTCCGAGCGGGGATGGAGGTTCTCAAAGCGAGGATGGAGGTTCTCAAAGCGAGGATGGAGGTTCTCCGAGCGAGGATGGAGGTTCTCAAAGCGAGGATTAAGGCTCTCAAAGCGAGGATTAAGGTTCTCCGAGAAGATCGATTGTCGGTAAAAGCGAGGACTTCCCCGCTCGGAGCGAGGATGGAGGTTCCCGGAACGCGGCAAAGAAAAATCCTCCTTCCAAAACCGACCGGCTGTATGGAGGGGGATTTTCGTTTCTTCCGCTACTCATTGGGTTTCCGTTTGATGGACGGGAAACGCGCTTTCAGGTCGCTGTACATTTCCCTGGCGCCGGGAATGTCCTGTGCGGCGGCGGCTTTGACGGCGTTGTAGAACACCAGCGCTGCCTGACAGGATTCGCTGCCGGCTACCATTGCGGTGTCCGTCGATGCGCCAGCACTTGCGGCGGAATCGGAATTACATGTTTATCTTCCATGCTCTTTCAGTTTTTAAATGAATACTAAATTTATCGGCGCAAGGATACTGAAATTATCGAATATCAAACTCTTTTTATCCGGGATTGATTCTTTTGTTTACCTTTACGGCAAAAATCGGCAAAACCTGCGAAGCCGTCAGAGCAGGAACAAAAAGTAAATATTAAAATGAATGATTTATCGAAAGAAACAGGCGATGCAGGGAAAATATGCACGGAAAAAACGAACGGGGGAAAAATGGAAAAGGTTAGAAAAACCTTCGTGATTATTGGAGGTGTTAACTTGCTGATATGGGGATTATTTCACATATCTTTCTGGTTTGCGCCTTTTCCTGTTGACTGGAAAAACGAACTGACCAAAATAACCGAATTGAACAGTAATGTGATGCAAATGCTGAATATCGGAATCATAGTTTTTTTACTGTCATTTGGAGTCATGATGCTTTCCTGTCGCCGGGAGATTTTAACTTTCGCATCAGGCAGGGCTTTGCTGATTATCTTCGCATTATTCTGGCTTGCACGATTGACGGGAGAGATTGTATTTCCCGGAGGTTCAGTCATACTTGGATTCATCCTGTTTTTATGTGTGCTGATTTACCTGATACCGGCAATCATCATTCATAAGCATGAGTAAACTCGAAGTCTGTTTTTCCGTTCGCAACCTGTCAGGGTCGGGAACGGCGGTTACCTGATATATTCCCCACGGGATGCATCCAGCCGCAACATGATAAATAACAGGATGGTAAACGCCCACAAAGACGATCCCCCGTAGCTAAAAAAGGGCAACGGGATGCCGATGACGGGCAACAGGCCAATGGTCATGCCGATGTTGATCGTCACGTGCAGGAAGAAAATACTCAGCACGCAATAGCAATACACGCGGCTGAACATCGATCGCTGTCGCTCGGCAAGGATCAGTAGCCGCAGCAACAGCGCTATCAACAGGATCACTACTGTCGAGGTGCCCACAAACCCCCATTCCTCGCCTACCGTACAGAAAATAAAGTCAGTACTTTGCTCGGGCACAAAATCGTACTTGGTTTGTGTACCCTGTAAAAATCCTTTCCCGAAAAATCCTCCCGAACCGATGGCGAT
The DNA here is from genome assembly GCA_031265445.1 of Bacteroidales bacterium. Taxonomy (GTDB): domain Bacteria; phylum Bacteroidota; class Bacteroidia; order Bacteroidales; family UBA4181; genus JAIRLS01. The sequence goes on from JAISCQ010000144.1 coordinate 1,715, forward strand.
TTTCGACTGGTTGACGTTATATCCGACGCCCAGGGGATCGGACTCCATGCCGAGCATCACCAGGATACGCTGCCGCTGATGCGTGCTGAGCACATCGTCGAATACAAAATCGACCGAGAAAGTGAACAGCAGGGCGCCGATCATAAACAGCGTCAATGTCCGCACAACGGGCAGCCTGCGGATGAACGATATGGCAAGGAATACCGGAGATAACAGCAGAGCCGCACCCAACAACGCTTCGTGTATTTCGAATTTCCTTTTGGTCAGCAGGGTGACCGTCCACAACAATCCTGATAAACCCACAAACAAGCCAAACCCCTTCAAACAGGCCATACCCTTGCGGGTTTTGATCCAAAATGCGACAAAACCGATAACAACCAGCCCGGCCACCAAGTAAACCTGCGCATCCTGCATCAGCAGTGAGAGGATGAAAAGAACCGCAGCCAAAATACCGAACAACAGGATTGTCGGCGGTAAGCCTTCGCGATAAAGCACGATGAAAAATGCCAGATACACCAGGCAGGATCCTGTGTCGGGTTGCAGGATAATGAACATCGGGGGCAGGAAAATGACGGCGCACGCAATCACAAGGTTCCTGAATTCCATCAATCGTCCGCCGCAGTTGCCCAGGAACTTTGCCAAAGCAAGACTGACCGCAATCTTGGCAAATTCGGAAGGTTGTATCTGTACCGCGCCGATCATAAACCACGACCGGGCGCCGTTCACTTCGCGCCCAACCACCAGAACCGCCGCCAATGCAATGAGGCAACAGATGTATACGGGGTAGGCCAGCGAGGTATAAAATCTTACATCAAGCACGCAAACGGTTACGGCAAGCGCCACCGCCGCGATGATCCAGATCAACTGTTTGCCGTACCGTTGCGAATGTGAGAAAATACTGGCGTACTGATCGTTGTACACAGCCGCATAAATATTGAGCCAGCCCATCAGAATCAGCGCCATGTACAGCCCGATGGTAAGCCAGTCGATGTCCCTGATGATGTTAGTTTGCTGCCTCACGATTGTCGTAAACGTTAAAGTTCAACATTCGTTCTTCCATAGCAGGGCGTTTCACTTCGCCGGTAAGGTATTTTTCGATCATCAGCGAAGCCACAGGCGCCGCCCAGGTACCTCCGAAGCCGGCGTTTTCCACATACACGGCCACAGCGATTCTGGGATGGTCTTTCGGAGCAAACGCCATGAATGTGGCATTGTCCTTACCGTGCGGATTTTGCGCCGTACCTGTTTTGCCGCACATATCGATACCGGGAATGGTTACCCAGCGGGCTGTTCCTCCGGCGTCGGTGGTTGCATAAAACATTCCTTCCCGAATCGCTTCGAAATGCGAGGTATCCACGGCAGTGTAATGCCGTTCGGCATAATGCGCGGGAACCGTATCGCGCCCATTGATCTGCCTGATCAGGTGAGGCGTATAAAAATATCCGCCGTTGGCAATCAATGCGGCGAAATTCGCCATCTGCAACACGGTATTTCCCATTTCGGCCTGACCGATGGACAATGAAACGACAGTCAGCGACTTCCATCCGCCATAGCGGAATAATGTCCGGTCATAAAATGCCGAACTTGGAACATTACCGTTCAGTTCCTGCGGCAAATCAACACCTAATTTGCGGCCGAAACCAAAGGTAAGAATATCGTTGCGCCAAGCCTCGTAGTCGGCTTTCACCGAGCCGTGATTGCCGCTGTCCAATATGGCCCGGAAGACATTTGCAAAATAAGCATTGCAGGAATTTCCGATGGCTTGCGGCAGATTGAGCGGAGAGGCATGTCCGTGGCATCTCATGTGGTATGCTCCCACGTGATAGCCTCCGGCACAACCGTAACGGGTATCGCGAGCGAGCGTCCCTTCCTGCAAACCAACCAACCCCTGGGCTACCTTGAACGTAGAACCCGGCGGATAATAAGCCATCACGGCGCGGTCAAATAACGGTTTACTCACATCTCTGGCTAATTTATTATAATTTTCGGAACGCACGCGTCCTACCAAAAGCGCAGGATCGTAATCGGGCATGGACGCCATGGCCAGGATTTCGCCTGTGGCAGGTTCAATGGCTACAACGGCGCCCCGCATTTTGCTCATCAGCTTTTCGGCATATTCCTGCAAATCGGCATCGATGGAAATCGTGAGGCTGGAACCGACAATGGCCATTGTATCCAGGCTGCCGTCGCGAAACGAACCTACCTCGCGGTTGTGTACGTCCACCAACAGGACATTAACCCCTTTCCGGCCACGGAGTTCTTTTTCGTAATAGTTTTCTACGCCGCTTTTACCGATATAGTCGCCGGGTTTGTAATAACTGTCCTTCCTGATGTCCGACGAGTCTACTTCGGTGACGTAACCCAGCAAATGCGGGGCAATATGGCGGGCATAATTGCGGAGGGTACGCGCCTGCACATAAAAGCCGGGAAATTTAAACATCCGTTCCTGCAGCACGGCATACGTCTCGGCCGACATCTGCCTGAGAAACGGCGATGGTTTGTATGATGAATATCCTTTGGCTAATCGTAATTTTCTGAACGTTTCTTTTACTTCTTCTACGGTCATTCCCACAATTTGTGCAAATTCCGTAGTGTCGAACGGCTGCATCTGACGGGGTATCACCATCAGGTCATAAGCAGCTTTGTTGTTCACGACGGCTTTCCCGTTACGGTCGAGAATCAGCCCCCGGGCGGGATATTGCGTCACCATGCGCTGCGAATTGTTGTCGGCGCTCACTTTATACGATACATCAACCACCTGCAGGTAAAACAACCGGACGAGCAAAGCCAGTCCTACAAAGAGAATAGCGGCGCCGATGAAATATTTGCGTATATCGAGGTTCATTTGGGGCGCATGGTGAGGAACTGGCAGATAAAAATAAGCAAAATGGTGAAAACGCTGCTGGCCAGTGCACGCAAAGTTGCCGGCAGCAGGTCGCCGAAACGGAACGATTCAATCCAAAACAGAACGAGATGGTGGGCCAGTACCAGGATGGATGTATATCTGAGAAACCATGAAAATCCGAGCGATGATATGGTCGGCGACATGCCGGGTTCGTAGCCGTCGTGCGGAGCAATGAATCGCAGCAGGTGATACCTGAAATACGCCATGAAGATGGTAGCTACGGTGTGGTATCCAATGGTAGCGGAGGTCACATCGATCACTAATCCCAAAACAAAGGCCAAGACCAGCATGAACCATTCTGTCGTCCTGAAAGGCAGCAACAAAAGAAACATCACATACAAGTAAGGATTCACAAACCCGCTGAACTGTATGTTGTTCAGTACGAAAAACTGCAAGAAAACCAACAGCGCGAAGCGGAATATGTTCACGGCGACTTCCCTGATCATTGCATGCCGGATGTTTGGTGTTCGAGTTTTTGTCTTTCCTCTTTCATCAGGTCTTCTACAATCGCTACAAAATGCAGTTTACGGAAATCGGTAGCTAACAGAATGTCGATGGTGTAGAAACTTCCGTCTTTTTGTTCCACGTTATCCACCACCCCAACCGGGATCCCTTCCGGAAAACTGTCCGAGTAGCCTGACACCACAATGGTATCACCCTTTGAAACCGGCACATGCAGCGAAATTTCATTCAGCGTGGCATGACGGTACGAGCGCCCGTCCCAGGAGAGCGAACCATAGAGGTTATTTTTTTTGAACTTGGCGCTTACCCTGAAATTACGGTTGATAACGGGTATCACCGTTGCAAAATGTTCGGAAACGCCGTATACAATGCCAACGATTCCCTCGGGACCAATTACCGCCATATCCGTGGCAACTTCCTGATCTTTCCCGCAGTCGAGCGTAACGAAGTTAAACTGCTTGTTCACGGTATTGTTGATCACCTTGGCGGGAAGATAGGCGTAACGCCGAAGTTTGTCCGGTTCGGCATCAAAGGTACGGGCAGTATCCGCCACATAAAACGATCCCGCAAGCATGTTGCGGAGTTTCGTATTTTCGTCCTGCAACTGCCGGTTTTGCTCCCGCAGGTACAGGTAATCGCGCCAATTACTGATCTGCTCGTGGATACTTCCCGAAACGACATTGGTGGCCTTCACGAAGGCGATCCGCTGGATGTAATTGTTCCGCAACAGCATAAAGCCGGCTATTCCTTCCAGAATGAGGAAAAGGAGCAATATGTGGTGCTTCTGAAAAAAACGGATAAGAGAACGCATCGTGTCAATTGACAAGGGCATTTGGCTACAGGCAACGACCAAATGATCCATTGCCGGATACTCATCGAATTACCGCATCAGGAATGAAAATTTGTCAACGTTTTTCAAGGCGATGCCTGTACCGCGAGCCACAGCCCGTAGCGGGTCTTCGGCTACCTTGAACGGAATACTGATCTTGTCGGTCAGTCTCTTGTCCAAACCGCGCAGCAGGGCGCCGCCGCCAGCCAGGTAGATGCCGTGATTGACAATATCGGCGTACAATTCGGGCGGCGTTTGTTCCAGCACGTCGAGGATCGCCGTTTCGATACGCATAATGGATTTATCCAGGCAATGCGAGATTTCCTGGAACGATACCGGAACTTCCACCGGCAGGGCGGTCATCAGGTTGGGGCCGCGCACGATGAAGTCTGCCGGCGGCTCGTCCAGGTCGGGTAATACCGCGCCTACCTGTATTTTGATTTCTTCGGCTGTACGCTCGCCGATGCGGATATTGTGCTGCTGGCGCATGTAATCCTGTATGTCGGCTGTAAAAATATCTCCGGCCACCGTGATGGATCGGTTACAAACAATCCCTCCAAGGGCAATGACGGCTATTTCGGAAGTGCCGCCTCCTATGTCCACCACCATGTTGCCTTCGGGCGCGGTAACATCGATACCGATACCGATCGCAGCGGCCATCGGCTCGTAAATCATATATACATCGCGACCGCCTGAGTGCTCGGCAGAGTCGCGTACGGCGCGCACTTCTACTTCGGTGCTTCCGGAGGGGATGCAGATCACCATGCGTATGGACGGCGTGAACCAGCGTCCGCGCGCAGGGATCATCTTGATCATCTCTTTGATCATCTGTTCGGCAGCGTTGAAGTCGGCGATCACACCATCGCGTAACGGACGAATGGTTTTGATGTTTTCGTGCGTCTTTCCGTGCATCTGGCGCGCTTTCTCACCGATGGCCACCAACTTGCCCGATATGCGATCGACCGCCACAATCGACGGCTCGTCCACCACTACTTTGTCGCCGTATATGATGATGGTATTGGCTGTGCCAAGGTCCATCGCTATCTCTTGCGTAAACGAAAATAATCCCATTTTTTCTTCAGGTTTCGGATTTTAAGTTTCCCGTTCGAAATTCACGGTTGCGCGGCTTTGCCCAACTTTGAACTTTAAACCTTGAACTTTTATTTTTTAATGTTTAATGTTTGAAATGTCTTTTACCGGTAACCACCATCGCTATTTGCAGTTTGTTACAGCAGTCGACCGACTCGCTGTCGCGAATCGATCCGCCGGGCTGTACAATAGCCTTGACGCCTGCTTCTCCTGCAAGTTCCACACAGTCGGAGAATGGGAAATATGCGTCGCTGGCCATCACGGCGCCCTTAAGGTCGAAGCCGAATGTCCGTGCTTTCTCGATGGCGTGTTTCAGCGCATCCACGCGCGAGGTTTGTCCTACGCCGCCGGCCAGCATCTGCTTGCCTTTAGCCAGCACAATAGCATTCGACTTGCAGTGTTTCACGATCTTATTGGCAAACACCAGGTCGGTCAGCTCTTCGGCAGCAGGTTGCGCCAGGGTTACAGGCTTCATATCCGCCACAGTTTCGGTCGACAGGTCCCTATCCTGCACCGCCACGCCATGAAGCAGCGAGCGGAATTGTTGCTGCGGCAACGTTTTCTCCGGTTTGTGACGGAGTAAAATCCGGTTTTTCTTGCCTTGCAACAATTCAAGGGCTGCCGGTTCGAAATCAGGCGCTATCAGTACTTCATAGAAAAGAGTATCTATTTCGCGGGCCGTTGCCAGGTCAACCGTACGATTGGTCGCCAGCACGCCGCCAAAAGCTGAAACCGGATCGCCCGCAAGGGCTTTCCTCCATGCGTCCAACAGGACAGGCGACGATGCCAGTCCGCATGCGTTGTTATGTTTGAGTACGGCAAAAGTCGGCTCGTCGAATTCGGCAATCAGGCTCACGGCAGCATCCATATCCAGCAGGTTATTGTATGAAATTTCCTTACCGTGAAGTTTTTCGAACATCTCGTCGAAATTTCCGAAAAACATTCCTTTTTGATGCGGATTTTCGCCGTAGCGAAGGGTTACTTTGTCTGTATAGCTTTGCTTGAACACGGGTTCGCCAAATTCCCGGTTGAAATAGTTGAAAATGGCAGTATCGTAATGCGACGATATATCGAATGCCGCAGCAGCAAACTTGCGGCGATCGTCGATGCCTGTTTCGCCGTTCTTCGCTTCCAGCAGGTCGAGCAAAGGCAGGTATTCGCGTTTGGAGGGGACAATCACTACGTCTTTATAATTCTTGGCAGCAGCACGGATCAACGAAATGCCTCCTATATCTATCTTTTCGATCACCTGCGCTTCCGGTGCGCCCAACGCCACGGTTTCCTCGAAGGGATACAGGTCAACGATCACCAGGTCGATATCCGGGATACCTAACTTAGCGGCTTCGGCCTGATCTTCGGCTTCGTCACGGCGATAAAGAATCCCTCCGAACACTTTGGGATGAAGCGTTTTTACTCTTCCGTCAAAAATCGACGGATAGTCGGTAAGCGATTCCACCGTTGTTACGGGAACGCCAAGCCCTTCGATAAATGTCGCCGTTCCGCCGGTAGAATATATTTTTACTTGCAATTGGTGTAACTTCCCGACAATTGCAGCCAGATTTTCTTTATGATAAACCGAAATCAGCGCCGATTTAATTCTCTTTGTTTTATTCATCTTTACACATCGTTTTACAAGCCTGCAAAGGTATTAAAAAAAACCGGGAATTTTCACACGATTTTTTCCGAAAAAACACCCGTTTTGATAGAACAAAAAATGATCGAAGATGTTTATTTGCGGTTCCAGCTCTGTCAGCGGCTTCACAGCCTCATTCCGCAAAGATCGCGCCTGCAAATTTAATTTGACTTAATCTCTATGATTAAAAAACAAACAGTTCAAGGTAGAAAAATACGATAGGGGCAGCCAGCAGCACGGAATCGAACCGGTCGAGGATCCCGCCGTGTCCGGGAAGGAAGCGCCCCGAGTCTTTGATTTTCATGCTTCGTTTCAACAACGATTCAATCAGATCGCCATACACGCCCAACACAACGGTGATGACAGCAACCGCCATCCAATGGTAGAAAGGCATGATGGGGAACAGTTTAGCGATCAGCAGCGAAAAAGATACCGTACATATAAATCCGCCGAAAAAACCTTCCCACGACTTTTTAGGTGATATGCGTTCGAATAAACGGTGCCGGCCAAAGATCATTCCTGTCAGGTAGGCAAAAGTATCGTTCGTCCATAATAAAATGAAAAAGCCCAACAGGATGTCGGGGACGTATCTATCATCGGGATTCAGGAAACGGCCGTCGGCGGAGGGGAAAACGATACCGTTGCACAAGGCAAAAGGCAAGGCAATGTATATCACGCCGGTGAGGGTATAGGCAATGGCGCGGAACGAATAATGATCGGCGGAATATAAATGGCCGATAAAGAGAATAACCAGCAGGGGAATAAAAAAGAGAAAAACATCGCCGGTGACCATGCCCTGCGCGTAAAAGAAGCCGGCTGTAAAAAGTGCAACGCCGCTCAATACGCCAATAAATTTACCGGCATGTACGCGATCTTTGATAACGATGTCGTAATACTCAAGCATGGCCCATACAATCACAACAACTGTCACCCCTGCGTATACAAAGGGATGCAGCAGAATGGAGCCGATAATGATGGCAATAAAGACAGCGCCCGAAATGGTGCGCATCACAATATTACTCAATTTTGAAACCTTTAATCAACTCAACGGCCATATTCTCGTCTTCGGGTTGTACATAGAGTTCCACTTCGCCAAAGACCAGGGATGCAGAATCTTTTTTGTCCACCACCACAGCTTCAATATTTTCTTCGGCCAGAAGATTCTTCACGACTTCTGCCTTGTACACCTGGTTGGTTGTATAAACACATGTCCAATTTTCCATTTTTCTGATATTTAGTGTATAATACTCTTCATTGAGAACCTGACAGGTTGGAAAATGAATTGAGTCGCAACCGTTCAGGTTCGAAATATTAACATTTTTCCGAGGTTAAATGTTCGGCAATTCCGATGGCGAAACACCTTCCGGTTGATGTTCCATGGTGTTCTCTTCGCTTTCTTTCTTGAATAAGCGTTTACCGAAAATCCGTTCAAGGTCTTCGGCAAAGATCACTTCCTTTTCCAGCAATAACTCGGCTAATTGCTTCAAGCCGTCCCTGTGTTCGGTCAGGATCTCTTTGGCGTGCTGGTACGATCTGTTCACCAGGTTAAATGCTTCCTTGTCGATCGCCTCGGATGTTTTGTCGCTATACGGTTTGGTAAACGCATATTCCGATTGTCCCGACGAATCGTAGAAGCTCATGTTGCCCAATTGATTGCCCATGCCGTAATAGCTTACCATGGCATACGCCTGTTTGGTAACGCGCTCCAGGTCGTTGAGCGCGCCGGTCGAAATCGTATGGAAAGTAAGTTCTTCCGAAGCTCGCCCGCCCAATGTGGCGCACATTTCCTCGAAAAGTTGCTCCACGGTGGTGATTTGACGTTCTTCCGGCTGATACCAGGCGGCGCCCAAAGCCCGTCCGCGCGGGATAATGGTTACCTTGAGCAGCGGATGCGCATGTTCGAGCATCCAGCTTACGGTAGCATGCCCGGCCTCATGATAAGCGATGGTGCGTTTTTCCTGTTGTGTGATGATTTTGTTCTTGCGTTCCAGTCCGCCCACAATACGGTCGACTGCATCCAGGAAGTCCTGTTTTTCCACGAATTGCTTGTCCTTACGGGCGGCAATCAGTGCGGCTTCGTTGCACACATTGGCAATATCGGCGCCCGAGAAGCCCGGAGTCTGGCGCGCCAGAAATTCTATATCCAAACCCTGCTCTATTTTCAGCGGACGCAGGTGCACCATGAAGATTTCCCTCCGTTCGTTCACATCGGGAAGTTCCACGTGTATCTGCCGGTCGAACCTTCCGGCGCGAAGCAGCGCTTTGTCAAGAATATCGGCGCGGTTGGTAGCCGCAAGGATGATGATTCCCACATTGGTGCCGAAACCGTCCATTTCGGTAAGCAGCTGGTTGAGCGTATTCTCGCGTTCATCGTTGGCGCCGAAATTCGGGTTCTTTCCACGGGCGCGTCCAATGGCGTCGATTTCGTCGATGAAGATAATACACGGCGCTTTTTCCTTGGCCTGTTTGAACAGGTCGCGTACACGCGAAGCGCCTACCCCGACGAACATTTCCACAAAGTCCGAACCTGACATGGAAAAGAACGGAACATTCGCTTCACCGGCCACGGCTTTGGCGAGCAATGTTTTACCCGTACCCGGAGGGCCCACCAGCAGTGCGCCTTTGGGAATCTTACCACCCAGGTCGGTATATTTTTTCGGGTTTTTGAGAAAGTCTACGATTTCCTTGATTTCCACCTTCGCTTCTTCTAAGCCGGCTACATCTTTGAAATCAACTTTTACCGTGGTTTTTTCCTTGTCGAAAATCTGTGCGCGCGATTTGCCCACACTGAAAATATTTCCGCCGCCACCGGTCATTCTGCGGAAAAAGAACATCCAAATAGCTACCAGTAATATCAATGGCAATATCCAGCTAAAAGCTTCGCCGAAGAAATCCTTACGTTTTTCGTACAATGGATAGATGCGCTGCTCCTGCAGGACACCCTGCTGTATCTCATCCAATTGCTTGATGAACGCATCATTCGAACCGATGGACATGTAGAACTGCGGCCCTTCCTGCGGTTCTTTACCGGCTTTGAAATATTTCTGGTATTTGGCATCTTTGAGCTTATCGGACTTGACGTATATTTCCGCTGTTTCCTGGTTCACCACTACAATCTTTTCTACATCGCCCGGTTGAAGCATGTCGTATGCAAAAGTCTTGTAATCAACTTCGATCTTTTTAGGCCCGAAGTTGAGGAATTGCATACCGATAAATATCGCAAACAACGCAATGTACAGCCAATAAATATTGGATTTTGGTTTTTTTACCGGTGGAAGTCCGGGCTTGTTACCTCCTGGAGGATGATCCTGCGGCAACTGTGTATTTAGGTTATTATCGCTCATTATATGATGAATGACTGTTTTGATTCTTCAATGCGGGTAACTTTTCCGTCGCCCCATAATTCTTCTAATTGATAACGCATCCTGAACGGTTTTTGGAACACATGCACCACCGTATCGCCATAATCCAGCAGCACCCATTCGGCATTACCTGTCCCTTCCACCGAGTATGGGCGCACGCGCAACTGTTCCGTCGTTTCCTTTTCTATGGATTCGGCAATTGCATGGACCTGTGTATTCGAATCGCCATGGCAAATCACAAAACAGTCACAAATTGCATTTTCTACCTGCGAGAGGTCGATGCAAATAACTTCGTGTCCTTTCTTTTCGAGGATACCCTTTATGATGCTATCTATCAAAATATTATTAATTGTCTAAACCTTTTTGACCTTATATGAATTATTTGACAAATGTAATAAATATTTAAAATACATGCCCGGTTTTTCATTGAATCAAAGAAGACACAACGCTCGCTCACTGGTTGAACCGATTGCTCCGGCTGTATAATTACCACATTCTCAGGTAAAAGGCATCGGTCATTTTATTTGAAACAACCAACATGTATCAAAACACGCGCAAGTTCCATTTTTTAGTAATTTTGAACCGGCAATCATATTAAATAACGGACGATGAATGAAAAAGATTCTTTTGCTTACCGATTTTTCGAGTGGCTACAGCCGTAGCCTGTTACGCGGCATTGTCCGCTATTCCAAGGAATACGGGCCGTGGGTATTCTATCGGATGCCGCAGTATTACCGTGAACTGTACGGTGATGACGGCGTTGTGCGCTGGGCCGGGAAATGGAAAGCCGACGCGATCATCGCCCAGCTGGAAAATATTGACCTGAACAGGCTCAACAAGTTGAAAATCCCCATTATTATTCAAAACTACAGGGAACGGACGGATAAAATATGTAATATTACAGGAGACTATTTCAAGACCGGTACAATGGCTGCCGATTTTTTCCTCAGCCGTGGATTTTCAAATTTTGCCTATTACGGATTCGAGGATATGATCTGGTCGCGCGAACGGGCCGACGGCTTCAAGCATCGTGTTGAAGAAGCCGGGTTCCGAGTATCGATACTCAATATCCGGAACCGGAAAAATGAGCAATGGTCGTTTAATCCGGTAGCGGTGAACAATTGGCTGCTGTCGCTGCCCAAACCTGCAGCGCTTTTTGCGTGCGACGATTACTTTGCTTCGCAAATCACCGAAACCTGCAAAATATATCATATCTCCGTTCCCGATGAAATTGCTGTGCTGGGAGTAGATAATGACGATCTGATCTGTAATATTTCCGATCCCCCGCTTTCGTCCATTGTGCTGGATGTAGAAAAAGGCGGTTACCAGGCGGCCGGAGTGCTGCATCAATTGATGACGAAGGAGATCGTACAGGCTTTTGACATTGTGATCCCGCCTTTACGGATCGAGGCGCGCAAGTCGACCGAAAAATACGCAGTAAACGATAAGTACATCCTGCAAATTATCGAATATATCAAAAATAACTACGCACAACCCATTTCCATCACCGGTATCATACGTCTTGTCCCGCTCTCACGACGAATACTCGAAAAACGGTTCAGGAAGGAAATGGGGACTTCAATTTACCAGTATCTTCTGAATTACAGGGTTGAGCAGTTTTCCCGGTTATTGATTACAACAGATAAACCGTTGGTTGAACTGGCTATGGAATGCGGGTTTGAAGATTACAAAAATGTAGCGCGCATATTCCGCAAATATAAAAGAACGGCGCCTCTGCAATACAGAAATTTACATCAATAGAAATGTTATACCGTACGCGGTGTAAATTTGTGATGCAGAGGGTGTGTCAAAAGTGGCACATCCTCTTTTTCTATTGGAAGTGCCTCATGCGGCATGTTTCATTTTGAAGCACCATTTTTGCCTTACTTTTGATTGTGGGAGGTATAGTTGGCTTC
>JAISCQ010000166.1 GCA_031265445.1 Bacteroidales bacterium
CTGCGGGCATGGCGGGTGTTTCTGTCGTATGTCTGCTACGGCGACTTGCCGATTGTCCGCAACGTGTACCCCGACCAGTTCGATCCGCTTGTGGAAGCCAGTAAGCGCCAGCCACGCAACGAAGTGGCACGGTTCATCCTTTCCGACCTCGACTCGGCAGCCATGCTGATGAAACCCGTTTCACCCGACGGCCGGAAACAGCGTCCTTCGAGCTATGTTGCACAGATCATCAAATCGCGGGTGGCCCTCTTCGAAGCCACCTGGCTGAAATACTTCCAGGGTACGGCCTTTGTACCCGGCGGACCTGAGTGGCCCGGCGCCGGCACACATCCCAATTACCAATTCCCGGCCGGTAGCATCGACGCCGAAATAAACTGGTTCCTCGAACAGGCCATGACGGCTGCCCAGGTCGTTGCCGATGCCAATCCGCTGGTGGAAAACAATGGCGTGCTGCCCCAGTCGATTACCGACCCTGTCAACAAGTACTTCGACATGCTGTGTAACGAAACCGACTACTCCGGCTACAGCGAAGTGCTGCTTTGGAGAGAATTCAGCCAGCCGCTCAATTTAATGCATAACGGCGCTGCTTCGGCATCGTCGGGAAACGACGCCTGCGGCATGAGCCGTGCGCTGGTAGAAAGTTTCGTGATGAAGAACGGCCTGCCGGTATATGCTGCCGGCTCGGGATACGCAGGCGACGACTACCTCGAAACCGTAGCCCAAGACCGCGACGACCGCCTGCGCCTCTGGCTCAAGTTGCCTAATCAGGTAAATATCCTCTGGGACCGCCCGATTGTGGCAGCCGGCTTCCTTGACGAACCGCCTTTCCCGCCCATTGCGTTAGGCAACTGGGCCGGATACATCACCGGCTACGTCTCACGCAAAGGCGCCACACAGCACGGCAACCAGTATTCACCCCGCTCGCACAGTTCATGGCTGCCGAGTCCCGCCTTCCGCTCAGCCGAAGCCATGCTCAACTACATTGAAGCATGTTACGAACGAAACGGATCGCTCGACAGTAAAGCGCAAGAGTACTGGCGCACCTTGCGGACACGTGCCGGCGTGGATCCCGATTTCAACAAGACCATCGCCGCTACCAACATGGACAAAGAGGCGGCCACGGGCAACTGGGCCGTATGGTCGGGTAGGAATCAGGTAGACGCCACCCTGTTCAACATCCGCCGCGAACGCAACAGCGAACTTTGGGGCGAAGACCTGCGCAAATACGACATCCGGCGCTGGCGCTCTTTAGACAGGCTGATAGACGAACCCTATCATCTGGAAGGATTTAAGATATGGGGACCGATGAAGGAGATATACGAACAGGCCACAGCAGCCAATCCGACCTATTATGCCGAACTGCGTTACGGTACATCCGACGCCACCGTCTCCGACCCGGCCGCCAGCCAGTACATCCGCCCGTTCGGAATATATGCGTCAAACACGCTCTATAACGGTTTCCGGTGGAAGATGGCATGGTATCTGTATCCGATAGGCCTCCAGCGCTTCGTTGATTTAACTACCGACGGCGACATCTCCAAATCTCCTCTTTACCAGAATCCCGGATGGAGTCTTACGGCAGGTATGGAAGCTGAGTATTGACAATGGCATCATGAACAAAATTGACGAATATCCGGCATAAAAGACAATTTCTTTTATGTCGGATTCGTTTTACAGAAAATAGATAAAGTTATGAAAAAATTAAATACTGCAACAATAGTTTGCATCCTGCTTTTAGTATGGTGTAATAATGAATCCTGTTTCGCACGGAAGCAGCCTGTCAAAATCATATTCGATACGGATATGCTGACCGACCCGGAAGACGTGAATGCACTTTGCCTGTTACATGCGTTTGCCGATGCGGGCGAAGCGGAGATTCTCGCTTGTGTAGCTAACGGCCACGAACACTACAGAGCGTCGGGCGCGGTAATTGATGTCGTAAATACCTTTTACCACAGGCCCGGCATACCTGTCGGGACGTACAAAGGGAATTATACCAATAAACGAAGTACTTATACGTTTGTTTTGAGGGACAAATTTCCACATGATGCTCCGGATGACGACGCGTTGCCAAATGCATTGGATATCTATCGCCAGACATTATCCCGGCAGCCGGACAACAGTGTCACGATCGTTTCCGTAGGTTTTCTGTTGAATCTCCATGACCTGCTCGAATCTAAACCGGACAAAGTATGTGAAATGGACGGTAAGGAACTTGTGCGAAAAAAGGTCAGGGAATTAGTGGTTATGGGTGGAAAATATCCCGAAGGAAGAGAATATAACTTTTATTTTGGTGGCGTTGCTTCGTCTGCAAAATACGTGACGGAGCATTGGCCGGATGAAATACCCGTTATATTCAGTGGTTATGAGATTGGAGAAAGAATCATTTCGGGGAAAAAATACAAAACGCAACTGCCCGAATGTCCGTTGCGGTCAGCTTTGGAAAATGCATACGATGCGATTAATCAGGGACGGGAAAGTTGGGATGAAACAGCCGTCATATATGCTGTCAGGGGGAGCAGTTATCAGGGCAGGGAATACTGGAAACTGCAGTCGGAAGGCAGTGTCTTCATCGATTGCTGCGATGGTTCAAATAAATGGATATCTTCGCCGGACAGAAACCAGTATTACCTGATCGAATCCATGCCTCCGGATTCTTTAGCTGCAATGATGGAGGAATTCATTTTGAAGAGTATTAATAATGCACTCAAAAAATAAAATAATCATATCATGTCACAAGGGAAACTGAGTATTAAAAATTAACGAATGATGAAACAACGGATCGGAAAAATAGTATGTATATGTTGCCTGGCGCTTTGGATGGTTGCCTGTGGAGAGAAAGAGGATTTGCCGCGTTTTGCGGTGATTTCTGATTTGCATTTCGGACGGGAAGGGGCATCGGAAAAAGTGCCGCGTGCTTTAAAGAACCTGTTGAACCGGCAACCGGCAATAGATGCGCTTTTTATCGTCGGCGATCTTTGCAACAGCGGCAAACAGACGGAATGGGACGAATGTCTCGCGGTATTGAACGACACCACCGTCATCCCCGGAAACGTAGCCGTCTACTGTATGATTGCCGGTATCGGGCACGACATGGAATCGCGCGAAATCGCCGGACAATATTATATGGATTTGCTGAAACAGCCGGCCCACCAGTATATCGACATCAAAGGCTACCCGTTTATCACCATCAGCGGGGTCGGGGGAACGAGCAGCAGCGGCGATTATGATACCGGTGCGCAGGAGTACCTGGCCGACAAAATGGCCGACGCTGCCCGGAACTATCCCGGAAAACCGATTTTTGTCTTTATCCACGAACCGCCGTCGAATACGTGCTACGGCGCGCAGGCGCACGAAGGCTGGGGTACGGATTTCTTCCTTCCGGTGCTGAACCGCTATCCGCAGGCCATTGTTTTTTCCGGGCATTCGCATTTCCCGCTTGGCGACCCGCGTTCGATTCACCAGAACGTGTTTACTACGGTTAATGACGGAAGCACGACGTATAGTGAAGTAGAACCCGGATTGCTTGGCATCGGGATTCATCCCGAAAGCTTCGAGCGTGTCACCGAGGGAGTCATTGTCAATGTACTTCCAGGTGGCGACGTAGAAATGGAACGACGGGACACCTGGCGGAACGAAGAAATCCTGCCGCGCTGGACTGTTAGGGCGCCGCACGACGGAAGCCGTTTCGCCTACAAAAACCGCGACGGGTTGCCGGCGCCGGTTTTTGCCGCCGACGCCCGACTGACGGGCCGTCCGGAACATGATACGTATCTCATCACCTTTCCGCAGGCCTCCGACAATGAAATCGTGCATCACTACCGGCTGGAACTGCTTGAAAACGACCGGGTGGTCTATTCGTTCGGTAAGTTTTCGCAATTCTACCTGAACAGTGAGATGCCGGCCGAACTGACCGAACGCCTGACGGGTCTTCCGTACGGTAAAACACTGACGCCACAGGTTGTAGCCGTCGATTCGTATTTCAACTGTTCAGAACCGCTGACGGGTGAGCCGTTTACCACGCCGTCATACACGCCGGACCCAAAAGCCCGTCGACCGGTAGCCGCACTGCTGGATGTAGTGTTTGACGAAAACGGCGCCAGGGATATTTCCCCGCGAAAAAAACCTGTCCTTTCAGGGCCTGTTGCGCCGGAAATCCGTCCGGACGGAGTGTCTCTGAAAACAGCCGCTGTTTTTACGGGCGATACCCTTTCGTATTACGCAGTCGATTATCAGGCCTGTCCGGAGACAGAGGCCGCTTTTGCACAGGGCTATACAGTGGAGACACTGTATACTCCCCGGCAGGCGGGACATTTTTCTCCATTCGGTTTTTTGGCGGCAGGCGGCGGTGCGGTCATCGAACAATTGCCGGATGGCAAAATCCGTTACAGGATGCGTATCGGCGGCCGCACGCGCACGGTCAACTCTCCGGTAATCGTTCAGCCCGGATGCTGCTACCATGTTGTTTGCACGTATGAACCTGGTAAAGCCGTGATGTATGTCAACGGCGCCAAAGTAGGCGAATGGAACGGCGGAACGGACAAAACAACCTCGTTGCCACTCGACGGCACAAACCGGCGGATAACCATCGGCGGAAATACTGCCGTTCACGGAGTGGCCGACCTGCTCTTACCCGGCGAAGTCATAACCGCACGCATGTACGACCGTCCGTTGACGCATGACGAAGCGTATCTTCTGTATAGGGATGTGAGAGGTCTGGGTCTGCCCGACAAATAATTTCAGAACTATACCGATCGCAAACTAAAAGGCGACAAAATCATAAATTAACGTGAGTTCGGGATAAGGAGTCGGAGGAGTCAGAGAGGTTAAGGAGGCAAAAAGAGCGCTTATTTCTGTCTTTCGAGCCTCTTCCGAAAATTTCGGTTTTGTGCCGGGAGCAGTCGGCCGGCATCCGGTTTGTCCGAGCAGGTTACGCCTCAATTGCTTATGATGAACGGCTCTGCGAGCCTTACCCCGAACTCACGTATAATAAGTAAACTGTCCGGTATGGCTCACCTGCAAAATCCTGTGTTTAGAGGCCTTTGTTAAAAAAGTTATTACGATGGCTTCACCAGGTTATTACGATGCTTTTGGAAAACCATTGTGATG
>JAISCQ010000205.1 GCA_031265445.1 Bacteroidales bacterium
AACTACCACTGGCCGGTGATGCGCCTTGCCGACGTATACCTGATGTATGCCGAAGCGATTAACGAGGTCAACAGCGGACCGGATGCCAAGGCCATTGAGTTGGTCAACAAAGTCCGTCACCGCGGCAACCTGCCGTCGCTGGCTTCCGAAAAAACGGCAACGAAAGAAGCCTTCTTCAGCGCAATCGAACAGGAACGCATCATTGAACTGGTAGGCGAAGGTCACCGGGGATTCGACATCCGCCGCTGGCGCGCCATTGAGCGCGTGTGGTGCCCGCCTTATGACAACAACGGCGTCTGGCGCGCCGATACGCACGGCGCAAATCTGCAACAATATTTCCAGAACCAAAGCGAAAGATATTACCAGCAATGTTATATCTTCCGCATTCCGCCGGGAGAACGCGACAGAAATGCAAACCTGACACAAAACACACCTTGGTTATAATTTTAAAATGTATACAATTATGAAAAAGAATAATTTAAGAAATCGCATCTTACGAAAGATATGCTATGCAGCATGTCCGTTTGTCATGCTGTTGTGTGTGTTTACGGGATGTTTCGATTATCCGGTCGACGAAGACGGCCTGCTGATTACGGAGCGGAGCCAGTGCTATGTGAGCAGTTTTGAACTGCTCGGCACGGACTTCCAGACGGTGAGAACAAAGAATGCCGTGGTCGACACGGTAGCCTGCAAAATTGAAGTGGAAGTGTTTTACGGAACCGACCTGAAAAACCTGTGGCCTCAGTTTACACTTGTTACCGATGCCAAGCTGGAGCCTAAAATCACCGGATGGACGGATTTTTCCGACCTGGCCAATCCGAGGAAATACACGGTCATATCGGGTAACCGGAAAGTACGGAAGGAATACGCAGTATACATTACCGTTCAGCAACCATAGTTTTAATCACTTAAAAAATCAATAATGATGAGACATAATAAATTTCTTCATTTAGTATTAGCCCTGTCACTGGCGCTTTTTACAGCCTGCGAGAACGATGCGCTCCCGACGGCCAAATCCGTATCCGGACTGGAAAACGACTGCATCAAACGGTCGCTCGGCCCGAACGTGGCAGGATTGAATATCGAATTTGTGTATGCCATGGCGCTGCCTGCGAATCTGGGAAAACTCACTTCGGCAAAAGTAACGGCCTCTATCGCCGGAGCCGAGGGCACGTACCTTGAGCACCGGTCGTTCTACACCGACGGCAGCGGCAGCGACATCCCGGTCGTTGTGGGCAATCCGTGCGTCACATCGGGAGCAACGTCCGAAGTGACGTTTACGGCAGATACCTGCGCCGCTTCGCTACGGTATTATTACAGGATCCCGCAGGAGGCTAAAGGCGGAAAGGTAGAATTTACATTCTCCGCCAAAGCCGGCAACGGACAGGAAGTATCCTATAAAATGGGGCCTTACGAAGTTACCCGGATAGATATGGCGCTGGACATCGTGACAACCGACGGCGATAACTGCTATATCTCCATAGCCGACATGGCTGCGTATGATGCGGCAGAGGCGGCGTCCAAAGCCGACCGGATCGATCTGGTCTATCTCTACCGCAATATCTCCAACATCACGTTTGCCCATGCTTTCGTCGCGCCGGCTTCCGGCTCGCAGTATATGCCGGGCATATCGCTTCCTTCCGGCGTAAACAACAATACACCGATAAGGAAGGTGTACGGACTGAGAGACCGGCATCTGGCAAGGTTGCAGTACGGCATCTACGTCGACGAACCGGATTTCCTGAACCTCGACTTCTCCGGCATGCCCAACTATGCTGTTAACGTAAAGAACGAAGGAGGATTGTGGGTAGAAACGCAAGACGGCAAATATCGCGCATATATTTACATAAACACGGTCAACCCCGGCTCATCCAGCCCCGGCATACCGGCTAACAGCGCGAGAATCAGCATCAAGCGTTATACGATGAAATAATTTTTTCTTGTATATTATAATTATGTGATAGCCTCCTCCCCCTCTTCGGGGGAGGGGTTATTTATTATTTCACAAAACTTGTAAAACCTGAAAATTCCATATAAATTTGCAACGATGAATTTCATAAATAAATACTTGCTTGCGGCAACAGGCTTGCTTTGCTTTCTCTGTTGCACAACAGGCGGCGGCGGGAAACCGCAGTCCGGGACGTTCCTTGTCAAGCCGGAAACGCTGGCGGCTAACAAGGATAAAATCAAGGCGGGCGACAGGCTGCTGACGGAAGCGCTGGAGGAAATAAAAGCGAAAGCGGCGGAAGCGCTGGCGCACGGCCCGTATTCCGTGACGTACAAAAGCAAAACGCCTCCCAGCGGCGACAGGCACGATTACATGAGCGTAGGCCCTTACTGGTGGCCTGACCCGGACAAGCCGGATGGCCTGCCTTACATACGCAAGGACGGCGAGGTCAATCCCGAACGGTATGCCATCAAGGATGCCGAATATTTCAAGGATTTGTGCAAGGATGTCTCCCTGCTGTCCACCGCTTATTTTTATACGGACGAGGAACGGTACGCCGCAAAGGCAGTCGAATTGCTGCGGATCTGGTTCCTGGGCGAAGAGACGCGGATGAACCCGAACCTGAACTACGGGCAGGCGATACCGGGACATACGGACGGACGCGGCATCGGGCTGATTGATACCAGGGGATTCGCGGAACTTGCCGACGGCATCCAGTTGCTGAAAAAATCCGCCTCGCTGACGGACGGGATGTACAGGCAACTGCAGGAGTGGTTTTCGCAATACCTCGACTGGATGACGACAAGTCCTGTCGGGCTGGACGAAGCGGACGAGCATAATAACCACGGCACGTACTACGACGTGCAGACGGTCTCGCTGTCGCTGTTTACCGGACAAAGGGAGCGCGCCATGCATATACTGCTAACGCAGACGGAGCAGCGGATCGAAAGCCAGCTGGCGGCGGACGGCAG
>JAISCQ010000228.1 GCA_031265445.1 Bacteroidales bacterium
GGATTTGGCATGACTGCAATAAATCTCTGTCAGCGCTTTGCGCGCTTCTTCTGATAATTCAATGTATCTCATGCCGCAAAGATATAAAATAACGACGATTATTTACAATGGAGTACTTATATGGAAAAGGACGCAAGTTCAGACGAACGCCGCTCTGGAAGCACACTGCAATGGAATTGAAAAATATTATACAAACCAAATCAGAAACCGACAGTGTTTTCTCAAACAGATTGGGTAAACCGCTAACTCGTTTTGGCATATACAACATAGTTGCAAAATATGCAAAGATGGCAGCCCGCAAGTATCCAGCCATGCTTGGAAAACGAATCAGCCCTCACACGATTCGCCATACTACCGCAACCCATTTATTGCAAGCCGGTGTGGATATAAATACAATCAGGGCATGGCTGGGGCATGTTTCAATCAATACAACCAACGTATACGCTGAAATCAATCTTGAAATGAAAGCCAAGGCTCTTGCCTGTTGCGAAATTGAAACCAATACAAAATCAAAAAAATGGAGAGAGGATAAAAATCTTATGGACTTTTTGAACAGTTTATAGGGGTTTATTATGTTGTATTAGTTGTTATCAATGTGCTGTATCTGTGGAATAAACTGCTTTTACAGCACATATTTTTCTACACAACATAACTTCAACGCCGCGACATCAGCCCTGTGGAAGAAGCCGCATCCTTCGGCAGGCTGATGGAGATACGGGGGGGTACTCTATTGACGATCTGGTAAAACAGTTCGGCAAGACGGACAGGTACATCCGCAGCCGCCTGCAACTGCGCAGCCTCACGGATGAAATCGCGGAACTGCTTTCCGGGGAAGAAATCACGCTGGCGGCAGCCCTGGAACTGGCGCGTTTCTGTCCCGACATCCAGAAGGATGTTTATGAAAACCATCTTTCAACGGACGGAAGTTACTCATGGAAAAACCTGCCGGCAAAAGACTTCCGCAGGATGCTCGAAGGCAGGTACTCTACCGACCTTTCCGGCTACGGGTTCGACAAAGCCGACTGCAAAGGCTGTCCGTTCAACTCGTCCGTTTACGACCTGTTTGCGGACGGAAGCTGCGGAAACTGCCAGAACATGGAATGCCTGCGCTACAAGCAGGGCGGGTACATGGCGGCGGAAGCGGCGCGGCTCCTGGACGAAAGGAAAAACGCCGCCGTCTGCATTGCGCCGGATTCCTTCGCTTCGGCGGAAGTGGTCGGCAACCTGATCGATACGGGGTATGAAATCTACGAAATGGTCGACAGCCGCTTGCCGGTAGAACCGCACAGGCCCACAGAGGAAGATTTTGCATCGGAGGCGGAATATCAGGAGGCGGAGGCTTCGTACAGGTTAAGCATGTCTCACTACGAGAGCGATTCCGCACGGATAGAGGCGATGGTGCAGCAGGGCAGGGCGCAGCTTTTAGTGGATGTCAGCCACCGGAAACCCGAACTCTGCTACCGGATTGTTCCCGAAATCGAGACTGTAAACGGTCAGCCGACGGAAGAAGATACGGTCGAAAAGTTGCACGGGCAGGACAGCCGGAACAGGGAAATAGCCATCGAAAAGGCGGTAGAGGATGTGAAGCTCCTTGTCAGGGAAAGCATTATTCCCGATACGGAATTTCAACAGGCGGAAGAAGAACTGGTTTACTACATCATGCTTTCCGCCCTGCGGAAGGAAAATTACGGGAAACTGGGATTTGACACGCAAGTTCCCCTTACCGACGAGGAAAAGGCCGGGGTAACCGCTTCCCTGACCGGTGAACATAAGAATGCCATCCGGCGCGACTTTATCATTAAGCATCTTTCCGATACCTGCGGCGTAAGGCGGCAGTCGTACCTCCTGCTTGAGTTTGCCTCGCTGCACTTCCCTCAAAAGGTAAATCAAATCAAGGAGCAGTACAACGAACAGTACAAAAAGCGACACATACGGATTGAAGAAAGAATCCGCGAATTGCAGCCGTACAGCAGTGAAAACGCGGAAGAACAGCCGTCGGAACCGGCTCCCACAGCAGAACCTGCTGTAACGGAAATCGGAGACATCCCGGAAGAAGACGGGGACATCCCGGAAGCTGTATATGCGGAAATTGAGGAAATTGCCGCCTGATAAGTCCGGTTTATCATGAAAAAATACCCTGTCACAGTCAAATGGCTGTGTGCAGGGTATTTTCATAAATATATAAAAAATTGATTGCCGGGTTTACAGTTTTTCCGTACCTTCGGCAATCTGAAAAGAGTTATTTGTCATGATGCAAAATACAGCAGATTAATGCATATGCAGCATTACTTATTCGTTACCTGTTTTTAAATTGATGCTGTATTTCAGTTAGTTAGTTCGATATATTGCTTTTTGAACAAAAACAAAAAAGGATTTGTTTCAGGAGATTTTTTTATTTTTTTGACCCTGACAGTGGTCTTGACCCTGTCAGCGGTGGAGTTTAGGTCGCGCTTTTACAGTTCCCTGTTGATATACGAACTGTAATCCTTAATAATCGGCGTATACTGTCCGTCGAACAGAGGCGATGAAATAATAAAATCGGCCGTAGAGCGCGAACATGCGGTTACCACATTGTAGAGCGCCGCGATACGCAGCAAAGCCTTCACATCCACATCGTGCGGCTGCGGCTGCATCGGATCCCAGAAAAAGATCAGCACATCCACATTGCCGTCGCATATCATAGCGCCCATCTGCTGGTCGCCGCCTAACGGTCCCGATTTCAGCCTGGTGACGTACAAAGTACGGGTATTGCCGTTTTCTTCCTTTTTACGGTTCAGGGTCTCTTCTACCAGCCGCCCCGTGGTTCCGGTACAGATCAGCCTGTGCCTGACCAGTATTTCCCAGTTCCATTCCACCCACTCCATCAGGTCGGTTTTACGATGATCGTGCGCCACCAGCGCAATACGTTTTACTTTATCCATTTTCATGAAGGTTGATTTGACGGATGATTTCTGATGATCCGTTAAAAATCAAAAATTATCCGTGGCAAAGGTCTGTTTTTTTTCGTAAAACTGTATAATTTTGCCGTTAATTTTCATCATGATCATGTCAGAATATCCGAAACGCAGGAAGCATACGGGAAAAATCATCGGTTTCGCCATACTTGCAGGGTTGATTGCGGGAAGCGCGGTCGGCTACCGGCTTTACAGGCACATCTGCGGCGCCAATATGTCGGTGGTCAATAAAAGCGACCCGTTTCTGTACATCCCCACCAACAGCACCTTCGACGACGTTTGCGCCCTTCTTCGGGCAAGCGGCCTGAACGACGCCGCATCGTTCCGCCGGGTAGCCGGTAAAATGAACTACCCGGGCAGGGTTAAAGCCGGACGCTACCGCTTGACGGACGGAATGAGCAACCTCGAGCTGGTGCGCATGCTCCGTGCGGGAAGCCAAATACCCGTGAAGCTGGTCTTCAACAACATCCGCCTCAACGCGCAATTAGCCGGGGCAGCGGCTTCTTCCATCGAAGCCGACTCGGCCGGCATCATGGCGCTGCTTACCGACAGCGTTTACCTCGCGGATCATTTCAGGCTCGCCCCGCAAACCGTCCTGTCGCTCTTCATCCCCAATACTTACGAGTTTTTCTGGAACACATCGGCCAAAGGCTTTATGGAAAGAATGGCCAGGGAGCGCGACCGCTTCTGGACGGAGAGTCGGCGGCAAAAAGCCGGTGAAACAGGGCTGACGCCGTTGCAGGTAACTGTCCTGGCTTCGATCATTGAGGAGGAAACGCAGATGGACAGCGAAAAAGCCGTCATGGCCGGGGTATATGTCAACCGGTTGAACAGGGGGATGCTGTTGCAGGCCGACCCGACCGTCAAGTACGCGGCGGGAGATTTCACCATCAGGCGGGTGCTCAACAGGCACAAGGAAATACAGTCGCCCTACAATACTTACCAAAACGCAGGTCTGCCGCCGGGGCCGATCTGTATCCCGTCAATTGCTTCCATTGACGCGACGCTGAATTATGTCAGGCACGATTACCTGTTTTTCTGCGCCCGGGACGATCTGTCGGGTTACCACAATTTCGCCCGGACGCTGGAACAGCACAACCGCTATGCCCAGGCGTACCAAAAAGCATTGAATAAACTGAAAATATACAAATAATTCGGATTTCGGGCGGTCAAAGCCGTATCATCCGAAACCCCAGGCCCTGAAGTATGAAGTTATTGCTTTTCCCGTTTTCGTTGCTGTATGGCATCATCACGTTCGTGAGAAACAGGCTGTACGACTGGAAATGGATTCCATCCGTGCAGTATGATGACGTTTATGTGATCGGCGTAGGCAATATTACTGTGGGCGGCACAGGAAAGACGCCGTTTGTAGAATACCTGGCACGGTTGCTTTCGCAGGATTGCAGGGTTGCGGTATTGAGTCGGGGCTACAAACGCACTACCAGGGGCTTCCGGTTTGTGGATGATCATTCCACTCCCGGCGAAACAGGCGACGAGCCATACCAGATCAAACGGAAATTTCCCGGCATCGTGGTAGCTGTGGACGCCAGCCGGGTGGAAGGGATTGCCCGTATTCGCAGCGCCTTCCCCGATATACAGGTGATCCTGCTGGATGATGCTTTCCAGTACCGCAGGATACGCCCGAACCTGTCCATCATTTTAACGGATTATAACCGTCCGCTGTATCGCGACGGCATGCTGCCGGGAGGCCGCCTGCGCGAATGGCCCTGCTTCGCCCGCCGCGCGGACGTGATGGTGGTTACCGGGTCGCCGGCCGGAATGTCTGTGGAAGAACAGCAAAACATTGCCGGGCGTTATTCATCGATTTTCCCGCACGCATTGTTTTTCGCTGCTGTCAGGTATGGCGAACCATTGACGGTATTCCCCCATGGTAAGCCCTTACCGGCAAGCGACCTTCAACAGTACGACGTGTTATTGGTGACCGGCATAGCCAGTCCCGGGCCTTTTGAAGCTTACATGCGGCAGCGCGCGGCTTCGGTACAAACGGTAACCTACCCCGATCATCATGCATTTTCCGCCAGAGACGTCAAGAATATCATTGAGCGGTGGAACGCCATCCGGTCGACCCATAAAATACTGATGACCACGGAAAAGGATGCGGTACGCCTGCAACAGACCGCCATCCCCGACAGGATGGCAAAATGCAGTTATTATGTGCCGATTGAGGTGGATTTTACAGGTGGAGAATCCGACTTTCATTTCTTAGTGTCTGCTGCAGGCCCGAAATCTATTTCACAAGTTCGGTAATCACCGTCCCGGTTGCGGCACTGGGAGCAATAATGTTCATCAGCGACGAGATGGTTGGCGCCACGTCGGTCATATCCACCGGGCGAACAATCATGTCGCGCTTGACCTTCCATCCGTACCAGATAAGCGGCACCTGCGCGTCGTACAGGTATGCCGAGTTGTGCGATGTTGCCCGTCCGCTTTTTTCCACCCACCCGGGATGGAGATTAACGAACACATCGCCCGAACGGCGCGGAAAGTAATTGTTTTGCATTTTACTGCGATAGCCTTCGGTATACTGGTTGTTCTGCAGTGCCGTAGCGGTAAGCGTATTGGATACGCCTGTAAACTGTATCAGGAATTGAGCAATTACCTCGCGGAAATCGTCAAGTTTCATTTTCGAATTTTCAATCAGGTCCGAATTCAAATACAGTTGCTGCCCGAAGTATCCCTTGATCCATTCGCCGCCGCCGTACAAAGCATTCAGGTAACTGCGCAGCAGCGACAGGGCGCTGTTGTAGTTGAAACTTCCCACCGGTACTTTCGAGTCGGCAAGATATGCCGGCGTTTGTGCGGCGCCATGGTTGGAAGTTACAAATATCAATGCGTTTTGCTTGCCGACAAAGTCATCCACAAACTGGAGAAAATGCTCCAGATCCCTGTCTAACTTCAGGAAAGCATCCTCCAGTTCGATGGACATCGGCCCGAACGCATTGCCGATATATTCGGTTGCCACGAACGAGATGGCAAGTACATCGGTAAACTTGTCCTTGCCCAGGTTTTCGTTCACCATTAAAGCGATGGCCATGTCCTTGGTAAGGGTATTGCCGAAAGGCGTCTGTTTCAACAACCGGTAACGTTCGCTGATGCTCTTCCCCCTGGCAAGATCGGGAAGCGCATACGGGAACACGATACGCCCGTCGATGCCCGTTTCGTAAGGGTTTTCGTCGGTAAGACAGTTGGTGTACTGCGATACGGGAAAACCGGTATCCCAGGTTTTGGTCAGGTACAGGTCGGCCAGCTTCTTTTTATTTTCCTCATTGAGCCAGTTCGGCAGGTTCGGCATGTAGTAACTGCTGGTGATCCAGGCGCCGTTCTCGCTGTCGAGCCAGAAAGCGCCGTCGGCCATGTGCCCGGCCGGCAGGATCGCCGATACGGGATCGAGCGACACGCCGAATACTTTCGACTGCCGCAGGTTTGTCAGCTTGATCTCGTCGCCAATGGTTGTTCCCAACAGGTTGTGCGGCGAATAATGCCCGGCGTCGAACGAGCCGCCTGCCGTTTTGGCGGCTTCGTCGGCTACAGCCTGCGTCACCCTGTTGCTCACACGATCGTACCATTCGTCGGCCACAATGCCATGCGATGCCGGCATGCTTCCTGTGAAGATGGTCGCGTAACCGGGCGCGGTCTGGGTATGGAAATAATTATACGATGCATTGCGGCAATAGGTTCCTTCGTGGATCAGGCGTTTGAAACCTCCTTCGCCCAGTTGATCCCAAAAACGCGAAATATAATCACTGCGCATCTGTTCAATAACGATTCCCACGATCAGGCGGGGATTTTCGGAGGGTATGCGGGGATCCTGCGCAATGGCTTTACTGGCGGCAATCCCAAAGAGAACCAGGAATAAAAAGGTCTGTGTCTTCATCATGCGAGGGGGGCGTTCATCACGTTAAAACGTTCTAACGGCTGCTGTACTGTTTTTGGTAATATTTTTCGTAATCTCCGCTAATCACGCCCTGTAGCCATTTCTCGTTGGCCAGGTACCAGTCCGCGGTTTTTTCAAGCCCTTCTTCGAATTGCAGCGAAGGTTTCCATCCCAGTTCGCGTTGCAGTTTGCTCGAATCAATGGCATAACGCATGTCGTGGCCGGCACGGTCTTTCACGAAAGTGATCAGTTGGGCCGATGTTCCTTCGGGGCGTCCCAGCTTGCTGTCCATGATCCTGCACAGCAAGCGGATCAAATCAATGTTTGTCCACTCGTTATTGCCGCCGATATTGT
The DNA here is from genome assembly GCA_031265445.1 of Bacteroidales bacterium. GTDB lineage: Bacteria > Bacteroidota > Bacteroidia > Bacteroidales > UBA4181 > JAIRLS01. The sequence goes on from JAISCQ010000228.1 coordinate 7,204, forward strand.
ACGTTTCGCCGTTTCTGCCGTTATGGAAAACAGTATCGATGGCGCGTGCGTGGTCGAGCACGTACAGCCAGTCGCGCACGTTTTCGCCTTTGCCGTATATCGGTATCGGTTTGCTGTTTTTGATGTTGTTGATGGAAAGAGGGATCAGCTTTTCGGGAAAATGGTTGGGGCCGTAATTGTTGGAGCAGTTCGACAGGGTCACCGGCAGGCCGTACGTGTGGTGGTAGGCACGCACCAGATGGTCGGAACTTGCTTTGGATGCGGAATAGGGGCTGCGCGGGTCATACGGTGAGGTTTCCGCAAAGAATCCTTCCCTGCCCAGCGAACCGTACACCTCGTCGGTAGAAACATGATAGAAACGCTTGCCCTCGAAGTTGCCGTTCCACAGCGCACGGGCGGCATTCAGCAGGTTAACGGTTCCCACCACGTTGGTCATGATGAACTCCATAGGGTTGCTGATGGAACGGTCTACATGCGATTCGGCAGCCAGGTGGATCACGCCGTCCGGACAATATTTCTCAAATACGTCCCTGATCCTGCCGGCATCGGTGATGTCGGCTTTTTCGAAAACGTAATTACTTTTCCGGTCGATGTCGGTAAGGTTTTCGAGGTTACCGGCATAAGTCAACTTATCGAGGTTAACGATACGGTCATCGGGATATTTATTCACAAAAAGACGTACCACATGCGAGCCGATAAAGCCGGCTCCACCGGTAATGATCAATGTCTGGTTCATTTTAAATGACGATAATAAGTCCTCTATTCATTTTGCCTGCAAATCTAAGGGATTTTTTGATATATTCTTAGCGCCTCAAAAAATGATTTTGTGATTTTGTGCGCACACAGGTCATTATTAGAAATCATTTTTTCGGGATAAGGCAATGCAGCGATGTTTCGCAGAGCCTGACAGGTTTGATATGCCTGAGCTTGCGTAAAACGACCTGACAGGGTCGGCAGACCTGGGGGTTTCCTGTTATTTTATATTTTAGAAAGTTTCGTCCGAAAATTTTTCTGTCGCCGGAGATCGCAGGACGAAAAATTCCGTGGAATTTCTGTTGCCGGAGACTCCGGGACGAAAAATTCCGTGAAATTCCGGATATCGATATCTGCAGGATGGAAAAATCAATTAAGTTTCACACATATATAGGGTCTGCTGAAAAAGTTGAGTTACCAGACAATCTGTTTTTATCATCATCTGCCAGATATTTTTTTCCGATAAGTACCTCATCAAAATAAGTTTTCATTAAAATGGCTAAAATTGATACAGATATTCCTGTCCAAAGCAGCCAGCCATCTGTTAGTAGCATAAAAGAGTTTGTCCTTTTCCAGATAATCCTCCGGATTTATCCATTCTTTCTTGAGCTTTCTCCATACTGTCTCCGCAATATTCAAATGA
>JAISCQ010000265.1 GCA_031265445.1 Bacteroidales bacterium
GTAAACGGGGCGGATGAGGCGGTAATCACGCTTGATATCCGTACCGGTTACGATAACCCGGAATACCGGTCTGCGTGCCGGACAACAGTCGAACAGGCGGTTGCCAAAGGATTCGAATCTGTAAAGCAGGATCATATTGCTGATTACAAAAGACTGTTTGACAGGGTGGATATCTCGCTGGGAAGCGGCGAAGCAGATCAAAAGCCGACCGATGCGCGCTGGAAAGCCAAAAAGGAAGGAGCAACCGATCCCGGCCTCGATGCTCTTTTCTTTCAGTACGGGCGTTACCTGTTGATTGCCTCCTCGCGCGAAAACTCGCCATTGCCATCGAACCTGCAAGGTGTATGGAACGACAACCTGGCATGCAACATGGGCTGGGCATGCGATTACCATTTGGATATCAATATCGAACAGAACTATTGGCTGTCGAACATCGCCAACCTGCATGAATGTAATGCACCGCTGTTCCGTTACATCAGCTTCCTGGCCGAACATGGCGCCCGGATGACGCGGGACATATACGGAAGTCCCGGATGGGCGGCAAATACGATTGTCAATGCATGGGGATACACGGCTCCTGCAAGCACATACTGGGGACTGTTCCCTGCGGCCGGAGCCTGGATCGCCTCGCACCTGTGGACGCATTACCAGTACACGAACGACAGGGATTTCCTGGGAAAGACAGCTTATCCCATACTGAAAAGCGCCGCCATGTTTTTCCTCGACTACATGACGGAACTTCCCGGTACAGATTACCTGGTTACCGGGCCGAGCATCTCGCCCGAAAACTCGTTCCGTTACAGTGGCGCCGAATATACACTGTCCATGATGCCCACCTGCGACCGCGTGCTGGTATATGAGACCTGTATGTCGTGCATCCGTGCATCCGAAATACTGGGCGTGGACGCAGATTTCCGCCAGTCGCTGGAAGAAGCCGTAAAGAGACTCCCGCCTTTCAAAATCGGAAAAGACGGCGCCTTACAGGAATGGCTCGAAGACTTTGAGGAAGCCCAACCCAACCATCGCCACACGACACACCTGCTGGCGCTGTATCCGTTTTCGCAGATATCGCCGGCACATACGCCCGAATTGGCTGAAGCGGCGCGGAAAACCATCGAGAAACGGCTGAATGCTCCCGGCTGGGAAGATGTGGAATGGAGCCGGGCTAATATGGTCAACTTTTATGCGCGCCTCAAAGATCCGCAGGAAGCTTACAGCAACTGTGCCGGCCTGCTCGGAGCCTTCACGCGCGAGAACCTGCTCACCGTCTCGCCCGGGGGAATTGCCGGCGCGCCGTGGGACATCTTCATCATCGACGGCAACGGAGCCGGAACATCCGGTATGGCCGAAATGCTGCTACAGAACCACGAAGGTTATATCGAATTTTTGCCCGCGCTTCCGGAACAGTGGAAGACGGGATATTTTAAAGGTCTTTGTGTGAAAGGCGGCGCCGAAACGGATGCCGAATGGAAGAACGGGAAAATAGCCCGCATGGCGGTCAGGGCAACAGCGGATGGCATTTTTGCAGTAAAGTTACCGCAGAATAACCGTCCTGTAAAAATATTCCTTAACGGGAAACGTCAGGAATCGACGGTAAGGAGCGAAGACATGATCACCTTAACAATGAAAAAGGGCGATGTCTGGGAAGTCAAAATCCCGTAGGGATTTTGGAACGATTATTCCACCGATTTTTGATGCTTTCTCAAAAAGTACCGGAGTATTCTTCTCAGTATATTTTTGGGTAGAGGAATGTCGCGCCAGGAGCATTTTTCAACATAATCGTTTATTTCCTGATCGGTTAGCTTCCAGTCGTCGGCGCTGTATACGAAATGATGCTCGTCAAAAAACGGGATGAAATGACCGGTTATGCCAACTATGTTCGGCGAAATCTTATCGCCGAACGGTTGAATGTTTCCCCGCAGATAGATATGCCTGATGTTTTTCTGTAATTGATTGATCAAAACCTGTCTTTCTGTCCGGCCGGATTTTCTGGATATGGTGATCATGGTTGCATTGTCTTTCATAAACAGACTGTGATGCTCCAGTGTTCCCTGAAGACAGGCATAATAATTGGCATTGGCGACAAGCTTTATCTGTTCGTCAAGCGGCAACTGTTCGGGATAAAATATTTCATAGCCGTTTTTTTCGAAAATCCGCTCTATCTTATCTTCAAACATAATAGGCCTGTGAGAAATTTTACCGCGCGAGAAATATACTTTATCCGGATATTTGCGATCCGTAAATCTGGCGGAAATTGCCCGAAATGTATCCGCAAATTCCCGGTCTATTGCAAATAATCTTTTCCTGAACCGCGACAGGCGCACGCAACGAAGCGACGGCTCCACGATTACAACGCTTCTGAATTGCGTATATTCGTCGACGGTGATGATGTCTTCTTCTTTTACGCCAAGATGTTTCAGCAGTATTTTGATCGCTTCGCACGGCGCTTCGTAATCCGGCGGAAAGGCGGTAAAGACAACTTTATGATTTTTGTAAGGGCCATCCGGCAGAATATGTGCGAATGCCATCGTACCGGTCAAAACATGTCCGAAATGATTTTGTGGAATACAAAAGTAAATGGCATCGGCATCCAGATATTTTATTTCGGTTTCGGACGGATTGATGCGTAACGGGCGGACTGATTCTCTTTCGTTAATGACGGTCTTGCTTTGACCGACCGGTATGCCTGCTTTTGTAAGAACTCCCGCCGAAATAACGGTGACACGAAAGAAACTGTTCCGCCTGCTCTTACCGAAAGACGGCTGTATGATTCCCTTTTCGATGATCAGTGGCTGGATCGGCATTATTTTTTACGATGGGACAAAAGGTTGCCGCCCGGGGAAACGTTATATGTGATCGCGTTTGGTTGCATTTTCGAAACGGCTGATATTAAGTTAAGACACGGCGGCAAATATACATACGGGTTTTTAAATATGCAACAAAAAAAATTAACAACCGGCCGGCGTATGCTCGTCAAGCCCTGATTTTCCAAAAAAACGGCTTTACTTTTTCGGAGTAAAGCCGTTTCCCGTTTCATATCACCGGCGGCGGTGGAGTTCCTGTCCTAAAACAGGGAGAATGCATATCCCACCATCACCGAGCCGGCGCCGAGGCGGTTGCTTCCGTTGGCGCTGTTTTCCTGTACGGTGATGAATCCGTAATTACCGCCCAGTTCGAGGAAGAAGTAATTGCGGTTACATTGGTAACGGATGCCTGCATTTCCGGTAATACCGAAGTTCGTGCTTTTCATTTCGCCGGTGATGTTTGTGGCGCCATAATCGACAGGATCGTTTAATGTCGGTTCCATGGCGGGAAATTTACCGGTGACCATATCTTTAGCTGTTGGCGGCAGGATATCCCACAAGGTGCTCGTTCCCGAGGCATCGGAATACATTTTGCTGGTTCCTTTGGATACCTGTTTACCCGAGATGAGGAACGACACAAAAGGCCCTGCGTTGACATATACGCGCCACGGCGACTGGCCGAGGTTCCAGCCGAACTGTGCCAATAGCGGTATCATGACGTAATCGAACTTGGTGGTATTATTGATATCGGCATAATAGTATGTGGGGAGATGGCTCGCAATAGCTGTCAAATCTTCGATCTGCTGGTCGGTGATCGACATGCCCATGCTGTTGCCCACGGTAGAGACGAGCCGTTGCGAAGGCATCGCCTGCATGCCGTTTTTCTTACCGCCCTGCCCGCTGTATTCCACGCCGAGGCGGAAAGAAATCAGCGGGTTCAACTGCAACTCGGTAAAGATGCCGGCGCCCACTGCCGCCCGCGACTTATACCCTTCGCTCACAGGCGTGTTCTTACCGCCTGCGGTGATGTTCGGCAAATTTGGCCCGGCTTTGATCCCGAACTTGATATTCTGGGCGGTGGATACGCCGCACACGGACAGTAACGCCATAAGGATGGCTAAACCCTGTTTATATAATATGTTTTTCATTTTAAATAAATTCCAAATTCATTTTTGATTTTCAACTTTCGACTTTCGATGAGCAATGCATGAGAAAGGATTCCAAAATCGACATTATTTTAAACCTGCTCTTCATCCACGGTCCACACGAAAGCCCGGAGACCCTGCTGTTCGGCGGTTTTATCCAGTTTACGGAGCGCTTTCAGGAATGGGGGCACTTTTTCGTCTTCCACGATTGCCAGCACCGCGGTGTTCATCCCCGGCCAGGCATGGCTGCCGTAATGGGGTTCACCGTCGTTGCTGCCCCGGCCGGCGACGCTGTTCCAACGGGTAAATCCATGTATCCGGTAACGATCCAGGAGAAAATCCACCTGTTGGGTGTGCGCCTGGTTATAGGAAATAAATACTGCTTTCATTTTTCTTTTATTTGAAGATCCCTTTCGCCTGATGCATGCAAAAGGGATCGAATTTCTATCAATTAATTATTTTCTTCTTTCAGTTCGGCGGCAATGCGTCGACGTTCCTTTTTGATGTCGCCGGCGCCGAACATGGTATACACCACGGGAACCACGATCAGGGTGAGGATGGTGGAAAAGGTAAGCCCGCCCACAATGGCGATACCCATCGGTTGCCAGAGTTCCGCGCCTTCGCCCAGCCGCAGCGCCATCGGGAGCATGCCCAGGATGGTGGTGGCTGTGGTCATCAACACGGGACGCAGCCTCGATTTACCGCCGGAAACGACTGCCGCTACCAAGCCTGCGCCGCGTTCGCGGTTCAAGTTGATGTAGTCGATGAGCACGATACCGTTCTTCACCACGATACCGATGAGCATGATGGCGCCGATGAGCGAAAGCATGTTCAGCGTGGTTCCGGTAATCCACAGGGCCAGGAATACGCCCGTGAAAGCAAACAGCAGCGAGAGCATGATGATGAACGGACTCTTGAAAGACTCGAACTGCGAGGCCATCACAATGTAAACCAGGATCACTACCAGTACCATGAGGACGATCAGGTCGCCAAACGACTCCTGCTGGTCTTCCCATGTACCGCCGATCTTGACGCCGATACCGTCGGGTATGACTGTTTCGGACAGTAAAACATTTACATCGGCGACCACGTCGCTCAGCGGAACCCCGTATACCGAGCCGGACACTTTAACGACGCGCTCGCGGTTTTCACGCTCGATGTTGGGCGGCGAGAACCGTTCCGCCACCTGGCCGAGTTCGCGTACGCGGATACCCTGGCCCATGCTGTTGTATATCTTGATGTTTTCGATGTCTTCAATGGACTGGCGAAACCGCTCTTCATAACGTATGATGATATCGTACTCCTCGCCGTCTTCGCGGAAGTGCGACGCCGTTAACCCGTTGATGCGGTTACGTGTGAAGGTGGCCACCGTTGCCATATTCAACCCGTGCAGAGCCAGCTTTTCGCGGTCGAAATTGATCTGGTATTCGGGCCGATATTTGTCGCGGCTAACCGCCAGGTCGCGGAACCCGGTGATATTGGCCGCTTTTTCCATGATTTCGGCTGCCAGTTTGTCGGTGGTCGCGAAATCGTATCCGTAGATCTCAATATCAACGGCGCTTTCTCCGCCAAAGCCGCCGCCGCCGTTACCGCCGGGCGTAATCGTGTATTTTTCCAGCTCGGGCAATGTTGCCAGGCGTTGACGCATCAGCTCGGATATCTCATAAATGTCGCGGTTCCGTTTTTTCAGGCTTTCCAAGCGAAAACGCATCGTGATGATATGATCGCCGTTGTCCTGCATGGCTGCCCATGTATTGTCGGATGAGGCCTGGCCAACGCTGTAGTTGATCATCTTCAGTTCGGGAAAATCCTCATGGAATTTCTGCTGGATTTTCAAGGCGGCTTCCTTGGAGAAATTCACGCGCGTACCGAGCGGCAATTCAACAGTCGCCGTGATCTGTGCGCTATCCGATGCAGGAATAAATTCCGAACCTACTGCGCCCAGCAGCAGCAGCAAGGTGCTCGACGCGAAAATAAGCAGGGCGGCCACAAAGACAATAACCCTGTGGCGTACGCACCATGTGAGCACTCCCTCATACCAGTTGTCCAATCCGTCGAGCATCCGCTTGATAGGGCGGTATACCCGGCTGTCACCGGCATTTGCCTTCAACATCCTCGAAGCCATCATGGGCGTAAGCGTCAGGGCGGAAACAACCGACAGGGTGATGATGATGGTCACCATCCAGCCCAACTGTTTGAACATCATGCCCGCCAAACCGGTAACCATCGTGAACGGGAGGAATACCGCGATAATGGTCAGCGTCGACGCCACAACGGCGACAGCTACCTCATTGGTCGCATAAATCGCCGCATCGCGCGGCTTGGTGCCGCGTTCGATATGGGACGTGATATTTTCGAGCACCACAATGGCGTCGTCCACGACCATACCGATGGCGATGGTTAGAGAACTCAATGATATAATGTTGATCGTATTGCCCGAAATCATCAGGTAGATGAATGAAGCGATCAATGATATGGGAATGGTGACGATAATAATGATGGTCGCCCTCCAGCGTCCCAGGAAGAACAGCACGACGATGATCACAAAAATCATAGCCAGTACGACGGTTTCAGTCAAACTGTTGATACTGTCCGTAATAAATTCGGATGTATCCAGTATCATTTCCAGATGAATGTCGGCAGGCAGATCCTTTTGCAGGCCGGGCAAAGCGGCGTTCACTTTCTTGGCGATATCCACCGTGTTGGCGCCCGACTGTTTCTGCACAATGACGGTTGCCGAACGGATGCCGTTGGTATAGCTCTCCTGGGCGCGTTCTTCAAGGGTATCCTTGACGCTGGCCACATCGGACATGTAGATGCTCCTTCCGTTGTACGAACCCACTACCAGCCGTTTCATTTCGTCGCTGATCTTGAACTCGCCGTCGACACGCAGGGAATAGGTATTGGAACCGATATCGAAGTTACCTGCCGGCACAATCATGTTTTCGGCGGCAATGACAGCGCCGATCTGTTCTACCGTCAGGTTGTAGGCGTCGAGTTTTTGCGGATCCACATCCACGTGTACCTCGCGTTTGGGCGCGCCGGCTATGGCCACCGTTCCCACGCCGTTGATGCGGTTGAGCGGGTTGGCCACGCGGTCGTCGAGAATCTTATACAGCGCGTCTGTACTTTCTTTCGCCGTAGCCGACATGATCACTACCGGGATCATGTCGGTGCTGAATTTGAAAATGATGGGATTTTCAACATCGTCGGGCAATGCCTGCTTCACCATATCCAGCTTGTCGCGAACGTCATTTGTCGCCACGTCAATATCAGTCCCCCAGGTAAATTCGAGGACAACGATCGACATATTGTCGCGCGAAGAGGATGTAATGGTCTTCAGGTCGCTCACCGTGTTCAGCACGTCCTCCAGCACGCGGGTCACATTGGTTTCGATATCTTCGGCGCTTGCCCCGGCATACGTGGTAAACACCATGATGGTATTCGTTTCGATGTCGGGATACAGGTCGATCGAAGTCCTCGACAGAGCGAAAAGTCCGAATATGATCACCCCTATGAAAATAAGGATGGTGGTTACGGGTTTCTTTACGGATGCTTCGTATATTTTCATCTTGATACTGTTTTATGATTGGTTAACGTTCAGCGAACGTCCAAAATGATTTGATCACGCGGTTATTCAAATCGTTATTCCTGTATGGCAACCGGTGTGCCGTCCATCAATTTCGTTTGTCCGGCAACTACCACCGACGAGCCGTTGGGTACGCCCGAAAGCAGCTCGTAGGCGTCGTTGTCGCGACGTCCCAATTCTACTTTCTTCTGGTAAGCGACACCGTTTTCCACTACAAAAACAAACTTGTTGTTGGTTCCCATCTGTTTGATCACAGCCATATCGGGCACTACCACGTGGTTCATGGTGCCGAAGTTAAGTTCCACGCGGGCGAACATGCCGGGGCGCATCGTCATATCGTTATTGGGGATGCTGATTTCGGCCACAAAAGTACGTGTTCCCTGGTCAATGGTGGGATGCATCAATGATATTTTCCCTTCAAAAACCCTGTCGGGGAACACATCCAGCCTGATCTTCACCACCATTCCCTGCTTCACCTCCGGAAAATAGGTTTCGGAAATGTTGACCAGTATCTTCACGGGCGAAATCTGCATCACGTTCAAGATGGCAGGAGCGCCGGCGTAAATATTCTTCGGGTCGAAGTTGCGCGCCGTCACAATCCCGTCGATGGGCGAAAGCAGCGTCGTGTTTTCTTCGAGGTTGCGCAATGTTTCGCGCGTTACTTCCACCTGCGTGGTCAACTGGTCCAACTGTTGCCGGGTAGCGCTGCCCGATTTGTGAAGTTCCTCGACACGTCCCAGTTCCTTTTCGGCGTTCTGCAACTGTAGCCTGGTTTGCAGCAAACTGGTGCGATCCATCTGTACCAGCGCCTGTCCTTTACGGACACGGTCGCCTACTTCCACCATGATGTCGTCGATACGGCCGGGCACAGTGGCGGCTATATCGTTGCTCCTGTTTGCCTGAACAGTGCCTGTCAGCTCTATCAATTGCTCAACAGGCTGTTCGGTTACGTTCAATACCTTTACCAACACTTTGGAATTTTCTTCCGTACCCGTTGTCTGCGCCTGTTCTTTACTACCGCCGCCGCAAGCGTACAGGAAAACGATCGTGATCGCTAATATACCGTGAATTGCTTTCATTATTTTTGATTTATGATTTTTCGATTTTGATTTCATGGTCACTGTTACAATGTATGAAGAAGCGCTTCCAGATTGGTTTGTGCTGTGAACACTTCCATCATCGCATTGATATAATTGGTTTGCGCCTGCAGAAGGCTGGTGTTGGCCGTGGTAACGTCCAGGCTCGAAGCCGTTCCCTGCCGGAACTTGCGCGTAATACTCTCGAACACGCGTTGCGACACGCTCATCGCTTCCTTCTGCAAGTCGAACGATTCAATTGCGTTGTTGAGGTTGAAGCGCAACTGCTTTTCCTGCATCAGCAACTGGTCGGCGAGTAACGCCCGGTTATTGCTCGCCGTTTCCTGCTTGATCCTGGCCTGCTGCGTGCGCACGTGGCGTTGTCCCGATGCGAATATGGGAATGTTGGCGTTCAGCCCGATGACATTGTTCGGCGACATGTCGAATGTCGATTTCTTGATTTTATAGGTATAGCTATAAAATGCGGCAACCGTAGGCAGCGAGGCAGCCTTTTCGAGGCTAATCTGCTTGTTGGCCAGGTCAATCTGCTGATCCAGCAACTGCACATTATAATTATCATTGAGGTCGAACGCCGCGGCCATGGTTTCCTGAACGTCCCTTTCCGCAATCAGGGTTTCCAGTGTTTCCGTCAGCGTGATTTCAGCGCCGGTCTCCACGCCCAACTGGAAACGCAGCAGGTTATACGCCAGCTCAACGTGACGCTCTACGGTCTTGATGCCGTTCATCACCGTAGCCACCTGTACTTTCAACTGATCGGCGTCCGTTTGTTCGGCAACGCCCACGCGCACCATATCTTCCGTACTTTTGGCCAGTGTCCGGATGTTTTCCAGGTTCATTTCCAGTATTTTCCTGTTTTCTTCGGCAATCAAAACGGCGTGGTATGCCGCTTGCGTCTGTTGCTTTATATCCAGTTCGCTTTGCAGGCGGGCTGTTTCGGACATCTGTTCGCCTATCTTCGACATCTTGATGCCCACCCAATAACCGGCACTGAACAGCAATTGCGTCACTTTTGCCTGGAAATTGCTGGTAGGTTCCAGGGGAATGGTCATCCCGGCAAATGACATCTTAAACCCCATCATGTTCTGATAGTCGACCGTGGCGCTTACCTGCGGCAAACCGGACGAGATGGCTTCCCAGGTTTTCTTCTGGGCTTCCGATACCGACAGACCGGCATTCCATACGGTCCTGTTGTGCTGCACTGCATAGTCCTGCGCTTCCTTCAACGTGAGGCGCAACGCCTTTTCATTCGACTCCTGCGAAAAACCCGGCACAAACATACCGAACAGTATGACACTCAGGATAATTTGCTTCAATTGTATTTCCATTTGTATGAATTAATTTACAAAATTATTGTTTTAAATATTTGAAACCATGTACTGCGAACATCCGGGAACATCCGGGGGCTGTTGCCAAATCCACCAGCCGGCTTATTGCAGAAACATACAATTCGACAATATTGCTCACTTACTTTGACTTTTTTTCTTTATACCTGTTGATAATTTCTATTCCTTCCGTTGTACAGATGCCGCGCAGGAAGGTGATGATCACATTTTCGAAAACTTCAGCAAGCGAAAACTTGTCCAGATCGCGGTCGACCATTACAATCCCGTCGGCTCGCTTCGTGAAGAAAACGGCGATGATCTCCGGGTTGAGGTCGTCGCGGAAAACGCCCTCGCCGATACCCCGCAGTATCAATCGTTCCATTCCCTTGCAGTTATCGTCATGCATGCACATCAGGTGTTCCTTGTATACCTGCGGATAATACTTCCGGATGTCGCTCAGCATGTCAAACTGCCGCAGTGATGCCTGTTCTACGCCTTTTTGCATCAGTACCAGAATCGCATCTACCACATTGCCTTCCTTATTGAAAACTCTCTCGGAAAAGACGGCGCTTCCCCTGTGAAAATTGTCGATACATGCGATCAGCAAAGTTTCCTTGTCCTTGAAGTTTTCGTAAATGGTGCGTTTCGAGATACCCATGTGCCGCGCCAAGTCGTCCATCGTGGTGCTTTTGACACCCGTCCCGGCAAACAGTTCCGAAGCCTCTTCGATGATGCGTTGTTTTACCATATCCTTATAATCTTTGCTTGAAAATTTCGCGGCAAAGATATGTGAAAACTTTAGAAACATTTAAAGTTTTTTATGTTTTTGATGACTTTTTTTAATGATAAATCCGATACAAAGGTGTAACATCCCTGCATACAGCAGAATAATTATTCGGTAAAGCGTGGAGGCTTCTCGACGAAATACCGGTTTTACACGATGAAATACATCCGGGAGAATTTTCTTGAGTTCCGAAACGCCACCACCGTCCGTACAGACTTCGCCACCGCCGGCAGGTTTTACCCTTCCCTTGACGGAATACCGCCAAATCGCCGACCTTCCCGCTCCATCCGGGAGTCATTACAGTTCCTCTCTGCTTTACCATGACACTAAAGTTTTAAAAATAAATAAAATATGATACATATATATAAATAAAAAACCGCTATATCGTATGATACGATATAACGGCAGTATAATAAATTTGAAAAATATTGCTAAGCCTCGCGCGCGTCTATAAGTGTCGGTGAGTCTCTCTCTCTGTCTGTCTGTCTCTCTCTCTCTCTCTCTCTCTCTCTCTCTCTCTCTCTCTCTCTGCAAAAGGCGTGCCATTCGGTGATTTACCGAACCTTACACCGGATATTGCCTGTAACAAATTTTCGAGAGATTTCGACATGATAAAGGATACTTTATGCTTTTAAAATTTGACGGCAAATATAAATGGTTTTTGAACAAAAACAAAAAAATATTTGTTTCAGGGTGGTTTTATTTATTTTTTTGACCCTGACAGGTCGGGGCGACCCTGTCAGGTCGTTTTACGTAAGCTTACGTATACGAACCTGTCAGGGTCAAAACCGCAAATACGCCTGCCACCACTATCAGGGTCAGAGACCGCTGACAGGGAGCGTTACCCCGTTGAGCGGCATTTGTAATGCCGCTCGGAACACGAGGCAATTTGTAATTGCCTGCGGCGGGATCGATTCGCCAAGTTGTCCCCGTTGAGGTTATCAGGAGAATCATATTTCGATTCGGGAATCGATTTCCGGATTGCAAATTGCCTGATGTTCCGAGCCGAATTACAAATTCGGCTCAACGGCGCGGCAAAACAAGCGGCTTCCGGTACTTGCTCCTGCTCCATTCCATATCATTCAATTTTATGGATACAAAAGTAATTGTTATTTAAAATCCGCAAACTTTTAGGGTATAAACAGCATTGATTTTACAAACTTTCAGGGTGAAATATGCGCGCGCTAAAATTG
>JAISCQ010000011.1 GCA_031265445.1 Bacteroidales bacterium
GGTACATCGTTGAAACGGCGCTCATCCCCGCAGGAACCTTCCTCATGGGCAGTTCCAACGGTTCCGCCGCGGGCGCCGGCGTTCCCGGAACAGACCCGAATGTAACGCCTGCCGAGCCGGAAAGGGATTCCGATGAAACGCAGCACCGGGTAACGCTCACCAAAGATTACCGGATGAGCAAATACCCGATCACCAATGCTCAGTATGCAGCTTTCCTGAATGATGTTGAGGTTGACGGCACAGGCAGAAAGACAGATATTCAAAGCAATCAAATATTGATACAGGCAAGCAGCGGCGGTTCTGACTGGGGCCTGCACTATAACGCCGGCCAGTGGGAGCCTGCGGCAGGTTATGAGAATCATCCCGTGATTTATGTAAGCTGGTATGGCGCGAAGGCTTATGCCGAATGGGCGGGCGGCGAGTTGCCGACGGAGGCTCAGTGGGAGCGCGCAGCCCGCGGCGGCGTTGAAAACATGCCTTTCGGCGTGGGGAACGGCAAACTGTTGACAGGCGCGATGGCAAACATTAATGGAACTTCTCCTTATGATTTTGACGGCGGAGCGTATAATGATCCGTCCGGCGCTTATGCGGGCGGCACCACGGCAGTGGGCGACTATTCGGCTTATGCCAACGCTTACGGGTTATATGACATGCACGGCAACGTATATGAGTGGTGTCTGGATCAGTGGGATTTTTCAGACAACTATGCAGGCTTACCTGTAACCGATCCGCTGTGTACAACGGGTTCGGGCCGTGCGCTTCGCGGCGGCAACTGGAGCAGCAGCGCCCGGGACTGCCGCTCCGCCTATCGCAACGCTGACGGCCCCGGCTACCGCTACTCCTATGTCGGCTTCCGCGTGGTGTTTTACCCTTAGTTCATCCAAAAGATTTTGAGCCAAGAAAAAATGAGCCTGCCCAAGGCGAGGGAGGGACGACCGAAGCCGGTTGCGGTTTTGACCCTGTCAGCAGAGACGCGAGGCATCGCGTCTCTGCAATGCAGCCTGACAGGCCAGTGCGCTGCCGACCTGACAGGGTCGATAGACCTGTCAGGGTCAATAACAATAACAAAACCACCGCTGACAGGGTCTGTCAACCACTGTCGGGGTAGCGCGCGAAACACCCTGACAGCGGTGGCTCAACCATATCAATAGAAAAATCATAAATCATCATAAATCATCATCATAAATCATAAATAAAATGAAGACCATTTATCAAAACAGTTTTAGAAACGCATGGATGGCGCTGCTGTTCGGCGCCATATTCTTCGCGGCGTGCAGGAAAGAGAACAGGGAAGAGCCGAAAAGCGCCGCCTGCGACATCCTCTCCTTCAGCGTTGGCGGCGAGGCGTGGACCATCAACGGCGCGACCATTGCGCGCGCCTGCCCCGCGGGAACGACGGCGACGCCCGCCGCGCCCGCCATTACCCTCTCGCCCGGAGCACCGGTGAACCCGCCGGCCACCGCCGCGCAAAACTTCTTCACGGCGGAAGGCGTCGCCTATACCGTCACCGCAGAGGACGGCAAGACGACGAAAACGTACACGGCCCGGGCGACGATCGACCCGGCCACGGGTTGCGACATCCTCTCCTTCAGCGTCGACGGCGAGGCGTGGACGATCGACGGCGCGAATATCGCGCGCGAATATCCGTCCGGGACGGCGGCAACGAGCCTCACGCCCGTCATTACCCTCTCGCCCGGAGCAACGGTGAACCCGCCGCCGGGCGAGGCGCAGGACTTCTTCACGGACGAAGGCGTCGCCTACACCGTGACAGCAGAAGACGGCGCGACGACAAAAACGTACGTCGCCAAAGCGACCATACAGGTGACCGTCGTAGCCTCCGGCACAATCGGCGGATGGACCTGGACGATTACCGGCAACCCCGGCAACTGTACCCTCACGATCAGCGGAACGGGCGCCACGACGGATTACGACTTTTACGCGAATAACGACGTACCCTGGAGCGCGTACCGAAACGACATCAAAACCGCCATCGTGCAGGAAGGGATCACCGCCATCGGTAACGAGTCTTTTAGCCGTTGCCCCAACCTGACCTCCGTGACCATTCCCGGTTCGGTCGCCTCGATCGGCGAATGGGCCTTTTATAACTGTACCGGCTTGACCTCCGTGACCATCCCCAATTCGGTACAAACGATCGACGACTATGCTTTTTACGGTTGCGAGGGCTTGACCTCCATGACCATTCCCGGTTCGGTCTCCGTAATCAGCGACTATGCTTTCGCATATTGTACCGGCATGACCGGCATCACCATCCCCAACTCGGTCGTCACCATCAGCGACGGGGCTTTTTACGGTTGCGACCGCCTGACTGCCGTAACCATCCCCAACTCGGTAACCGCCATCGGCGACCTCGTTTTTGGCAGTTGCGGCGGTTTGACCTCCGTAACGATACCCAACTCGGTAGAAACGATCGGCACGGGTCTTTTCATGAACTGCCGCGCATTGACCTCCGCACCCATCCCTAACTCGGTGAGCGTGATCCGCGAAAATACCTTTTACGGTTGTAGCAGTTTGACCTCCGTTGTGATCCCCGGTACGATCGTCACGGTCGAAAGCTGGGCCTTCCAGAACTGTACCGGCTTGACCTCCATGACCATTCCCGGCTCGGTGACCACGATCGGCCGGAACGTCTTTTGGGGGTGCGTCGCCCTGACCACCGTGACCAACCTGAATCCCGCGCCGCAGGTCCTCACCTCCGGGGTTTTTACCAGCGTCCCCCTCAACGCTGCCACGCTCAGGGTGCCGCCCGGCTCGGTGGACGATTACAGGAACGCGACCGGATGGGAAAATTTCAACAATATCGAGGCCATACCTTAGATACGCGACCTGTCAGGGTCAACAAAACCAAATCATTCATCATTATAAGCTGTATAAATGATAAATATTTGTAAAAAAATGTTACTTCGCAACAATAATCAATAATCAATCATCAATCATCATTTAAAATCATTCACATCATGTTCAAGAAAATCATCAATCAATACCTGCCCATCCCTGTGATGGCATTTGGAGCGGCGCTGATCGTCCTGTCGCTGTTAACCGGCGGCGGTCACGCCGGCAGCGACGATCTGACGCTGAAAATCAATCCCGCCAACTACATCATGCCGGCAGCCTACAAGGTATATGCCAATCCCGATGTGCTGGGCGGACGTTACAACCTGTTCCGGGCCGTGCTGAAAAACGAAAGCAGGCATACGGTCAGCAACCTGAAAGTGGAATACCGGATTCCGAAATACATCGACGAATGGACCGAAGCGACGGCGCCCCGGTATGTATTGCCCGGACAGTCGGTTGTGGCGATGGCCTACCCTGCGTTCGACCGGGATATTACGCAAAAGAACTCGCAGTCGAGGGAGAAGGCCGATATCCGCATCACCTTTGGCGATAAGAACCATCCGGGGGAGATCAGCGAGTCGTTTTCCTTCACGATGATGGCGGCGCAGGATTTTGCCTATACCGACATGCCCGCCACCGAAATAGCCTCGATGAACGATATGTTTGAGAACTGCGCGCTCGCCGCCTGTTTCGTCACCGCCGAGGATCCCGTGATACAGTACTACACCAGCCGGATACAGCAGAGGCTGCTGCAGGGCGAAGCGGCAGGCGTCGCCAACACCGAGGAGCAGTGCGTCCGTTTCATGGCAGGTATCTACGAGGCTACCCGCCGCTCGGAGATGGTATACAGCAGCACCTCGGGCGTCCCTTCCAACACCGGCGACATAGCCACCACCGTGCAGCGCATACGCCTCCCTCGCGACGTCGTGTCGGGCAACACCGGCCTCTGTATCGAACTGTCGTTTCTCTATGCCAGCGTGATGCGCAACGCGGGAATGAACCCCGTCATCTATTTCGTGCCGGGACACGCTTTCCCGGGTTTCCGCCTTAACGGGAAATATTATGCCATTGAGGCTACCGGTGTCGGCGGAGCCGGCCTCGGCGGCGTGGCGTCGGCGGAACAGGCCCTGCAGTACGGGATGCAAGAGCTGGGGGTAGTTTTTCAGGCGATGCAGCAGGGAACCGAGGGTTACAAGGTGCTGGATGTTAACGAGCTGTACCAGGCGGGCGTCATACCGATGGAACTGCGCGATGATGATTTCGCCCGCCGTAAGATCGACGAATATGCGGCGCTGTGGAATACGCCGGGCATGAGCGGCGGCGGCAACAAGTACGCCACAGGCACAGGCAACCGATCCGGCGGCGGCTCCGGCAGCAGCTCCGGCTCCGGCGGCGGCTCCGGAAGAGGCGGAAGCTCCGGCAGCGGTGGCGGCAGTGGTAACTCCGGCGGTGGTTCCGGTGGCAGTAGCAGTAGCAGTGGTGGTAGTGGCAGCGGCGGCGGTTCCGGCAGCGGTGGCGGCGGTTCCGCGCCGGGCAGAACAAAGAGCGGCAGCGGCCTTATGATCGGCGAAGAAATGAAGGCGAACTATAAAGATGCGCAAATTTTCTGCGCACAATCGTCCAGAGACGGTTTCAACGATTGGCGGCTGCCTACCCACGCGGAACTGGTTTCAATATACAGCAGCGAGCTATCGACCCGCTTCTCGAACGCGCCTGTCCGCTGGTACTGGACTTCCACCTGCCTGGATGCAAACTGCAAAACGCTGCGGGTGCTGAACATGACCAACGGGAAAAACGGAACCGCGCCGCAACGAAAAGAAGTCATGATACTGTGCGTGCGGTAACCATTCAATCATTTTATCAATTATTTATTCATTATTTATTCATTTTATCAATCTATCAATCATGTTACATTACCTTATCTGCATCAGGATGCAAACCATGAAAACCGTCCTTTCGCGGCTGTGCCTTTCGGCGCTTGCCGCATTTCTCAGTATGAACCTCGGCGCGCAGCAGCAGTACGACCCCACCGCCATCACGCAGGAGATCGATTACAGGATCGACCGGCTCGGCGACGCCCGGATGGAACTGCGCCAGAAGATGACCGCCGCCCAGTGGCAGAACTTTAAAGTCAGCGCTGTAGCGAAAAACCCGTCCATCTTCAAGCGCGACATGGAGCGGAGCATGACCGGTATCCTGCTCGAAGATTTCCGCAACGAGATGAACGAGGACAGCCGCTCGTCGGTAACGAGTATTACGGCGCGGAGCATGTCCGCCTACAAAGGCAACGGCAAATGGGAACTCAAATTAGACGTAAAAGATCCCAACATTACGCAAATATCCGACCATGCCTACATGCTCACCGGGAACCTCGCTTCGGAGGGCGGTATCATCCAGCAGCTGCAGAAGATATTCTTCCCCGAAGAGGCCTCCAATATCAAGCAGGATACGGATGCTTACGGCAAAGCCATCTTCACCTATACGCTCCACGCGGAAGGAAGGTCGTTCAACTTCCTGCTGGTAGCGGGGATCGTCCTGCTGCTGGCCGGCGCAGCGTGGATGTTTGTCCCGCGGATACTACCCTGTCAGCGGTCCTGACCCCGACAGCAGTGGCATACAGACCCTGTCAGCAGCTTCGCAGCCTGACAGGTCTGTATACGCCGCTGACCTGTCAGACCTGTCAGGGTCAATAAGATGAACCGAAAGTTAAAAATCATGGCGAACTTTGTGCACGCCTAATCCTGATGTTTTCATAACTGTCTTTATTTATTCTATTCAATACAAAATAATAAAAAGGGGGCGTCGATTGCCCCCTTTTTATTCGCCTGTATGATATTGAAAAATTTCATGTATATTTGTGACGTTTTTCGGTCCGGTAGCTCAGCTGGATAGAGCAACTGCCTTCTAAGCAGTAGGTCATGGGTTCGAATCCCGTCCGGACTACCAGAGCCGCAATTTAAAAAGATTGTGGTTTTTTGTTCACACCTTCCGTAACAATCTCAAAAAGGGCGGCCTGGAAACTGCCTGCCTGTCAAATTTTCAACCGGACATTCCTTGAAACGTCAACGAAATACGCCATTCATCCGGTAATAATTTTCCAACAGCTTGATCATGATTTGTTCCCCGGCGCCGACCTCAATCAGGCCGGGACCGTTGTCGGCGCCGTAACCGCCGTATGCAGCCGACCTGATATCGGGAAGATATACCGGCCATTTGCCGCCATTCCAAGTATAGCCGAAAAAGAAAGGCATGGCATAGGGCTGTATCTCCCTTTTCCAGTCGATCTGGAATTTGATGAACGGTTCGCCCGGGACAGTTGCAATCACGTACCGATTGTTGATGGATATCACGGAAAAATAGACGTTGTAACGCAGGTTTTTATCGTATCGTCCCGTAAAGTGCAGGGAATCGGTTTTTACCCTGATGTCGGCAACATCATGCGGATGAGGATACAGTTCCTTGGCCAGTTTCACCGCTTCGATGGAAAGCAGTTTCCCCATGCGGTCTATCAGGTCGTAATTCGAAGGACGGGGATCGTCGGGGCTTTTTCTGCCGCCGTCTTTGAAAAGCGGCGCCTGGTTTCCTCCGCCGCCCTGCACGAACAGGCAGTTGACTTTGCGGTCGAATGCCTCTTCGGTGTATTTAACGGCATAGCCCACATAATCGCCGGAGATTTCAAAGTTGTTCCATGCTACGTCCGGGTGACAGGCGTAATTCATGATCAGTACCCGGGGATTACCTTTCATATCCTCCACGCGGATGACACCGACTGCCGGATCGACCGGCCCGTGAGGAATACGTTCGGGATTCACGGCTCTGTAATGGTCGTCGCCGAGCCACGATTCGCGCGCACGCCCGTCGTCGCGAAGAATCAGGCGGTTGAAGCTTAATTGTGGAAAATAACGGTGTCCGCCGGAAATGCGGGCTTCGAACATGCTTTCCGACGCTTTTTTCACAACCGCCGTAATCTGTTTTTCAAGCCATTCCTGCGGAGCCCTTTCCGACGAATGCGTGTGTTGCGGACAGAAATATATTTCCGTCAATTTGAATTGCTTTTTCAACTGTTCGGATAAGGGAATGTTGGTATAACCGCCCAAATCCAGCGAGACGAATGCAATTCTCCGGTCGCCCGCCTCCAGGATCAGACTTCTTGCGTACAAAGAGTCATGTACGGGATATTTCGGCTGAAGCGGAGTAATGTTGATCTTCGCAGTTCCTGCCGTCAAATTGGCCGATGCTGCCCGTCCGGGTTGCTGCTGCAAGAAGAAGAAAACTAAAAAGATAAAATGTGTTGCTTTCATGGAATAAAATTTGTTGATTATGTTTAAAATTTTTGTGTCAGACTTTTATACTTTGTGGTAAAGGTAATCATGTTAAAATCGTTCTTATCCAGATCAAAACCGATCAGTTTTTCCTGTCCGGGATCGAGTTCATAATGATGTTCTTCCCCGGTTTGTACGCCATCTACAAACATCCGCACTTTTCCCGTATCGGTCAGGGAGCCGTTGTTTTTCACCTTCACGGATATTTTCTTCCTTTTATGGATCAGGTTCTGTTCCATCCCGACATACGCGATGTCAAACGCTGCGGCGAACGACCGGCTATAATCGACGGATCCGTTTACCCCGTCGGATGCTTCCGTAAAGCCCACGCTATCCTTGATCCGGTCGGCGGCTTTGTATGACGGGCTTTTGCCGCCTACCATGATTTTGAACTCGCCGGGTTCAACCACGCGATCCATCCTGTCATTCAGCAGCGAGAGCTGGTAGGGCGTCAATTGAAAGGTTACGTCTTTCGATTCGCCGGGAGCCAGGGTAATCCGCGTAAAATCCTTCAATTCCGTCACACGGGTTTTCACGCTTGCATACAGGTCGGTAACGTACAGTTGCACAACCTCGTCGCCTTCATGCGTTCCTGCATTGGCTACAGTAGCCTGCACCGTGATACTCCCGTCAGGGTGGACGGATGTTTTCAGATTGGAATACTGAAAATTGGTGTAACTCAAACCGTAACCAAAAGGATAAAGCGGGTAAAACTCCATGTCGGCGTATTCGTAGCGTCGCCCGGATGTTTTGAAATTATAATAGAGCGGCAACTGGCCGACATGTCGCGGAAAGGTCATCGGCAGGCGGCCTGCAGGATTGTAGTCGCCAAACAGCACATCGGCTGCGGCATATCCGCCTTCCTGTCCCGGCAACCAATTCACCATGATGGCTGCACAATGTTCCGCCGCATACGACAGGTCGTAGGGACGCCCGGCCTGCAGAATCAGCACCACGGGTTTCCCGGTTTGACATACCGCTTCGAGCATCCGTTGCTGGTTGCCGGGTAATATCAATGTTGCCAGGTCGTGGTTCTCGCCCGATGTTTTGATGATGCCCCGCGCGCCTTCGCTGGTGGAACAGTCGCCCAGCACCATGATCACTGCGTCCGACTTGCGGGCGGCGGCCAGCGCCTTGTCAATATCGTAATTTTCCGTAGAAAAGAATTCGCAACCCTTTTCGTAAAGGACTGCGGCGTTTTTATCGACTGCGGCCCTGATGCCGGTCAGCACCGATTTCAATTGTCCCGGTTGCAGTTTTTGCGTATAGTCGCCCGGTTGCAGGTCGTCAGCTCCCGGCCCGATAACGGCGATGGTTTTGGTCGATTTTGAAAGCGGAAGGGTCCGGTCTTTGTTTTCGAGCAGCACAATAGCTTCGCGTGCCGCCTTGCGTGCTATTGCCTGGTGTTCGGGGCTGTTCCATCCGGGATAGACCTTGTTCCAGTCCAATGACTTCGACGGATTGTTTTCGAAAAGACCGTTACGGAATATCATGCGTAACATGCTGCGGCATACGTTATCCAGATTTTCCATATTGATGCCGCCGTTTTTGGCCGCTTCAATCACAGCTTTGTTGTTATAAGTGTCGCCGCAATTGGTAGCGATGCCGGCAGCCAGGGCTTCGTTGGCCGCTTCCACAAAATCCTTTGCCGTGTAGTGTTTGCGCGCCGTGAGGTTTCCTATGGCGCCGCAGTCGCTCACGACAAACCCGTTGAAGCCCCATTCTTCACGCAATATGCCGTGTAGTAGTTCCCAACTTTTGGCTACGGGTACGCCCAGGTAATCCGAATAGGCCATCATGATCGACTGGCAGTCGTAATTTTTGATGACATGACGGAAAGGAACCAGGTGGATTTCGCGTATTTCGCGTTCGGAAAGACCGATGTCATGCGAGTCGCGTCCGCCCAGCGGCGCGCCGTGTATGGCGAAATGTTTGGGCGTGGTGTACAGGCCCTTCGACTGGTAACCTTTGATCCAGGCGCCGCCAATTCCGGAAACAAGCGTCGGATCCTCGCCGTAGGTTTCTTCGCAACGTCCCCAACGGGCATCCTGCGCCACATCGAGTACCGGCGACCAAGCCTGCAGCGTATTTGCACTGACGGTTTCGTCGCCGATGGCTGCCGCCACTTCTTCCACAAGCTTCCTGTTCCATGTAGCTCCCAGGCCGATGGATTGCGGGAAAATCGTGGCGCCGCTTCCGTACGAGTATCCGTGAATGGCCTCTACCTTATTCATGAAAGGAATCCCCAAATGGGGAATACCCGGAATACCCCAGCCTTCGCGCAAAAGTTCCATTTTATCGGCGGGCGTCATGGCTACCAGCAGCAGTTCGACACGTTCTTCCACGGGAAGTTGGGCATTGCGCCACGGTTGGTCGTCGCCGGCAGTTTGCGCTTTCTTTCCCGTATCGTCATACAATACGGATATTTCATTGATGGTAACCGGCCTGGACATGATGCCGCCCTTGAAAACAATTTTTACGTGGGCGCCGTATTTTGCCGGAAAGACAAGTGAAAACGGTTTGTTCCCTTTTACCGTAAAGGCAACTGCTTCACCCGGATTCATCGGGTCGTAGGTTACGAAAATGTCGACAAGACGTTGGAGTTCTTTGGTTGCAACGCCTGTAGCCTCTATTTGGAGTTCTTTTACATCTCCCGGCGTTTGCAGAGTGAACATCAATGATTGCCCGTTCTTTACATCACCTGTACCCAATTGCCAACCGGTAGCCGGGTTTCCGTCAAACGCCGATGCTGCAGAACCGGGATGAACCGTGGCCGAAACAGATGTAACGCCCTTCTGTTGGGCTTGGATACAGTGAAAAGCGAGTAATAAACAAAATGTAAAATAAATCGTTCTCATGAGATATTTGGATTTGAACATAGATTAGATGTGTTCTTCGTGAATTTTTATGATGATGAAAAACAGGCCTGTCGCAACAGATCAGGCCTGTTTTTAATTTATTTGTTTTGTAACGTCCCGGTTTGTACTGCCTTTTGGATGGTTCCGTCGGGATTCCAATGGATCATATCATCCGTCGAAAACACATGGTACTGATCCATCAGGTCGCAACCGCGCGCAGGAGCAATATTATGAGAAGCGTATACGTACAGCCGTCCGTCGGCCCATACCCGCGCCGAAGGGTCGGCCGTGTACATGTGCTTGATCAACGGGTTGTCCCCGGCAAGGGCCGAATCGTTCGAATTGCAGAAAAATAAGGCGAATCCGATAAAAAATATGACATATAACCTTTGACAGGATTTCATTTTTATATTATTTAATGAGTACAAAATTGATAGAGATTTGAATGATCCTTAAATTTTAGATTTAGAAATATCTTCATCCGAAATTTTACGTCAAAGTAAAAGCGATGCGATTAATAAACGAATTAATTCTCGCTTAATAATGCAATTTTCTTGAAAAAATATTTTCCAAAACGTCAATTTTCCGTTCCAGCATGTCGGGCTGCGAAGGTCAAAACTGCAACGTGCAGTATGGGTTGACAGCGAAGAACAAGCGCTGTTCGCCTGTTGGTCGTTCCCTAACGTTAGGGAGCGGTTGTCCCTAATGCTGGGGAGCGGCTGTCCCTAACATTAGGGAGTGGTTGTCCCTAACGTTAGGGAGTGGCGTCTCGCCGCACAGGTTTCGTTAGTTGAGCCTGTCAGCAGCTCCGCAGTGTCCTCTCAAGGAAGGCGATGAACTTTCAGGTTGTGATTTGAAAAAAAAAGTTCGCACCCAGGTTTTGAGTTGGTTTCAGGCGCATATATTTGAATTTGATTTTAGTATGGAAGCGATTTATCATATATCAGGGATCAGTCGTCAGGCTGACAGGGTTGATACCCCCCACGGAGCCGCGAAAAACAAAATATACCACAAAGATGGTATTGCGGCGGCATCCGAACCCCCTTACCTTTGCCAATAATTTTAAAAAAGGAAATCATAATGAATTTACATAGTTTTAATATGTGCGCATGTATGATGTGTAACTGCCGGATTCGAACAGCCTATGATTCGCGTGTATAAAAACAGGTAAAGACAAACGCGCAAAAGGCTGTCCGGGGTAAAAAACGGGCAGCCTTTTGTTTTGTGACCCATAAAAAGTACAGAGTACAGTAAGATAAAAGATAAAGATGATATTACATCAAAAAGGAAACGGATGGATGATATTTTTGGCGCTTATCGTGTGCCGCACGGCGGCGGCGCAGGTACAGGGCATTGTGAGCGACGCCTCGGACGGAACGACCCTGCCCGGAGTTACCGTACGGATCAAAGGAAAGCAAACGCTTGAGACCACCGACAGCAAAGGGTTTTATCAAGTCGAAGCATTGAAAAGCGATACGCTCATCTTCTCGTTCATCGGTTTGCAAACGCAGGAAGAAGTCATCGACGGACGCAGCGAAATCAACATCTCCCTGCGGGAAAACAGGGAGGAACTGAGCGAGATCGTCGTAGTCGGATACGGCACGCAACGGCGGAAAGAGCTGACCGGCGCTATTGCTACCGTATCCAAAGCGCATCTGGAATACAATGTCACCCCGTCGGTCGATGCCTTGCTGAGCGGCGCGGTGGCGGGAGTAAGCGTTACGCAGTCGTCGGGACAGCCCGGAGCGCCGTCCAGCATCCGTATCCGGGGCGGAAATTCCATCAATGCCGACAATGATCCGCTGTATGTGATCGACGGGTTCCTTTTTTTCAGCAACGTCTCGAGCCGGAAAGCCGGATTCGGCGCCATCGAAGGCGAATCAAACCCGCTGGATTTACTCAATCCTTCCGACATTGAATCCATCGAAGTGCTGAAAGACGTTTCGGCGACAGCCATTTACGGTTCGCGCGGCTCCAACGGCGTTGTCCTGATCACTACCAAAAAGGGGAAAAGTAACGGCGCAACCGTCGGTTACGGCTATTCCAGCGGAATCAGCCGCTCGGCAAAGACGCTGGATTTGCTCAACGCTACGCAGTGGGCGCGGCTCCAAAAAGATTATTTCCTGAACAAGCCCGGATACAGCGACGAACAAATCGCCGCACTGGGCGAGGGTTACGACTGGCAAAACGCCGTGCTGCAAACCGGACAGACACACCATCATTCGCTCGCCGTCAGCGGCGGAAACGAACAGACTCAGTACTTCATTTCGGGAAACTACCTGAATCAGGAGGGGATTATTCTCCATTCGGGATTCGAACGTTTCACGGGCCGGGTAAACCTGAAAAGCCGGCTGTCGGACAGGCTGTCCGTCGGGCTGAACCTTGCGGCCAACAGCAGTACGCAAAACAGCCTGACGACGTTTGAAGGAGTTGTTTACAACAGTTCGCCGTTTTCAAAAGGCATTGCCAATTCGCTGACCTACGCCCTGTACATTCCGCCGGTCGTGCCGTTCCGTAATGCCGACGGCAGTGATTACAACTACAGCAATCCGTTTGAATACGCTTACCTGCGTGAAGGAAGCATTACGGCCAATCCGGTTTCCGACCTCGTCAACAGTACGGCGCAAACGAACAATTCCGTATTTCTGGGCAACGTCTATGCGCAGTATTCGCCCGTCGAAGGACTGACGGCCAAGCTCAGCGCGGGAAACAATACCGCCCATACGACACAGAAATTTTTCTCGCCCTCCTATACCGCACTCGGGCTTGAACCGGACGGCATCGGCGGGAAAGGACACAAGCAGACGAAAACAATGCTTTCGGAATTGACGCTGACTTACGCCAGGCGGTTGAACGACCGGCACACCTTCGACGTTTTGGCCGGAGCCACATATGAAAATACAAAGATTGATTTCGACGGCATGCAAAGCGCCGGCTTTACCGACGAGTCGCTTGGCGCGGACAATCTGCAGGACGGTTTGCCCTACGGCAAGCGACCCGTCTTCAGCGGCGTCTCGGAAAGCAAGCTTTACTCGCTGCTCGGTCGCGTCAACTATTCGCTGCTCGACAGATACCACCTGACGGCAAATTTCCGCAGCGACTATTCGACCAATTTCGCCGCCAGCCACAAATGGGGCTTCTTCCCATCCGTCGGGCTGTCGTGGAACATCAACGAAGAAGCGTTTTTCAAAAACAACCTGTCGGTAATCAGTACGCTGAAACTGCGGGCAAGCGCCGGAAGCGTCGGCAATCAGGAAATAGGCGCCTACCTGTATCTGAAAACGCTGGAAGCCGGTCATTACGGCGGACAGACCGTTTACGGCATCCGCAATTCCGGCAACGACAACCTGAAATGGGAAACGACCACGCAATACAATCTCGGTCTGGACGCAGGCTTCCTGAGCAGTCGCTTTACGGCGACCGTCGACGTGTATTATAAAAAAACATCCGACCTGTTGCTGGAAATTCCTCCGACGCTGGGGCAGGAATATGCGCAGATGGTCAACGTTGGGAATGTGGTCAACAAAGGCGTGGAGTTTTCCGTCAACGGCGCGCTGATTGACCGCCGCAGGCTGCGCTGGTCGTTCTCGGCAAACATTGCTAAAAATATCAACCGGATCGCCAAACTGATGGGCGACGGCAGCGACATATATCCCAACTCGTCGGAAATTCTGCGGGAAGGCGAATCGCTCGGTTCTTTCTACGGGCTGGAGTTCGCCGGCGTTGTCCAAAAAGACGAAGATGTATCGGCATTGCCCTCCACTCCTGCTTATACCCTGTCTCAGCCGGGCGACCCCAAATTTAAAGACCACAAAGCCGACGGCCACATCGACAAGGACGACCGTACGGTACTTGGAAGCCGTCAGCCTGATTTTATTTACGGACTGTCGAGTACGCTCCATTACCGAAATTTCGACTTCTTCGTTCTGTTGCAAGGCTCGCAGGGCAATAAGGTGTACAATCAGCTGCGCCGCTACCTCGAAAGTCCGGGCGACGCCTACAATGTTTCGGCAGCCCTGTCGGATGCGTGGACGGAGAATCATCCTTCGCAAACCGTGCCGCGCATTACGAGCGTGCCGCTGTCGTCGGAACTGGACAGCCGCTACATCGAAGACGCCTCTTACCTGCGGCTTAAATCACTGACGCTGGGTTATACCGTCGATCAATTGCCGCTTGTCTCTTCACGAACGAAGCTCCGTCTTTATGTGACCGCGCAGAACCTGTTGACGCTGACCGCCTACAAGGGCTACGATCCGGAAATAGCCAAAGGAACAGACCTTGGCGCTTATCCCGTGGCGCGAACGGTAATCTTCGGAGGAAGCATCAGTTTTTAATAAAAGTTTCATTGCGCCTGTTCGTAAAGATACGTTACATTCCGGCGGTATTGAGCCGGATAGCGGCAAAAGTTAAACAGTAAAAGTTATTTTCTCAATTCAATTTAATTTCAATTCAATAATATTCAATAATTAATTTTTAATTTTTAAAGTATGAAAAAGTTTAGATTTCAATTTGTAGCCTTAGCGGCTATCGTGTTAAGCGTCGTTTCATTCGGATCGTGCAGCGACGATAATGATCCTGCGCCTGTTGTCACAGGCAAATCGAGCTGGAATAAAGATCAGGAAGCGCTGGCGAGTGCTGCCGCCTCCTATCCGCACTGGCAGCGGTTAAGTTCGTCCTTCTCCTTTTTGGTGGAATCGGCAACGGCAAGCACCATCAGCTTTGAAGGCGCCGACGACGCCGACGGGCCGCTGGTAAGCCTGTTCCAGACGGATGTAAACAACTGGTATCCGACCAAGATTTTCAATTACCTCTACGTCAGCATCAGCGACGCCAATCGCACGATTGCACAGGCGGATTCCAGCTATGCGAGCGGAAGTCTTTCGCAGAATACCATCGACGTGTCACGCGGACGGGCGCTGTTTATCCGGGGGCTTGCCTATCTCTATCTGGTGGAACTCTGGGGCGAAGTGCCGCTCATCCTGACGGCGAATAATCCGTCGGCGCAAGAGCAGACCGCACGTAAATCCATCGACGAAGTTTACACGCAGATTGCAAAAGACCTGACGGAAGCCGAAGCGCTATTGCCCGCCTACGAGCAAATCCGTTCCAACCCGAGTAAGGGCGCCGCTAATGCAATCCTGGCGCGGGCTTACCTGCAATGGGCGGGAAAACCGCTTTCGCAAAGCGAGGTGGCCGCAATCGCAACGAATAAAACCGATCCTGCCGCTCCTTCGTGGGACAGTGAAAAACTGCAAAAGGCAGTAGAGTACGCCGACAAGGTGATCAGCAGCGGCGATTACAGCCTTGAACCGAACTTTGCCGATCTTTGGGGCGTGAAAGCCGAAAACCGTTCGGCGGAACATATCTTCACCATTCATCATGACGGCGACGACCGGGGCGATGCGCAGGGAAACCACCAGACGCATTGCCCGTTCACCTTCCGTTTCGACCTGTATGAAGACAACCATATCGGGCCTTCCGACATCACGCTGCTTGACAGGTTTGCCGACAACGATACGCGGAAAAAATGGTCGATCATTTCTTCGCTCTACAATATCGACGAAAAGATCGGCAAGGCAGATCCCAATGTGATCGAAAATTACAGGAAATACGATTATGTGTTTCCGGTAACGTCTCCCCGCATCAGCAAATACATCCACCGCAGTCCTTCATTTGCGGAAGCAGCGTACAGCAAGGAGGAGGGGCAACCCAACAATATCAACCGGATAGAAATCCGCTACGCCGAAGTGCTGCTCATCAAAGCCGAAGCCCTGTTGAACCTGAGCCGGGCGAGCGAAGCCCTGGCGCCGGTCAATCAGTTGAGGCAGCGGGCCGGATTGTCGAATCTCTCGGCATTGACGCAGGCCGCGCTTGAAAACGAATGGTACCTCGAACTGTTCTTTGAACAAAAGGAATGGCTCAACCTTGTTCGCTGGCGCAAGCTGGTATCCAACGTGCTGACCGAAACGCCGAAATACGAATATTACAGGAGCGACTACGCAAACGTGGCGTCTATTGTCGCATCCAAAGGAGCGGAAAGCGACGGGACGAACGGCACGGTTAAAACCAATTACCCGTTCTTTGCGAAGATTTACAAGCACCTCCACTCCAAAACGGAGAACGTGAGCGGTAAATTCTACCGTTTCCCGATTCCCAAAGGATTAAGCGGAAACGATCTGGGGATTACGCAAAATCCGGGTTACTGATTGTAATACGATCGTTTGCGCGGGATGGTTTTGTACGTTGCAGTTTTGACCCTGTCAGGCATGACGAGCTGCGAAAAACAAAATATACCACAAACATGGTATTGCGGAGACATCCGAAGCCCTTTACCTTTGCGTCAAATTTTAAATTTTTAAAGGATATATATAATATGAATTTACGTAGTTTTTATGTGTGCGCGTGTATGATGTGTAACTGCCGGATACGGACAGCCTATTATTCGCGTGCATAAAAAACAGGTAAAGACAAATGCACAAAAAGGCTGTCCGGGTAAAAACGGGCAGCCTTTTTTGTTTTGTAACCCATTAAAAAGTACAGATAAAAGATAAAGATGATATTACATCAAAAAGGAAAC
>JAISCQ010000045.1 GCA_031265445.1 Bacteroidales bacterium
GGCGCACCGATATTATTCAGCATTTCCACCATTATAGAAAAAAACAGAAACCAATATTATGATGCTCTGAAAAACGCTCAAAGTTCTTTAGAAATCAGCGACTGGATAACTTATTTTGCAGATGTGATTCTACAGGCACAGGCGGAAGCGTTACAAACCGTCAAGTTTTCTTTATACAAAATGGCATTTTTTGACAGGTATAAAACCGAATTAGGCGAGCGTGAATTGAAAGCGGTAAACAAAATGTTTGACGCGGGCGCTGATGGTTTTGAAGGCGGAATGACTGCTAAAAAATATATGTCAATAACCCGCACTTCAAAAGCGACTGCTACCCGCGACTTGCAACACCTGGTAGAAATCGGCGTTTTTGTTGCACAGGGAAGCGGTCGTAATGTTCATTATCAATTAGATAAAAATTATGAATGATTATTGACCCTGACAGGTCTGGCGACCCTGTCAGGTCGTTTTATGCAAGCTTACGCCCAATCTGTCTTATTGACCCTGTAAGTAGAGACGATGCATCACGTCTCTACAACGCAGCCTGACAACTTATATGTATTCGCGGTTTACTTATCCCTGTCCGCGATCAACTCACGTCTGTCCGCGATCAACTTATGCCTGTCCGCGCTCAACTTATGTCTATCCGCGCTCAACTTATGCTTATCCGCGGTTTACTCATGTCTATCCGCGATCAACTTATGCTTATCCGCGGTTTACTCATGTCTATCCGCGCTCAACTTATGCCTGTCCGCGCTCAACTTATGTTTGTCCGCGCTCAACTTATGCTTATCCGCGCTCAACTTATGTCTGTCCGCGGTCAACTCTGACCTTTTTAAATCGTTAATATCGTTAATATGTTTCCCAAATGCCGAAATAAGTATAGCTTTGAACCCTGAATCATCAGTTCATTTTCATGCTCTGTCATACCATCATCATCAACAATCATCCGGCCGGCGCCGCCACATTCGCACCTCCGTCCGGACATGGCCTGCTTTACGAAGTGATCCGTGTTACCGGCGGCGCGTTTCTTTTCCTGAACGATCATGTCGACCGGCTGAACAACTCTGCGCAGTTAGCGGGTGTCGGGCTTGCGCTGTCTGCCGCCGATGTGCGGAAACAGCTGGAGCAGCTGCTGCAACAAAACGGGGTGCAAACCGGGAACATCAGGATGGAATATTACTTCGCTGCCGGAAAGGTGCAGTACCAGGCGGCTTACTTTATCCCGCATCATTATCCGTCCGGTCAGGACTACCGGGAGGGCGTGAAGACATCTCTTCTCGTTGCCGAACGCATAAGGCCGAACGCCAAAATCATGCAGCCGGAACTTAGAGACACAGCCAACCGGATCATTGCCGAAAAGAACCTGTACGAAGTTATTCTGGTACACCCGGACGGATATATTACCGAAGGTTCGCGTTCTACCGTCTTTATGGTGAAGGACGGCACGCTGTACACCGCTCCCGAAGCCGACGTGCTGCCGGGCATCACCCGCAGGTATGTATTACGGATCTGTCGCGACCTGTCGATTGCACTGACGGAAGCGCGCATAACGACCGACGAATTGTACGGCATGGATGCGGTTTTCATTGCAGGCACATCGCCCGGGGTATTGCCCGTAGCGCTGGTGGACGCGTATCGGTTTGATCCTGCGAACGCAACCGTCCGGCAAATCATGAAGAAATATGATGAGCTGTCAGGTTTTGACCGTTAAATCCGGCGTTGTCCGGTACAGACAAATATCTTGCCGAAACCAAAATTTACTTAACTTTGTACGTTATTAAGTAATTAAATTTGAGTCATCGTATATGTCGGTACTAACCGAAGCGGAAGAAATAGCCATCCAGAATCAGTTTCAGGAGCTGCTTCATGTCTGTACGTTTATTCGTTCGAATGAAGACCGCGACCTGATCCGTAAAGCATTCGACGTGGCTTACGAAGCGCACTGTAACATGCGCCGCAAGTCGGGCGAACCTTACATCATCCACCCGATGTATGTGGCGCGTATTGTGGTGGTGGAGATCGGGCTGGGCACCACATCGGTAGTATCGGCGCTTCTGCATGACGTGGTGGAGGACAATCCCGAATATACGCTGGATTTCATCCGTAGCCAGTTTGGCCCGAAAGTGGCCCTGATTGTGGATGGATTAACCAAGATTTCGGATGTTTTCGACAATAATTCTTCGCTGCAGGCCGAAAATTTCCGCAAGATGCTGCTCACCATCTCGGACGACCTGCGGGTGATCCTCATCAAGTTAGCCGACCGCCTGCACAATATGCGTACGCTGGATGCCCTGTCGCCCGAAAAACAGATCAAGATCGCCAGCGAAACCATCTACCTGTATGCTCCTATGGCACACCGGCTCGGTTTCTATTCCATCAAGCAGGAACTCGAAGACCTCAGCCTCAAATACCGCCATCCGAAAATCTATTCGGACATTGTCAATTTACTGAAAGACAGCGAAGAAAAACGGACGAACTCCGTCGAGGAATTTATGGTTCCCATCAGGCAGAAACTGGTCGACAATGGGTATAAGTTCGAGATGACAGGCCGTTCAAAATCCATATACTCCATCTATTACAAGATGCAGCATAAGGGCGTCCCGTTCGAGGAAATATACGACCTGTCGGCCATCAGGATCGTGTTCGATCCCGACCCGGATGTCCCCGAAAAGAAACAATGCTGGAATATCTATGCATTGATAACGGACATTTACACACCCAAGCACGACCGGATCCGCGACTGGGTGAGTACGCCCAAAGCCAACGGATACGAAGCGCTGCACATCACCGTAATGGGTAACGACGGTAAATGGGTGGAAGTACAGATACGTACCCGGCGTATGGACGATATTGCCGAAAAGGGTTTTGCAGCACACTGGAAATATAAGGGCGTAGCCTCGTCGGAATCGGAATTGGACAAATGGCTGCGGAAAATCAAGGAGTCGATACAGGACCCGAATGCTGACGCGATGGAGTTTATCGACGATTTCAAAATGAACCTTTTTGCCCATGAGATACAGGTATTTACACCGAAAGGTCAAATCAAAACCCTGCCACAAAAAGCAACAACGCTCGATTTCGCCTACGAAATACACTCCGAGATAGGCAACAGGGCTATTGCCGCCAAGGTGAACCACAAGCTGCTGCCGCTCAACCACGAGTTACACAGTGGCGACCAGGTAGAAATCATTACTTCGGACAAAAAACGGACGCAACGCGAATGGCTGGATGAAGTAACCACCGCCAAGGCCAAAACGAGTATCAAGAACAATATCAAGGCTGAAAACAAAAACCGGGTGGAACGCGGCAAAACGATTTTCGAGGAAAAACTCAAAACGAATAACGTCACCCCTAATTCGCGCGTCATGCGCAAGCTGCTTGAAGCTTACGATACACAAACCAAAGACGAGTTGTACAGCAAAATTGGCGCCGACCTGATCGTTCTCGACGATCTGCCGAAAATCCTGAAACGGAACAGTAAAAACAAATGGATACGCTACTGGCAGTTGCAATTGTTTGGGCCCAAGACACGGCCGGCTTCCAACAGGGAACAGCTGATCAATGGCGGCGTAACGGCCGACCCATCGAAGAAGAACATCGACGAGTCGAAGCTTAATTACCGGATTGCTAAATGCTGCAACCCGATCCCCGGCGACGATGTGGTGGGATACCTCAACCCGTCGAATGACATGATCCTGATACACAAATCGCGCTGTCCCAATGCTGTGAAGCTTTCGTCCAACCGCGGCAACCTGATTGTCCCCGTGAAATGGACCACCTACAAAATGTTTTCGTTTTTAGCAAAGATCGCCATACAGGGCATCGACCGTCCCGACATTTACCTGCAAATAACGACCCAGATTACCGAGGAGTTGAACGTCAACATCCGCACCTTCAACATGTCGAGCCATGACGGCATTTTCGAAGGCGCCATCGAACTGTACGTACACGACACCATCGACCTGGACAACCTGATGAAACGCCTCAAAGGCCTCAAAGGCGTAGAATCCGTGAAACGAATGGAAATATTAGACCAGACGAAGGAAGAAGTTCAGTAACCTGAACAGATGTAAAGTTCCGGGTTTAAAGCCGGGCAAAACCCGGCGCCCACGAAGCTACAGCCACTTTTTGCGCTTGAAAAACCATAACATGCTTGCCAGCACGAGAACCATAAAGGCAATGGTGAGATAAAACCCGGAAAATATGTGCGCACCGGGAAGGTGATCGAAATTCATCCCGTAAATACTCGCAATAAGCGTGGATGGCATGAAGATAATCGTTATCACCGTGAATATCTTGATGATTTTGTTCTGTTCGATATTCACCAGACCCAGGAAAGTGTTTTGCAGGTATTCCAGCCGTTCAAAATTGAATTTACTGTAATCGATCAGCGAATTGATGTCCTTGATGACGATGGAAAGTATCGGTTTCTCGTCGAGCGGGAATTTAGCGCTTTTGAGCATCGACGAGATTACCCTTTGCTTGTCGATGATGGTCTCAAGCAGGGTCATCGACTTTTCCTGGAGGTTCTTGATCAAGTGGATCAGTTCTTCGTCCACCTCCTTCGATGTAGTCATCGACCGGCTGAGCGCTGAGATTTCACGCGTGATGTTCTCGATCAGGTCGGCGTCATAGTCGATCCGCGTAGCCATGAGCGTCACAAGTATCGAATAGCCGGAATTATAATGGCGCGGGCTGGCCATCACCTTGCGTTCCGTTTCCGAAAACGACCGGAGGTTGCAGTCGCGTACCGAAACCAGGATATTGTTCTTCAAAATGAACGACACGTTTTCTTCGCGAAATTCATCCTGTTTCAATTGCAGAAAATTGGAGTTGGCTACAATATATTCCTCCGATTCGCTGTAACGCGAACTGCTTTCGATTTCTTCGATTTCCCATTCTTCGAGGATGTAGATTTTCAGGATATTTTCCAGTTTCTCTTCCGTGGAGCGGCTCACATTGTTCATGTCAATCCACACAAAATCCGACATCGGCCTTAACCGAAGCAAGTCAAGGTCTTTGGACACCTTAACTTCGTCCTTTTCGTGATAATACAGCGTGATACCTGCCATGGCCTCTTTTTTTGACGCGCCAAAAGTACATAATTCTTTCCAAATTTTTGTTATCGGTTTGGCTAATTTTGAATTTTGAACGTCAGATGATGTAATAACGACCGCCGCACAATTTTGGTACATTGTTTGTTATCGTATGCAAACAATATCTTTTTACATGTCAATACTCCGGGTTTTACAATATATCCTTCTGTCCGCCGGCTTTATAGCAGGTTTTTCTTCCTGTATCGGCAGAGGACAACATGCTGTTACCACATCGGCTGATATTTCTTCCGATTCGGCCATCGTGAACTCTGCACGAGGCTTTACAATGGAAAAGCATGGCGACATCACCCTGCTGACAGTTTCTAATCCGTGGCAGGGTGCGGAAAACGTGGTCTATCGCTACGTATTGCGTCCTAAAGGGAAGGAAATTCCGGCGAAATATGCGCAGTATACCGTTATTGATACGCCTGTAGAGCGGGTTGTCTGCTTGTCAACCACGCATGTGGCGATGTTATCGGCTTTGGGGAAGGAGTCGAGCATTAAGGCAATGTCGGGTACGGCGTTTGTGTCGGATACCGTCATCCGTAAAGCCATTGACGCGGGACAGGTTGTGGATATAGGCTATGACCAGGGATTGAACTACGAGAAGATCATCAGCCTGAAACCCGATGTGATTTTCGCGTATGGAGTGGGCGAGGAGGTTGCCGGTAATATGGCGCGGCTCGTCAGCCTGGGACAGAAAGTGGCGTTCAATGCCGAATACCTGGAACGGACAGCCCTCGGAAAAGCCGAGTGGATCAAGTTCATGGCGGCGTTTTACGGGTGCGAAGAGCAAGCCGTTCGGAAGTTCGACGCCATGAAGGATGAATACGAGTCGCTACGGAATCTGGTAAAGAGCAACGACCGTCCGAAAATATTGTGCGGACTGCCCTGGCAGGGAATTTGGTACATCCCCGGCGGCGAAACATGGATGGCTGCAATGATCGCCGATGCAGGCGGCCAATATTTATGGGAAGACAATCCCTCGCACGAAAGCATCCCCATCAGTATCGAAACCATCGTCCATCAGGGAGTAACAGCCGATTTCTGGATCAATACAGGCGCTGCCCGCACGCTTGCCGAAATCCGTTCGGTGGACGAACGCTTGCCGCTCATTCATCCATTCCGGGCCGGTGCGGTTTATAATAATTATGCGCGGGCGGGCGCCGGAGGAGGCAACGATTTTTTCGAATCAGGCGTCGTCAATCCGCAGATCATTCTGAAAGACATGATCAGGATCTTTCACCCGGATTTACTCCCGGATCATATCTTGCATTATTACATGAAATTGGAATAATACTCAAAAAAAATCACCTGCTTTTGTGTAGATATGGAAAATAATGTATAGGTTTGCTTGATTTTTATAGGCTTGTAATTCATGAATAAAATAGATTTTCTTATTTCACCGCAAACAAAAGAGTTTGTAAAACTGTGCCGCAGGTATTTCGAATATCTGGAGAAATTGCCCGACAGGAAAATAACCGATTTCTGGGACATGCAGTTACGTTTGTTACCCGAAATCTACACCGGCATATTCCAGCTTCCCGTTATCGATGCGCGTTATGCTTCGGATGTCGAAAAATTTGTGACCGAGCGCACATACAATAAAATCTACACCGGCATGGTTGCATATATTGGCGCGCTGGACAAGTTTTCCGATTTCAGCGACCTGAGTCATCCCGGCACGGTGAAGGTAGTCGAAGCCAGCCTGTCGGAAATGCTTACCGACATATACCAGGAACTGAAGGACTTTGTATTACTGTACGAAACCGGCACGCTCGAAAACATGAACGATGCTATTGCCGACTGTTTCGATACCTTTGGACAATACTGGGGCGTAAAACTGTTGACTGCAACCCGCATCATCCATGTGAACCTGTATCAGCACCGTTATGCCGAAGCGAAAAAAGCATCGCAACTGGATGAGGAAGTGGAAGATGAAATGTCCGAAGAATATGATGAAGAAGAAATGGAATAACATCATGCCTGTTTGCCGAATAGTGAACCAACCCGTCCGATGAGGTAGAAGCATGTTTGTGTCCGAGATTTCCAATGATGAGCTTCACGCATTGTCGTTGATCCGTTTCGAGGGGAAGATACATGTGATTGAGCGCCCGGGAGCGGCCGAAACAGCAGTCGCCCGCTTAAGATCTTATCCCGTGCTGGGTTTTGATACCGAAACGCGTCCGTCATTTACCAAAGGCAAAGTGAATCATGTAGCGCTTCTGCAATTATCCACTGCCTCCGAAGCTTTTTTGTTCCGTCTTTGCAGGATGGACGTGCCCAAGAGCCTGCTGGCATTGCTGTCCGATCCTCATATCCTGAAAATAGGCGCCGCCAT
Organism: Bacteroidales bacterium; assembly: GCA_031265445.1. Classification (GTDB taxonomy): domain Bacteria; phylum Bacteroidota; class Bacteroidia; order Bacteroidales; family UBA4181; genus JAIRLS01. The sequence continues at coordinate 7,438 of JAISCQ010000045.1, forward strand.
CAAAAACGACATTGATGTACTGAGGCGTTCTGCAAAAATACAGCCTTGCGGATTTATCGACTTGCAGGATATGGTGCAGAAATTCAACATCAAGAATATCGGGTTGGCCAAAATGGCGGGTATCGTACTGGGTGTTCGCATCTCGAAATCGCAGCAACTCTCCAACTGGGAAAACGACATCCTCACCGAAGCCCAGCAACGCTACGCTGCCACCGATGCATGGATGTGTTACCTGATATACGAAAAACTCAACCGGTCATCTTGAAAAAAATCTTCATACAATCAGGGGTTGGGTTTCTTTTCCTGGCATTTATTTTTCTTTGTACGCGTATCCCGGTACTGGCAGAGGCGTACATGCATTATTGTTACCCGATAATAGCCGCTGTCCTTTCATTCCTTACTCGCTGGGCGCCATTCTCGCTGTTGGATGTACTGATCATTGTGGCAATGATATGGTTGCCCGGCAGCATCGTGGCGATGTGTATGCGGCGGTTGAAATTTCGCCGTTGGGCAAGCATTTGCCTGTTGTCTGTTTTGTGGATGATCGTCTGGTTTTACATGGCTTGGGGTATTGGGTACTTCCGTCCGGGTTTTCATGAACGTTTCGGCGTGGAACAACCCAGGGAAGACCGGGAGTTTTTCGAAGCATTTGTCATTCGTTACATCGATTCGCTGAATCATGCGTACATAGCCGATCCGTATTTCGATGTCAGGGAGATCGATCGCGAAATAGAGGCTTTGTACGAAAAACGCCGCGAATCAACGCGCTTGCCTTACCCGTGCGGTTGGCGACGCACCAAAAAAACCATCACCGAGCCTCTGATGACCCGGATGGGCGTTTCGGGCTATTTCGATCCGTTTTTTAACGAAGTGCAAGTCAATAATTACGCGCTTCCCATCACCTATCCGTACACCCTGGCGCACGAGAAAGCGCACCAGTTCGGCATTGCCAGCGAGGCGGAGTGTAACCTCTACGCAACCGTTGTTTGCACATCGAGCGCTCACCCCTTAGTTCGGTACAGCGGCTACCTGCAAACAGTGTCTTATTTGCTCGGTAACCTGCGGAAGATTTCGCCCGACCGCTACAAAGAGACCGCCGGTCAGATCGATCCGCGTATCATAGCCGATTATCGCGCCATACGGGAACATTGGACAAAAGCGCTGAACCCAGCCCTGTCAGCTGTTCAGGATAAAGTGTACGACGCTTACCTCAAAACCAATCAGCAACAAAGCGGTATTTTGAGCTACTCTGAAATGGTGGGGCTACTGCTTGCCTGGGATACGATTGATCAACAAAATACGACCGAAAAGTAAAAAGATTTTGGAACCAACCAACCCCCGTAGCATGGAAATTCGCATCTCAGCCTGAAGTGCAGAAAATTGACACTCATATAAAACCTTTCTCGTGAAAACAAAAGAGATATTATTGATAGCAGTTGTTGCGTCTATGGGAATCTTTTCAGGATGCAGCAAAAAGGACTCCCACCCGCGGATTTATATTACCGACGGTCAAAAATCCGCTTTTGCCGGCAAATTGCAAACGGTTGACCGGGCGAAACGGTCGTACGAAAAGATCAAATCGGCTGTCGACCCGTATGTTGACCGGCACCAGACCGATCCGGAATGGATTGTTTCGCGCATGCAGATGTACTGGGACGCGCACTACGAGCGGGTATATGTGAAGGGTAACCGTTTTTCGCACGGTACGGGGCGCGCGCCGGTTCCCACAGTGAAGTTTGCCGGCAACCGCGACGGAGCCACCGATTACGCCATGCCTTCGCTGGAAGATACACAGCCTTACATGGACGAAAAAGGCATGTACCTGCAAAACATGAAGAAGGAAGGCCATCCGTGGGAATGGGTGCACCCGTCGAAAACCGGGCGCATGATCGGCCCGATGAACGAACGCATCATGGCGATGGCTGCCAGTGCCGCCTTCCTGTACTGGTACACCGGCGAGGAAAAATACGCCCGGTTTGCTTCCGATATATTCCTCACTTACGTGACGGGGATGCATCATCGCCGCGAACCCTTTGCATTGGAGGATTACGGCAACAGCCACCTGATGGGGCTGGCCACCTTCGAGGTCATCCTCGACGGGATCATTGTCCACATGGCTGTATGTTATGATTTTATTCACGATTACCTGAAACGCAACCATGCCGATTTGGATATGATCGCCTCGGTGTTCAAACGCTTTGCCGAGCAGGAGATCATGTATGGCGTTCCGGACAACAACTGGAACATTTTTCAGGCGCGGTTCGTCACCTACCTGGCGCTCGCCCTCGAAGACAATTCGCACTACAGGGATGGTCGCGGAAAACAATACTATCTCGACGAAATCCTCAACCACACCACCATACGGCAATTCGCACTGAAAGAAATGGTCGGCGAAACATTCGATCCCGAAACGGGACTGTGGCCCGAATCGGCTACATACTCCATGAGCGTATGCAAGGACATGCTCGATGTGATTTGCCTGATCGATAATGCCGAAAACAACCGCATGCTGGACGCCTTTCCCGTGATAAAGAAGGCGGTTCCGGCCACAGCCGAATACCTGTTTCCCAATGGCCGCGTCACAGCGTTTGGCGATGCCAAATATGTACCCCTTTATCCGCAGTCGCTCGAGATGCTGATCGCCCTGTACCGCAAATACGGGGAAACGGACAGCGAAAAAGAACTGACGCAGGCCCTCGCCGGGCTGATCGCCGACCGTGCATACAACCGCGACGAAAACAGGGATATGTTCTCGCTGTTCTTCTATGTGGATCAGCTCATGGACATATCCCCGGCGGAAATCACTTACGACCACCTGATCCGCGACACCTACTACGCGCCCAATGTCAGCTGGCTGATACAGCGCAACGGACGCGACAGGCAGGACGGCATGGCCTTCACGCTCACGGGCGCTTACGGAAACCATGCCCATGCCAACGGCATCTCGCTCGAAATGTACGGCAAAGGATTGATGACCGCTCCCGAGAGTTCTTTCGGCATCACATACGGCACTCGCGACAACCAGGAGTATTATGCGCGTTTCCCGGCGCACAACACGGTGATTGTCGACGGTAAATCGGACTACGGGATGATGCGGAGCAACTATCCTTACCGGTTGCTCTCCTGTTACCCCGCCCACGCCGAAAACCTTCTGCCGGCGGACAAAGTGAACTTTGCACATGTTGCATATACCGAGCCTGAAACCGATGCGCGTCAAAACCGGCTTACCAGCATCATCCGCACCGGCGAAAAATCGGCTTACGTGGTGGACATCTTCCGTTCGGCGCGTAACGATGGAAGGGACATCAAGCACGAGTACCTGTACCACAGTATCGGCCAGGGGATAGATTTGATGAGCGCTGCGGGACAAAAGCTGTCGCTCTCGCCTACGAAGGAACTCTCGTCCGAAGCGGGCGACATGAACGGGTACAATTATTTCGAAGACAAGAAAGCCGCAGCTTACGACCGGGATTTTACGGCCCGGTTCCGTATCGACCTCCAGCAGCAGGACGACGTGACGGTGAAGATGTGGATGAAAGGTTATCCGGGAAGGACGGTCTTTGATGTGATGTCGCCCAAATCCAACGCCCTCGTCAAAGGCTCCGTCCCGGATGAATTGCTGAACCTGCCGTTGCCGACACTCATCGTCAGGCAGAAGGGCGAAGCGTGGAACCGTCCGTTTGTTGCGGTATACCATCCCTACGCTTCCGTGGAAGGATCATCGATAACGTCGGTCGGGTATTTCGGTAATACCGGCGATTTTGTCGGGATCACGGTACAGTCGGCTTCCCGGACGGATTATATCTTCAACAGCGCTTCGGGAGAACCCGATATAGCGCACCGGGATATGCGGTTCAAAGGCACCTACGCGGTTGCAAGCGACATAAACGGTACGCCGGAGGGCCTTTTCCTCGGCAATGGCCGGTTTCTTGCAAAGGGGAAATGGAGCGTCGCATCGGAAAACGGGGATGTGCAGGCTTCCCTGAATCGCAACGGCGATGGTTTCGACCTGATGGCCTCCGGCGACATCACCCTGACCATACCCGTAGCCGGAACCCGTCCGCCTGAATTATCGGAACCCGCCTCCGGCAAGAAACTGCAGGGCGCCCTGGCCGACGGCGTTTATACGGTGCAGGTTCCGGCAGGAAAGTACCGGATACAACTGTAACGATACCTGCCGACCTGACAGGGTCAACCCGAAAATCAGAAAATCAACCTGAAAAAACAAACCGATCAAATCATCATCATGAACAGGATCACATTTATCTTCGCTTTACTGATAGCTTCGCCGGCAACCCGATCTTACGCAAGTCCCAGCCCGGACATTGAAATTATCCGCGGGCGGATCGTTGCCGCACTGATGGCGCCCCCGGTGAACGACGCCCGGGTAAAAGAACTGATGTCCACGCTCCGCAGGGACGGCACCTGGCCGGGTATTGACTATGACAACGTGTCGCGCGAAGCTTTCGGGCATTCGCAACACCTGTCGAACATGGTGCAGATGAGCCGTGCTTACGGGAAAAAAGGCTCGGCGCTGAAAGGCGGGAAGGAGTTGAAAAACGCCGTCTACCTGGCGCTTGATTACTGGCTGGCGCACGATTTCATCTGCGAGAACTGGTGGTGGAACGAAATCGGCACGCCCGACGCGCTTACATCCGTGTTGCTGATCATGGACAAAGACCTTTCCCAAACGCAGATTGATAAAGCTTCGGCGATTACTGCACGTTCGCACATCAATGCGCAGGGAGCGCGTCAGAGTGGCGACCGGATCAAGATCGCCGGCATTCAGGCCAAGAACGCGCTTTTCAGACGCGATGCCGCGACCTTCGAAATGCTGGTGAAGGTGATTGAAGGCGAAATACGTTTTGTGCCGGCGGATCAGCGCGGTATGCAATACGACTACAGTTTCCACCATCGCGACGATCATGTAAACAATACCCTTTCGTACGGTCTGGGTTATGCCGATGCCTTTGCCGAATGGGCGGCTTACACGGAAGGCGCGCGCTGCCGGTTTTCGGAACAGGCCGTCAGGCAGCTGGTCGATTATTACCTCGACGGGATTTGCAAGCAGATGGTTTACGGCAAATATCCCGATCCGGCGGCAGCCAATCGCGACATTGCCCGGCAGGGACACGGCGGTCCGATGGGTATCCGTACTCCCGAACGTCTGATCGCAGCCACATCATACCGGAAGGCCGAATTGCAGGAAATCGTCAACATCCGACAGAATAAGGCAAAGCCGACATATTCGTTCGGCAAGTTCTTCTGGCTGAGTGAATATTATACGCACCAGCGTCCCGGATATTTCGCGTCGGTACGCATGTATTCCGACCGCAACGCCAACATGGAGCAGCCCTACAACGGCGAAGGCCTGATGAACCACCACCGCGGCGACGGCGCCAACTATATCTCGGTGACAGGAACCGAGTACGCCGATGTAGCGCCCGTGTACGACTGGCAGAAGATACCGGGGACGACGATCCTGCAAAAGCCGTCGTTGCCTCATGAGAACGAGATACAGAAATATGGCGCGATGGATTTTGCGGGAGCGGTTACCGACGGCTTGTATGGTGCAGCGGCGTTCGATTTCATCAGTCCGCACGATCCGCTTTGCGCGCGTAAAGCATGGTTTTTCTTCGACAGTGAATATGTATGCCTTGGCGCAGGCATCAAGTCGGGGACGAATAATACGGTAGCCACCACCATGAACCAGTGCCTGCTGCATGGCGATGTAACCGTCAATGCCGACGGGGAAGTGCAAACCGTGCCGCGCGGCGAACGGCAGATAGACGACGTCCGGTGGATATACCACGGCGGCGCAGGCTATATCTTTCCGCAACCGGCGAGAATTAACCTGGCCAACCAGGCCGCAACCGGCAGCTGGTTCAGAGTCAACCGCCAAACCGGCGCGTCCAAAAGGGAAGTCAGTACGGATATTTTTAAGCTCTGGATCGACCATGGGGCGCGTTTAAACGGCGCTGCCTATCAATACGTAGTGATGCCCGGCGCAGGCGAAGAACAGGTGGCTGAGGCCTGGCAAAACCCGAAAATAGACGTATTGTCCAATACCCGGGAACTGCAGGCAGTGTGGCACAAAACACTGAAGATTTTACAAATCGTCTGTTACAAAAACAGCACGCTCCGCTTATCCGGCGGATACGCGGTGATGATGGACAGTCCGGGAATGGTCATGGTTAAAGTCGCAGGTTCCGGTTTCGAACTGTCCGTTGCCGACCCGTCGCGCAAGCTGGGAAAAATGCACTTCAGCGTGAATCGTAAAATCGAAAAGAAAGGCGAAAACTTCACGGCTGTCTGGGATGAAGCCGGGAGTATGAGCCACATTTCGGTGGATTTGCCTCAAGCAGGCCATGCCGGCGAAAGCGTAACGGTCAAATTTTAAAAACAGGCAGGAGGTCGGCACCTGCCCCGAGTTGCGCCTGCGGCTTGCACGGGGTTATCCAAAAGATGACAGTCAACCAGCCGAGTAGCGATTTAAAAAGGCCAGAGTTGACCGCGGAAAGACATAAGTTGATCGCGGACAGGCATAAGTTGACTGCGGACAAGCGTGAGTAAACTGCGGACAGGAATAAGTTAACCGCGGATAAGCATAAGTAAACCGTGAGTACATATAAGTTATCCGGAAATAAGGAGTTGTCAGAAAATAAGCATTACGTTTTTCATGATTACATTGTCCAAAATTTTCTCAAGGTATCATAGCTCGAAGGGCTTTATTTTCGTAACCGCATGCAAGCGAAGCGCAGCTTGCGGAAGACGCGTCTCTCCTCCACATCTCCTTTCCGCAGGTCGCGACCTGCGGTTATGAAAATCCGGCTTTTCAAGCCGCCGAAACGTAACGTCTATTCCTTGACTGCTCCTAAGCGTTCGTAAGACGGAAGTAGAAATACGGAAGGTACCGGAAGGTACTGGACGTATGTGACGAATGGCCCGACGGGGGTTGAACGCCATCGCTGTTCGGACAGGGTAAAAGCGATTTCCTGTATCGGGAAAATTTGACAATGAAGGAAAAGGAACTATCTCTGTATTTTGGGGTTTCGAGCGATTCATCAAAAGATTCAAGCCATTCCGGGTCGAAACTGTTTAGCGCCTCAAAAAAGAGGCCGTTATCATCATTTTCAATTTTCAATTACTTGATTATTTTTGCGCAAAATTTAAATGATCCATCATGAAAAAAATATTCCTCACAATTTGTATCTGTCTTGGCGCACAAATACTCCATTCCCAGCAGGATGCGCGGTTACTTCGTTTTCCGGCGGCGTACGGCAATCAATTGGTATTTACGTATTCCGGCGACCTGTACACTGTGGCGCTCACCGGAGGCGAAGCCCGTAAAATCACCAATGCGCCCGGATTCGAGATGTTTGCACGATTCTCGCCCGACGGTTCACAAATTGCCTTTACGGCCAACTACGACGGCAATACCGAAGTGTATGCGATGCCGGCGCAAGGGGGCGAACCCCGCCGACTGACCTGCACCGCCACCCTCGGACGCGACGATGTGTCCGACCGCATGGGGCCCAACAATGTGGTCATGGGCTGGACGCCCGACGGTAAAAATGTGATCTACCGTTCGCGCAAGCAGTCGTTCAACGCCTTTGTGGGACAGTTGTTCAGCGTGCCGGCTGCGGGTGGCATGTCCGTTGAGCTGCCTCTGCCCGAAGGCGGCTGGAGCTCATACTCTGCAGACGGCAGCCAACTGGCCTACAACCGTGTTTTCCGCGAATTCCGCACCTGGAAATACTACCGGGGCGGGATGGCCGATGATGTATGGATTTACGATTTTGCTGCCAAATCCACCAGGAACATCACCAATAATCCGGCGCAGGACATTTTCCCGATGTGGTTCGGCGACGAGATATTCTTTGTGTCCGACCGCGACCGTACGTCCAACATCTTCGTGTACAACGTCAAAACCGGGCAAACAAGCAAAGTGACCAATTATACCGCATACGATGTAAAATTCCCGTCGGCAGGCGACAAGATGATTGTGTACGAGAACGGCGGCGACATCTATTGCCTGGATGTGACTACACGCAACGCCCGCAAAATCAGCGTCCGGATACATGACGACGGCGTAGCAGGCCGTAACGAGTTGAAAAACGTGTCGCGGGAAGTACGTTCGGCCGATATTTCGCCGGATGGTAAACGATTGGCGGTGGGCGCTCACGGCGATGTATTTACCGTTCCGGCAAAAACGGGCATTACCCGTAACCTGACGATGAGTTCCGGCGCGCACGACCGCAATGTCGACTGGTCGCCCGACGGGCAATGGATTGCCTGCCTGAGCGACCGCAGCGGCGAATATGAGATCTATATCCAGAAACAGGACGGCAGTGAACCGGCCGTGCAACTGACAACGGGCGCCGACACCTACAAGTTTGACATCGAATGGTCGCCCGACAGCAGGAAAATCCTGTGGAATGACAAGAAAATGCGCCTGCAGTACGTGGACATCAAGACCGGGGAAGTGACGCCGGTAGCGCAGTCGTCGCGTTGGGAATTTTCGCAGTTTGCATGGTCGCCCGACAGTCGCTGGGTGGCGTATGTGGAATCGGCCCAAAACCAGTTTTCCCGTGTAGTCCTTTACAACACTGTCGACAAAAAGAAAACGGACGTAACCGACAGCTGGTACAGTTCGGGCTCGCCGGCATTCAGCCGCGACGGCAAGTACCTGTTCTTTGTGTCCGACCGGAACTTCAATCCCATCTACAGCGAAGTGGAATGGAATTTCGCTTACCAGAAAATGAGCCGCATCTATGCTGTAACCCTGGCTTCCGATACGCCCAGCCCTTTTGCGCCTGTGAACGATGAAGCGAAACCGAAAACCGAAGAACCGAAGCCGGAAGTCAAAAAAGATGACAGGAAAGCCAAGCCGGAAGCCAAAAAAGATGAACCGGCTGTCACCAGGATCGACACCACAGGGCTTACCCGCCGCATCTTCGACCTGCCCGTCCCGGCCGACAGGTACTGGAACCTGCAACACGCCAATAATAAGCTGTATTACCAGCGTGCAGGCAATATTTATATGTACGATCTCGAAAAACAAAAGGAAACCGAGCTGGGACAGGGCATGAGCTACACGCTTTCGGCCGACGGCGCCAGGATGCTGGTGCGGAAAAGCGGCGATTACTGGGTGATGGATACGCCATCTGCCAAAATCAACCTTGAGGACAAGGCTGTGGATTTGGCCGGTTTGAAGATGTATGTGGACAGGCAGGCCGAATGGAAGCAGATATACGACGAGTGCTGGCGCCAGATGCGCGATTTTTTCTACGTGAGCAACATGCACGGTGTGGATTGGCCTGCCATGCACGACAAATATGCGGTGTTGCTGCCGTATGCCAAAACCAAAGACGACGTGAACTACCTGATCGGCGAATTGATCGGCGAATTGAACGTAGGCCATGCTTACATCAATGGCGGCGACCGGGTGCAGGCGCCACGCATCCGAACCGGTTTGCTCGGCGCCAAAATCAGCAGGGACGTGTCGGGATTTTTCCGTATCGATTCCATCCTTGCCGGAGCCAACTGGAATAAGGCATTGCGTTCGCCGCTCACCGAAATGGGCGTCGATGCAAAGAAAGGCGAATATATCACGGCAATCAACGGACAATCGCTCGAGAAAGCGGACGACATCTACCGGTACCTCGCGGGGATGGCCGATCGCCAGGTGGAGCTGCAACTGAACAGCAAGCCCGCGCTTGCCGGTAGCCGTAAAGTGATTGTACTGCCCATAGACGACGAGGCCAACCTGTATTACTACAATTGGGTGCAGGCCAATATCCGCAAGGTGGACAAGGCCACCAACGGGCAGGCGGGTTATATCCACATCCCGGATATGGGGCCGGACGGATTAAATGAGTTCGTGAAATATTTCTATCCGCAGCTCGACAAAAAAGCCCTGATCATCGACGATCGCGGCAATGGCGGCGGTAACGTTTCGCCCATGATCATCGAACGCCTGGCGCGCGAGATTACCCGCGCCAACATTTCCCGCAACTCGCTGATCCCCACGCAAACGCCTTCACAAATGATGATCGGCCCGAAAGTGTTGCTCATCAATAAGTATTCGGCTTCGGACGGCGACCTGTTCCCGTACGGATTCAAGAAACACCACATCGGTAAGGTAATCGGCACGCGCAGCTGGGGCGGCGTAGTGGGCATCCGCGGTTCGCTCCCGTTTGTGGATGGCACCGATCTGCGTAAGCCCGAGTTTGCATCCTATTCGTCCGAAACCGGACAATGGATCATCGAAGGCTATGGCGTTGATCCCGATATCGCCATCGATAACGACCCGGCACGCGAATATGCAGGAACGGATGACCAGCTGAACAAGGCGATAGAAGTGATTCTCGATGAATTGAAGAATTACAGGCCGATACCGCCCATACCTGCCGCGCCGGACAAAAGCAAATGATTTTTGCAGAGACGTGGCATGCCACGTCTCTACCTGTTCTTGACAAGGCCGAAAGAGCAGGGAAAGTGTCTCCGCTGACAGGGTGTTTCGCGCGACCCTGACAGTGGTCGACAGACCTTACAAAAGCGCAAAAAAAAGTCAGGCCGCATCAATGACGTGCGACCTGACAATGATCCATGAAGTATTAAAAAACTTCTCCTTATTTTATGGTTTACGGGGCGCCAAGCGGGGTACCAAGCGCGGCCACCTGCTCGGCGGTCAGTTGGACGCCCCACATCATGACTTCGGCAAAATCCGGGCCGGAATAGCCCCCACCGTCGGAACCGATGTACACCACGTCGGGATAAAGGCTCCACTCTCCATCGAGGTCACAACCCATGCTTGCCGTGAAGGCAGGCAGGCCGTCGATATAGACTTTGAACGATTCTTCCGCGAGGTTTACGGCGATGACTACCCGATGCCAGGCGTCGGGCGTCAGTCCGATATCAGAATAGCCGCCAAGAGCTTCAAAGCCTATATTTCCCGCGCCGTCGATCCACAGGGCGCCCTCGCCTTCGTTGTCGTAGATGTTGTTGTACACCGACAGCCATTCGGCAAATCCTTCCTGCGAGCCGCGGATATCCATCATCAGCGTGTATTCGTTCGTATATTCGCCGTCGTATTCGCTGCCGCCGTTCGCACCAATGTTGTGGTATATCGTGAAGAAAGCGTTCTCGCCGGCTACCACGGCTTTGGTGTTGCCCGGCCCTTCAACCGACGTGAAACTTCCGCTAACTCCCAGGTCTTCGCCTACCGTCGCCTTGCCGGGGTTAGCTGCGTCCTCGAAAGTCCATACGCCGGCTAAAGATGCCCCTGCGGGTATCGAAGACACATCCACTACCGTTACCGTACATTCGGCTTTTGTATTGGCATCGCTTGACAAGGTTGCCGTAATCGTAGCCGTTCCCGCCGTTGCACCGGCAGTGATCACTCCGTTGGTCACGGTCGCTACTCCAGTGTTGCTCGAGTTCCACGTTACCGTCTTGGAATCATCACTCGGCGTTATTGTCGCGACAAGCGTCCGGGTATAGATCGCTCCTGCCGGCATCCGCAGGGCCTCGGCGCTCAGCGAAACACTGTATGACGCGCTCACCGTTATCACGCAAGTCGCTGTTTTCTCCTTATTGGACACAGACGTAACGGTAATGTTCGCCGTACCCACGGCGCGAGCCGTTACCAAACCATCGACCACCGTAGCCACGCCGGGGTTATCGCTCTCCCAGGTCACGCTTTTGTCGGTTGCATTGGAGGGAAAAACGGTGGCGGCAAGCGTAACCGTACCGTCCACCAACAGGGTTTGACTCTCGGGATCCACCGTGACGCCTGTCACTTTTACATCCTCCGGGTCGTCGGAACACGATTGCGTCCCTACTGCTACTGCACATGTCATGAACGCAATAGCGAATAATCTGATTTTACTGTTCATCATTCTTGAATTTGAGTTATTAATAATAAAAAAAACTTTTTCATTGGTGTAATATTGTTATTCGGCGGTACGGAAAACCGCACGAATCGGCTGCGACGGCCGGCGGTACGAATCGTAAGCCGTGACCCTTGCCGTATAGGACGTGCTCGCCGACAGTCCGGTGAAATCGACCGTCAGCGTAGCGGGCATGTCGCTGTTGAGGTAAAAGCCCGAAAAGATGACGTGTTTAGCGGCAACGGTATTGCCGTTGAGAATTTCCACTTTGTAGTGATGCACCAGTTCGTCGTCGGAGGCTTGCGGGAACGACACGCTGCACGCGCCGAAAGCGATGTTCCCGACTGTCGGCTGCGCATTGCCTGCAAATGCAGGCGCCGTGCCGCCGGTACGGTTTTTGTATGCGAACGCCGTGCCGTCGTGGGGGGCTTGGAGCAGCCACCGCGGTGCGATTTCCTCGTTGCGGTGCGTGTCCCAGCGTTCGAGTTCCACGTCGCCGTTTTCCTTGACGGTGACAATCAGTCCTTCGGTGATGTTTTCGCAACCGTTGGGCAACGTTCCTCCGCTGAGTTCGATATTCGGCTCGACCTCGCTGTAGGTAGTACTTGCCGTATTGATGGCCGTAAACCTGTCCTGGTGGATCGAGCGCGGGTCGCCGAGCGGATAGTGGGTATGTCCGGAAAAGACTACCGTTTGCGGATATTTATCCAAAGTAGATTTGAACCTGTCGGTACACCAGCCTCCGTCGGGCAGCGCGCCCGAAACCACCGAGCCGTACGTTGTATTGATCGTCGGGACGTGGATGAACACGAACACCGGCTTGCCCGGATAATCCTTTGCCGCTTTCGCCAGATTGTCCGCAAGGAACTTGACGGCGGCGGCGTTGAAATCGTTCTGGTCGGAGCCTGTTTCGCTGACGGTGATGAACGGATAACCCTTGATGATGATATACTGGTTCAAAGGCTGTTCTGTCTTCGACAGGTAGAGGCTCGCGGCATTCGCTCCCGAAAAGTTATCGTGGTTGCCCATCATGAAGTAAACCGGCATACCTTCGGGAACGTTCGCCCTGTCGCCGAATACCGACAGCAACTGGTCGTACTGCCGGCTCTCTCCGCCTTCTGTGATGTCGCCGACTACAAACACAGCGTCTGCTTCCGGCGTTTTCCCGGTAAGGTTTTTCAGCGCTCGCGGGACTTTTTCCATCGGGCCCCTGCCTGCGGAGTTACCGAAATGCGTATCCGAAATCACGATAAATCGCGGACAGCCATCGGACTCTTCGGGTTGAACGGGAATTTCAGGCTCTTCGGACGGCTTGTTGCTTCCGCATAACGTGAAAACGCTCGGAATAAGGAATATCAGCAGTCCTGACAGAATTATTTTTATCTTTCTCATCGCGCAAATTATTTTAATATCCACATTTCCCGATTCACCTCATCGTTGCCGTCGAACTGACGCTGCACGGCTTCCAGCACGTTCTCGCGATTGTACTGATACTCGGTTTCGGAATACATCCAGCGTAACGGCATCCTGTCGGGAACGGTGTTCTGGTTGCTCTCGGGATTGACCGGCAACACGGGATAACCCGTACGGCGATAGTCGAAGTACGAGGTATAGGTGTCGTGCATGAACGCCGCCAGATATTTCTGGGTAATGATTTTACTCAGGTTTTCTTCGGTAAGCGTGTTTCCCGACAGCTGGATTTCGGGTTTTTGGAGGAACGCCTCGATCCAGTCGTCGGTGATGGGCCTGCCGTGGGCATATCCTCCGGGCGTATGATCCCCGGTGAACTTCATGCTCGCCCTGATGCCTTCCTTATAATATTCGTTGGCGTCGCCGGTGATCCATCCGCGCAGGCGTGCTTCGGCCAGGATAAATTCCTGTTCGGCATAGCCGAGCTTGATCGCCGGCTGTCCCTCCTGGAGTTCGAAAAAGCGGTTGTTGAGCAGCGACACTTTTCCGTCAAGGTGGAGCCGGTTGATCTCGGCAAAGATCCCCGATGGGTCAACACACTGGTACGCTTCCCAGTCGCTTTCGGTCAGGCCGGTCTGACTGTCGGGATTCATTTGATATTTGCTCGGTTCGGCAAGCGAAAACAGCCGGTAATCCCCGTACTGTTTCAGTGGATTCATCACCGGAGCGGTCATGTCGGGATACATCGAGTTCCTGTTTCCGCCAAGCACGTACATCGGATATTTGGTTGACGTCTGCGTCCCGTAGGTGAGTTGCAGATTATCACCGTTCGACAGCATCAATTGCCGGCTGGCTACGATGCCGGCAAACCGAGCGCGAATGTTCAGGTCGGGGTCGGAGGTTTCCTTTTTCGAAAGGTTGATCAGCGTCTTCAGTTGCAGTACGGAAACGGCGCGTTGCCATTTTTGGGGATTTCCCTCGAAATGGGTGATGTCGCCGGCGAAGCTTCGCGTTCCGGCGTTTTCGAAATGCCTGTAGGCAGAGTCCAAATCATTGAGGATTTGCCGCATCACGTCTTTCTGCGCGTCGTATTTCGGCGAGGTGACTCCGTCAAGCGCCTGCAGCGCCCCGGAATAGGGAATATCGCCCAGGGCAAGCGAAAGGTCAAACAGCCGCTGCGCCTTGATAAACAGGAAAAGCCCGGTATAAGCGTCCTGATCGATCTCGTCGGCAATTTCCACCATTCTTTGGACATTGGTCAGGTTGAGGTACACGTCGAAACCCCACCGGCCGAATCTGTTGTACTGGCTGTCTTCGGTAGTACCCTCGTGCCAGCTGATATGTTTGCTGATCATGTGGTCGAAGAAGAAGCCTTTTCCGTTGTCGGACTTTATCAACATATTGCCGATTTGCCCGGCGGCCAGCATCCCGGGGGTTGCCGTGGCGGGCGCGTTGGGATTGGTGTTGATTTCGTCGAAATCGCATCCCGCCAGCAGGATGCACAACACCGGAACTGTAATTTTATGAAATACACTTTTCATGTCCGTCTGTTTTTAAAAATTTAGCTTAAGGTTCAATCCGACCAGACGAATAGATGGCGAATTGATATTTTCATCGTTGATGTCGGGGTCGGAAAAGCGGAAGTCCTTTGTCCAGAGCAGGAGGTTCTGTCCGACTACCGATATTTCGGCGCCCTGCATCCCGATATGCCGGCAAATCGACTTCGGAATGTCGTAGCTCAGCGATACTTCGCGCAGCTTGAGGAATGTTTTTTTGTGGAAGAAGCGGCGCGCCATGGTATAGTCCGCTATTTTCCTCGTATAGGTTTCATAGGATACCGGCACGTCGTTGGGCGCAAATACGCGCGTATCATCGGTGATATTCCCGACATCGTCGTACTGAACGCTGCCGGATACGATTCTCACCCCTTCGCCCACGTATGGCGTCCGGTTACCGTCGACCACTTCTTCGTAGCGCCACTGGGTGTCGGTATCTGTCGACCGTCCGGAGAGCATCAGGTATTGCTCGATACTGTTAAACATCAACCCGCCCACGCGTCCGTCGAACGAGAAAGCCAGGTGGAAATTCCTGTAGCGGATCCTGTTTGTCCAGCCCCATACCCAGTCGGGATTATAACTGCCGTACAGCGACAAATAGTCGCTTAATTTCGGCATGCCGTTATAGTTGATGATATTGCCTTCGGGATCGCGTTCGTAATCGGCTTCGGCAATCCAGTGCCAGTTTTTGCCTGCCGCTACCCAGGGATATTTGGTCGAATACTGTTCATCGACTTTGTGATAGTAATACCGGTCGGCCGCCCAGTTGATCGCGGAGTTCCACGTGAAATCCTTTCGTTTGACCAGATCCCCGCTCACCGCGATCTCCACGCCGCGGCTGAGATGTTCTTCGCCGTAGTTGACGAGCGTGGAACTGTAACCGCTTGCCGAACTCATCGTTGCTTCCCGCTGCAAATCATAATTGAGCCGTTCATAATACGTTCCGTCCAGGTTCAGGCGGCCGCCGAAAAACCGGAAGTCGGCGCCCAGTTCGTACGAGGCCGAAGCCGACGGGCGGAGCGTTGCGTCGCGTATCGTCGAGGACATCGCGATAGCGGAAATGCCGCCCCAATAGTCGGTATTTGGCGTGCCGTAGGTTTGGTTAATGACGTAACGATCTGCCGGATGCTTGGTTTGCGTCCAGGAGGCGCGGACTTTCCAAAAGTCCATCACCTTCGGCAAAGGAATAAATTCCGACAGGATCAGGCTTCCCGAAACGGAAGGATAGAAATACGAGCGTTCGGATTCGGCCAGCGTCGAGCTCCAGTCGTTACGTCCGGTCACTTCCACAAACGCCAGGCTCCGCCACGACAGCCCTGCTTTCCCGTAAAGGCTGCTGATCGCGTCCCTGTTATACGCATGGCTGGCATTCGGTTTTTCGACAGAAGCATACAGCGAATAAAATCCGGGCATGTTGATTCCGCCCGACGTTTCCGCACTCAACGCTTCGGCGTTGTAGTAATAGAGCGAACCGCCGATGAAGCCGTCGATACGGAAATCGCCGAACCGCTTATCCGCCATCAGCCGGAAATCGTTGTTCGTGCTGTAATGGATGTTCGTGCCCAGATAGTAATATCCCAATGCACCCTCCCATTCGGCGTCGCTCGGCGTCGCGCCTTTGGAGGTTCGCCAGTTGGAACGGTTCGCGTAGGCGTCGATGCCGAACTGCACCACCGCCTGCAGCCAGTCGGTAATGTCGTAACTCATGGTCAGGTAGCTGTTGGTCTTGTCATGATGTCCGCTCGCGATTTTTTCGTATGCAAGGAAATACGGGTTGTCGTACCATTCGTCGACAAACCAGTTTTGCTGTTCGTTTTCCCTTCCTTTCAGCCAGTAATCGCGATAGTCGCGGATGTCGTATTCCGCGCCGGTCCAGATCACCATGTTGTACATGAAACTGCCCTGTCCGTATCCCGTGCCGCGGTTACTCGAGTAGAAGAGTTTGTGGTAGTTGATGCCCGCATCCAAGTGAAAGCGTTTGTAGTCGAGGTTTCCGCCCACGGAAAACGAATAGTTCTGCGAGTCCTGATTGGGGTACTGCCCTTTGTTGTAAATATGGTTCACCGAAGCGCGGAACCCGCCGAGGTCGCCTTTCATTTCCACGCTCACGTTGTTGTTGGTCACGATGGCCTGTTCGAGGAAATTTTGGAAGTTGTTTTTCCCTCTCGAAGTCAGCGGCAGTACTTCCCACTCGTAGGTGTAGGGGTTGTACTGCGAACCCGTGCGTCCGATGTCTAAGCGGTCGCCCCAGACGTAATCGGCGACTCCGGGCACATACCGGCCTCCGTTGCCCGAACTGTATGCAGTCTGCACTTCGGGAAAGGCCGTGTAGCCCGCATGCAGCATGGTACTGCTGTTGATTGAGACATGCAGTCCTGCTTCCTTTGCCTTTTTGGTGGTCACCATGATCACGCCGTTAGCCCCTCTCGATCCGTAGAGCGCCGCGCCGGTAGGGCCTTTCAGTACGGAGAGCGATTCGATGTCTTCCGCCGGGATGTCGTCCAGCGAGGTGTTCCCGAACATTACGCCGTCGATGACAATCAGCGGTCCGTATCCCCGCAGGGTGATTCCGTTGCCGCCCATAAACTCGGTGCTGTTCGTCACGCTCACGCCGGCGATTTTACCGGTAAGCGAGTTCACCACGTTCGCTCCCCGCGCGATGGTCAGATCCTCGTTCGTAATGGTTTGTACCGCATAACCCAGCGCTTTTTCATCGCGTTTGATACCCAGTGCGGTAACGACTACTTCGTCTATCTGATGTATGTCTTCAACCATTAATACATCCATGACGGTTTGAGCGCCCGTTTCGATTTCCTGCGTAACAAACCCCACGAATGAAAATACCAGCACGACGCCCTTGTCGGACACATTGAGGGTATACTTGCCGTTTATGTCGGTTACCGCTCCCAGCATCGTTCCCTTGACCAATACGTTCACTCCGGGAAGAGGTTCGCCCCTGTCGTCGACAACCGTACCGGATACTGTAATCCCCTGTAACCGTTCCTTTACGGAAACGATTACGGTATTGTTTCCGTAAACCCTGTACCCCAAATCCGAGGTATTGAATAATTTCCCCAGGATTTCGTCAATGGATAAATTAACCGCGTGGAGATCGATCTTCTGGTCGAGAAGCACCAGATCGTCGCTGTAGAAAAAACGGTAACCGGTCTGTTTTTCGATCTCCTTCAGGGTTTCGCGCATGGTCAACCCTTCGGCGTTCATGCTGATTTGCGACTGCGAATAACCGGTAGCGTATATTTGCAATCCGACAATCAATAAAAGGATAAATGAAAATTTCATCATCATCAAAAATTTGTGCAATGTCTTTTTACGACAGCATTGCAGTGTCATATTCAAATATTTCATATTTTTACATGGTTAAGATTCATGAACAGCAAAGACTTAGCGCTCTCAATGTTAACTCTTTGCATCTTATCACCGGGCATGGTATGTGGACATACCATGCCTTTTTTATTGTATTCCCGACGGTTCTTTGTGCATAGGCATCATTCGATGATTAAGGTTATCCGCATGTTATGCGCTTACTTTTGCTTATAGTACCCTTTATATCTTTCTTTCAAATATTTATCTTCCTTCAGTACGACCGTTTTCCCGTCAATGTCGAATTTGACGGGAACCGTCAATTGCAGGAACCGCAGCACCTGTTCCAGCGATTCGTCCCTGATCGCGGCGTTGATGCTCAATGACTGCGTACCCCTGTCGGCAAAGCGTATCTTTACGTCGTACCGACGCTCCAGCTTTACGGCAAAACTTCCCAGGGTTTCGCTTTCAATGCGCCACAGGTCGTCTTTCCACGAAGTGTAGATCGTCGGGTCTACCGGGGTTTCAATGACTTTGGCAGACGGTTTTACCGGCAAAGACGTTTGCCTGACGTCGTTTGTAACGGCCGGTTTTACCCCGGCAGTCTTCTTTTCGATGACGGTCTTTTGATCTTTTCTCGTATAGACAAGTTTTTCGCTGGGCGCCAGCTCTACGTCGCCAATGCTCACCCTGCCCTCTACCAGTACCGTTTCGATGTTTTCCTCTCCGGGATAGGCTTTTACATTGAAGGAAGTCCCCAATGCTTTTACATCGAGTTTATCCGTTTTCACCACAAAAACTCTGGCTGTATCCCTCGCTACATCAAAATAGCCCTCGCCTTCGAGATAGACTTCACGCGAATTTTGTCCGAAATCGGCGGCATAGCGCAACCGGCTGCCTGCATTGAGCCATACCCGGGTTCCGTCGGCCAGTACTACGCGGCTGCGCGAGCCGTGCGGGACAATAACATCATATTGCGATGCGATCTGCGATGGAACGTCCGGCTTATTGGTTTGGAATACATACAACGCTCCCAGCATGAAACCGGTTACGACCGCGGCAGCCATACGGACAAGCCGGATATGTGCGGATGGCCGTTCTTTTACCGTCTTGACAGGGGCTTTTTTCCGGCTGCGCGACAGGAACAGCCGGTACGCCGCTTCCTTATGGAACGGTTTTCCGGGAAAAGCTACCGGCGCAGCCAGCCACAACTCGCGCATATCGTCGAAATATTGTTTGTTGCGCCTGTCGGCTTTGATCCACGCGTTCAGCGCATCAAGCTGTTCATCGTTCGATTGCCCGGTAAGGTAACCGGCGATCAGTTCAATAATATCTTTCTGTTCCAATTCTTGCATGATTATTTACAAGACAGGCGAGGTTTGATACAGGGTAGTCAAAAATTCATTTTTTTGGTATTTTCAGGCCGCGGAGAGCAAAATCTGCACTTGCTTCCGACCAACTTTTCTTTTCCGAACGTCTACTTCCAGCTTCCGAACGTCTACTTCCGGTTTCAGAATGTCTACTTCCGATTTCAGAATGTCTACTTCCAACTTCAGAACGTCTACTTCCAGCTTCCGAACGTCTATTGCCGATTTCAGAATGTCTACTTCCAGCTTCCGAACGTCTACTTCCGATTTCCGAACGTCTACTTCCAGTTTCCGAACGTCTACTTCCAGCTTCCGAACGT
The DNA here is from genome assembly GCA_031265445.1 of Bacteroidales bacterium. GTDB lineage: Bacteria > Bacteroidota > Bacteroidia > Bacteroidales > UBA4181 > JAIRLS01. Next base: position 27,306 of record JAISCQ010000045.1, read on the forward strand.
CTACTTCCGGTCTCCGAACGTCTACTTCCAACTTCAGAATGTCTACTTCCAGCTTCAGAATGTCTACTTCCAGCTTCCGAACGTCTACTTCCGATTTCCGAACGTTTACTTCCGGTCTTCGAACGTCTACTTCCAGCTTCAGAATGTCTACTTCCGATTTCCGAACGTCTACTTCCAGCTTCCGAACGTCTATTGCCGATCCGTTCGGAAATTTCGGAGCAGGAAAGTTCTTCCATACGGTTGAGGCGACATTCGGCGGGGCGCATTTCCCGGATCAATCCTTCAATTCCTGATATATTCGATGGCCTTTTCAATAAGAACATCCTTTTTATTCCTGATGTCTTCTACAGTTGGCCGTACCTCAATATCGATTTTAACGCCGGTTCGCTGGCATTGTCCCCAATCAGGATAATAAGCGCCAAGCACCGTGTAGTTAGCCGTCATGCCCTGATATGGCATGTTAAAACCGGTGATATTACCGTCGGCTCCGGCTGTTTGACTGCCTATAACAACTGCATCCGGCGCATTGCGTAAAGCGATGGCCGTCATTTCGCCCAGGCTCTGGGTTCCTTCATTGACCAATACGGCGACTCTACCTTTGAAATAATCAGGATTCCTGTAACCAATCGGGCACTCGTTATATTTTTTATAATTTCCGGGATACGATAATACCTGGGATGAAAACCAAAGATTGATCGCCGTATCGGGCAACAATATTTCGGTCAGTTTGAAAAAGGAAAAGAAATCCCTCGGGTATTCCCGCAGGTCAAATACGATTCCTTTGGCGTCCATATTGTCCTTTACGGTGTTTACCAGTTCCGTACTCCTCATGCGTCCTACATTCAGAAATACGATATCTTTATTTTCCTTTTTGTATTCGTCCATTGTTTTCCGGAGAACCTGTCCGGCGCCTTTGAATTTCAGTTCAACCGGGATCACCTTCCCGTCGCGTTCGATCTTCACGTGCAGCGGCAGGCTGTCGTATGCCAGGATGTACCCGCGCATGTTGCGTGATAAGGCCGCGGGGTTCGATGCTGCCGTATAAGGGGCAAGGTCTTCCATGATCTTTTTTACCGGTTTCCCTTCTACTTCTATAATCACATCGCCTGCGTCAAGTTCGGGACAGTCGGTGAAAACGGTCATTTTACCTTCAGCCGATTCCGTTAATCCAACGGGTAGACGCTTCAGCCCGAAGGCTGCGGCAGGAGTTCCTTCGAGCGTACCGTTAAAGACTAATCGTCCGTGCGAATCATTGATCTCGGCTGTCAACATATAAAGCGCAGCATTAAAATCCGCTTCGGATTCGGGGTTAAAAAATTTGGGGAGGTATTTTGGCAGCACGTCGGTCCAGGCATGGTCGGTTAAATATTTGTAGGGGAAATTGTATTCCATTACATTCCAAAACCGGAACAGCGCAAGAAGCCGGAACCCCTGATCTTCCCATGATACCCGGTATGTCTTTTCCGCCCTGAAATTCCTGTCGCGCGCTCCTCCCCTGAAAGGAATCACGTAATAATTCACTTTATCGGGCCGGTCGGCATTTTTTATTCTGTTCAATTTGTCCATGAGGTTCCGATCGAACATTTGCTGATCATTCAGCCAGCTCAAGTCAATGCGGCACGAATACAGTTCCGGATCGCTGATCGCGTAGTCCTTTGTATGAAAGTCACCCAGTCCGTCGATAAAATCGATCAGTATACGGTTCAATTCTTTTTTACCGGGTGCTTTAGCAATGGCGGGCATGATCCGGAACAACTCGAAATCCCAGTTTTTGTCGCCATCGATTACTGCAGGATGGTAATATTTAAGAAATCCCCATACTCTGCCCAGGATATCCAGATTTTTTGCCATCAGGGGCGTAAGTTCACCCAGGCTGATTTGCGACCCGGATTCAAACTCTTTATCTTCTTCAGCCGGGTACTGTGTTTTGATAAAATGATACACCGGCGATGCATCAACTTGAATGTCCCAATCATCAATCCACACATTCGAAATGCCTTTTGCCGATATCCCGAAATGGATTTCCTGTATCCCATCTTTTAATTTGGCCCTGATGTTGAAACTTTGCCAGTCATTTTTCCCTTCCAGGCCTGTAAGGATAAGCGTGTCGGGAACAGGAGGCCGTTCTACGGACTCGTACCTGTCTTTTTGCCGGATGTACAGGTTTAACCTTCCGTTAGATGCTCCTGCGTACCTGAATTTTCCCGAAAAATCCAGACTGTCGCCGACGATTCTCGCAGCATCTACATAATAATACGCCCGGCGCCCTGCATTAATTTCAATGAATATTTGCCTTCGGCTTTCACTGTAGAATCCTTTTCAGTCTTTCCGGTTGCAATCCATTTCGTAACCCATGGCGATTTAGCCGGATACGGGTTCATGGCCGCATCTTTTTCAAACTTCATCTCCTTCACCATATACTCGTTTTCGGGCCGATCCGAAATTTGGGAAGCAGTATCCCGGGCTTGAAATTGGCAACACGCCGGGACAAATAACAGAATGATAAATATTTTTTTCATGTGAAACGGGTTTAGCAAAAATAGTGGAAATTCCAGAAGATCAGCGACAGCACGATCAAATACTCCTTGAACTGTTCGCGCAATTGCGCCAGGGCGTTTTTGACATGATACTTCACCGTGTTGACCGAAATGCCGAGCCGTTCGGAAATTTCGGAGTAGGAAAGTTCTTCCATGCGGCTGAGTCGGAACACCTCCCGACATTCGGCAGGCAGCGAATCGATGGCCTTGGTAATCGAGTCTTCCAGTTCCAGGGCGATCAGCCTGGCCAACGGGTAATCGAAATCCGAAATATAGTCCTGCTGGCGTTCTTCCTGCTGTTGCGCCAGTTTTTGTTCCGATTTCCGTCGCACGCGCAGGTGTTCCAGGTAATTGATGCACCTGTTTTGCACGGCCTTCACCAGATAAGCTTTGAGCGATGTGTGTATTGTCAGCGTTTCGCGGTTTTCCCAGATATGGTAAATCACATCCCCTACCAGCGACTCGGCCAGGAAACTTTCCCGCACGTATTGAAACGCCAGCAGGCACAACTGGTCGTAATACCGGTCGTACAACTGGCGGTAGGCTTTTTCATCGCCTCTTTTCAAGGCGTCGATCCATATGTCAAGGGCGGGGTTCACTAAAAATGTTATTCAAAAGCAATAAAAGCAATAAGCAAAGATATGTAAATTGTCTGTTAAAATACAAATTGTCCTTTACGGATACGAATAAAATATTTTCAGTTGGCGGGGTCGAATATAATTTGGTATAATATTTGCTGAAAAAAAGGTCGGAAATTTCGTTTTTATACGGAATTGTATAAATTTGCAAACAAAAATAAATTATAATTAATCGATAACAATCAATATAACAATGACAAAGATTAAAGTAGGTATCAACGGTTTTGGCCGCATCGGCCGTTTGGTTTTCCGTGCCGCCATGCAAAGGGACGACATTCAAATAGTAGGTATCAACGACCTGATCGACGTTGATTACATGGCGTACATGCTCCGTTACGACACAGTACACGGCCAGTTTAAAGGCACTGTGGATGTGAAAGACGGGAAATTAGTAGTCAACGGTCAAATCATCCGCGTAACCGCCGAAAAGAATCCTGCCGACCTGAAATGGGGCGAAGCAGGCGCCGAATACGTAGTTGAATCAACCGGTTTGTTCCTCACCAGGGAAAAAGTGCAAGGCCATATCGACGCCGGCGCAAAACGCGTCGTAATGTCGGGTCCTTCGAAAGACGACACCCCAATGTTCGTCATGGGTGTCAACCACACATCATACAAAGGCGAATCCTTCGTATCGAATGCGTCCTGCACCACCAACTGTCTGGCTCCTTTGGCCAAGGTGATCCACGACAACTTCGGTATCGTTGAAGGCTTGATGACCACCATACACGCTACCACCAATACCCAAAAGACCGTTGACGCTCCTTCGCTGAAAGACTGGAGAGGCGGCCGCGCGGCTGCGGGCAACATCATCCCCTCGTCGACAGGCGCCGCCAAGGCCGTAGGTAAAGTAATCCCCGTGCTGAACGGCAAACTCACCGGTATGTCCATGCGCGTTCCCACACTCGACGTGTCGGTTGTTGACCTGACTTGCCGTCTGGAAAAAAGCGCTTCGTACGACGAAATCAAGGCCGCTGTCAAGAAAGCTTCCGAAAACGAACTGAAAGGAATCCTCGGATACACCGAAGACGAAGTGGTTTCGAGCGATTTCGTAGGCGACGCCCGCACATCAATCTTCGATGCAAAAGCCGGTATTTCCCTGAACAACAATTTCGTGAAACTCGTTTCGTGGTATGACAACGAATGGGGTTATTCGAACAAAGTTCTCGAACTGATTGCCCACATGGCAACTGTAAAATAAGGAATTTTTTTCCGCAACTATAAAAAGCTCCTCAAAAGGGAGCTTTTTTTGTGTTCGCAAGTAGAGACGTGGCATGCCACGTCTCTACAAAAATTACGCCAAACGGCGGCATTTAATTAATTTCCGATCGGGCTAAGTACAATGATCGGCGCCATCATCTCTTCGAGCGAAATCCCACCGTGCTGGAAGGTATTCCGGTAGAAATTCACATAATAATTATAGTTCTTGGGATAGATCATGTAATCATAATTGGTGGCGAAGATGTAGCTGGTACTCACGTTGAGCTTTGGCAAGCGGATGCTGTGCGGGTCTTTTATTTCGAAAATGTTTTTCGACTCGTAATTGAGCAATTTCCCCTGTTTGTAGCGCAGGTTCGACGAACTGTCGCGGTCGCCCAACACTTTCACGGGGTTCGATACATTGATGGATCCGTGATCGGTAGTGATCACCAACTTCACTTTTTCTTCGGCCAATTGCTTGATGATGTCGAGCATGGACGAATGTTCGATCCACGAACGGGTGATGGAACGGTAGCCCGACTCGGAGCCTGCCAGGTCGCGGATGACATCTACATTGGTGCGCGCATGCGACAGGATGTCGATGAAATTATACACAAACACCGAAAGATCGCTGTTCAGGTAATCATGCAGGTTATCGGCTACGCGCTTGCCCTGCTTTTCGTTGCTGATTTTTTCGTATGACAGGGAGTATTGCAGTCCCAACCGGGTCAACTGCTTGCGGAGCAGTTCCTGTTCGTGCAGGTTATGGCCGTCTTCCTCTTCGTCCTCGTCCGACCAGAATTCGGGATGCAGTTTGGTGATATCCAACGGCATCAGTCCCGAGAACATGGCATTACGGGCGTATTGCGTCACTGTGGGCAGGATGGCGCAGTAGAGCGATTCCTTATCGGGTTTGTAATACTGGCCGATGACGGATGCAATGGCATACCACTGGTCCAGCCTCAGGTTGTCGATCAGGATCAATGTGGTTTTGTTCTGTTGGAGCATCGGGAACACTTCCTGCCGCAATACATTGGGCGACATCAGCGGCCTGCGGTCGCTCTGCTTGCCGAACCAGCTTTCGTAATTATTGCGGACGAACCGCGTGAAATTGTTATTGGCGTCGATCTTCTGGGTTTGCAGTATTTCGTGCATTCCTTTGTCTTCGAGTTTTTCCAGTTCCATATCCCAGAATACCAGCTGGCGATATATCAACACCCAGTCCTCGAATGTTCCGGCCATGTTGATATCCCAGCCCAGCTGCGAAAACTTTGACTGGTAAAGCGATGTGGTTTGCTCGGTGACCAGCCGCAACGATTCGGTATTTTTCTTGATCGTAAGCAGTATTTGGTTCGGGTTCACCGGTTTGATCAGGTAATCGGCGATTTTTGAACCAATAGCCTGGTCCATGATGTTCTCTTCCTCGCTTTTGGTGATCATCACTATTGGGATTACCGAATTAACGGCCTTCATCTCGGTCAGGGTTTCCAAACCGGTCATCCCCGGCATGTTTTCATCGAGGAATATCAGGTCGATGCTGTTGTTCTGGAGCATATCAACCCCATCGTACCCGTTGGTAGCCGTGATTACGTTATAACCCTTATCCTGGAGGAAAAGTATATGCGGACGCAATAAATCAATTTCGTCGTCCACCCAAAGTATCGTTATGTGCTTATTCATTTTCTAATTTTTGGTTTCGGGTTACGGGTTATGTGGCTTTGCCCATCCCGACACTCAACACTCAATTTTATTGTTTTAGATATTCTTTTTTGAAAAATTCGATATAATCTTCAATCTTCCTGTCCTGTTCCAAAATGGCATAATTGCTTTCGGAGATCAGGAAATTCGAGTATTCGTACTTGACGTTCTTCATCAGTCCGGGTTCCATCACGAACGTCCGGTAGTATCCCTGTGCACGTTGCAGGTCGGTAAATCCGGTCACCATCAGCAGGACGTGTTTATCGTCGATATTATTGCGCACCACCTCTAATTTAACATCGATGAAATGGTCGAGGTTGAAGTTCAGTACATCGAAAGAGAGCTGGTTGATATTTTCTTTCGAATCGACCATCCAGCCGAAGTAATACGCGCCTGTTTCGCTGTAGGCATACATTGATTTTGCGCGTTCCACCCGGTCGGCCTGCTTCATCGCAGGATCCTTGCCGTCGATAAAGTCTATCAAATTCTGCGCCTCGGCTGCAATATCGCTTTCCGGATAGTCGGTGGCGATCGTCTTCATTTCTGTGCGCATCGCTTCGTTGGTTCCAGCCAGTTTTCCTGCCGATATGGCTTTCAGGTAGGCAAATTTCGGCGCGAGGGCATCCTTCGGGAAACGTTCCATGGCATCGCTGGCAAGGTTGATCACCGACTGGTATTCGCCACGGTTGTACCGGTCGTATGTCTGTTCGTACAACTGTTCCGATTCGCCTTTTTGCTGCGCCAGCTTGTCGAGATAGGTCGGGTCGAGGATGATCCTGGCATAGATGCTTTCGGGCGCTTTGGCCAGCAACAGGCTCTTGTACTTTTCGGCTTCGGCGGCTTTGCCCTGTTTGTTATACAGCTGGTACAGGTAATAATACGACGGTACAACGTAGTCGCTTTGCGGGTAACGGCGTATCAGGTCTTCATATTGCGCCGCAGCCGGCGCGTATTCTTCAAAATCGTTGTTGTAGATATATCCTGCGGCATACAGGCTTTCTTCGATCATCCGGTCGGAAGCCCGCATCATCGAATCGGTAAGCGGGATGTTCTGCAAATAATATCCCGGAGTATGAACATCCTGTATCTTCTGATCTCCTGCAACCGGCGCATTGTCATCAACGCTTTCCGCAGCCATGGCTATTTCCACGGTACCCTTGTTCTTCCGGCGCCAGTTGTCTTCGAGACTGCGCCGGCCCCATTTCACCTGGAACTCGCCGATACCCTGGCTTACCGTAGTGGGGTTATAGAAATACCATTGCGTTTTTGAGGTTGGATCCGACAAGGTGGTACGTCGCCCGATATTACTGTAATATTGCTGCAAACGGGCGGCTTCGGCTTCTTTCTCCCTTTGTTCCTTGAGCTGTAGCTCGGAAATGATGCCGCTGATCAGCCTGTTACGTTCGGCATCCGACATCCGGGCGATGCGTTGCACGCTGTCCTGGAAATGTACCGTATTGAGGTTGTATACCAGCGCATCCAGGTTCTTGGCTTTGGCCGCTATCTGGACATAATCGGGGTATGTGGGCTGCATGTTCACTATAGCGCTGTCATAATAAGCCTGGGCGGGAATATATTCGCGACGGTCGTAGAAAAGGTTGGCCAGCGTCAGGTACGATTTTGTTTTTTGCGGCAAATTACCGGTCGATGCCTGCGCCGATTTCCGGAAATATTCGATGGCCTTATCCGTATTGCCTTCGTAAAGCTCTATTTCGGCCAGTGCATAGTATATCTGGTCTTGATATTCGGTATTCTTGCTGTCGCGCAGCATCCTGTTCAACTGCTTTTTGACATCGCGAATGTCGGCTCCACTGCTCTTGGATGCCGTGGCGCGGCTGATGGTGGCGTTGAACGACATTTCGTAGGACGGGTTCATGCGGATCACTTTCCGGAACATAGCGGAAGCCTGCGCGTAATCTTTTTGTTCCAGGTAAAGCTGCGCCAGCACATAGCTGTAACGCATTTTTGTCTTTTTATGACGGGTATCTCTCAGGGCGCGGTTCAGGTATTCGACGGCGCCGGCATAATGTTTCTGCCTGATATGCCAGTCGGCAGTGGTCGCATTCAACTCCGACCTTAATGCTTTCCCGTTTGGGAAATCCTTATCTTCCCTCAATTCGGCGAGCACGCGGCCTGCTTCGGCTAAATTCTTATCCAGTATCAGCGCCTTTGCCCGCCACAACCGGGCTTCGTACAGGCTCTTTTCCCCTGGAAATTCGGTTTCCATAAAGTTAAACGTCTGCAAAGCCTGGAAGTATTGGTTGGTATAGACATACGACTTACCAATGATCATGTAGCAATCGCTTATGTATTTGTTAAATTCCCGCTTGTCGTAGAACTTTTTCTCGGCAGGCGACATGCCCGATTTCCCTACTTTGGGCTTCACCTTGATGGAATGGAGATTGGCGGCCTTGGTTGCTTTCTTTGCAGCGGTTTCCATATCGCCCGATACGGCTTGGGCCACAGCTTCGTTGCCATACAGGAAAAGCGGAAGCATTTGTGTGTAATCGTCCTGATCGCTTTGTTCTGCCTTTTTAATGCCGCTTTTGTAGCTTTCCCGGGCGTTGAACAGGACGTTGAAACGTGTGGTGACATTGTGGTAAGTCCGGGTGATGCCGGTATTCTTCTCGGTGCTGCATCCCGGGAATGCCATCACAACCGCCACGCCAATCCATATAATATAAAAAAATCTTTCCTTCAAACTCTCAAATATATGCTGATGCAGATCCCACAGTTTTTATCATCTTCGGAATCCCATGTAAGTTTTGGATAAACACACAAAGTAACAAAAAAATGTCCGTATTACTTAACTGATTTTCAAGAAAGATATTTTACAGCCCGAGAAATTTTACCGTAACCGCTTAAAACGAGAAGTTATACGTTACCGACGGCACAAATGAGAACAGGTACACCATCTCGGCATAGGTTTTGTCCGGATTATCCTTTTCCTGGCGGAACATGATCGTCCAGGGATTGTGTCGTCCGTAAGCATTATACAGTGAGAAATTCAGTTCGCTCCTGAAACGCCTCTTTGCATTACCTTTGAATGACCAGGTGGCCGACAGGTCGAGGCGGTGGTAGGCCGGGTAACGGTATTCGTTGCGGCCGGAATAGATGGGCACATACTTGCCTTCGATCCCGTAACGGCCCGTGGGATAGGTCACCGGGGTTCCGCTTGCGAACACCCAGTTGGCCGACACCACCCATTGTCGCGATAACTCGTAATTGAGGACAATCGAAATGTTGTTGGGCTTGTCGTAGGGCGAACGGTATTCCTTGCCGTCGTTGATCTCGCTGATGACACGGCGCGCCCTCGAAAGGGTGTAGCTCACCCAGCCGTTGAGTTTACCTTCGTTCTTGCGTATCATCAGTTCCAACCCATAAGCCTTACCGGTACCGAAACGCAGTTCCCGTTCGAGTTCCCCATTCCCGATCAGGCTGGCATGATCCTTGAAATCGATCACATCTTTCATATCCTTGTAATACAACTCTATGGATGTTTCGAACATATTGTCGCTGAAGTTCCTGAAATAGCCTGCCGCAAACTGGTTACACATCTGGGGTTTCACGTTGGGCGTAGATTGAAACCACACATCCAGCGGCGAACCTGCCGATGAGTTGGATGCCAGCTGGATGAACTGTGCAGTACGCGAATAGCTCGCCTTTACGGAATTGGCTCCATCGATTTCGTAAACCAATCCAAGCCGCGGCTCCAACCGGCCATAATTGTGGTAGACCGTTCCGCGGGTATACGTGGCCGAATCCTTCACGAGGTAATTTTCCAGCGTGTATACCTGCTCGCCATTGCTGATATTCTGGAACAGGGTGTAACGCAGCCCGTACTTTACGGTGAATTTTTCACCGATCCTGTTTTCATTGGCTACAAACCATGCATGTTCCAGGGCAAATTCTTTCGGTTCGGAGAACTGTGCGACGATCGACTTCCCCCCTACCCCACCGCCTTCGCCCGGCATAAAACCGTGATGCGTCAGGTGGTAGCCGAATTTGATATTGCTGTTGGGATTGAGGTGATATGAAAAATCGGCTTTAAAACCGAAATCCTGCAATTTTGACGTCCAATCCATCGAGACCTGTTCACTCAGTTCAGTTTTCAGGTAATAATCGTAGAAACTGCCGATAAACGTAAAGTTCGAGAAAAGCCTCGACGAAAACAGGTGGTTCCACCGCAAGGTCACCGTCTGGTTGCCGAAATTCATCCCGGCAAACGAGTTGGCAAACTTGTCGCGCCCGAGGTAAGCGGCCATAAAGAGGCGGTTGTTGTCGTTGATGCGGTAATTCACCTTTGCATTCATGTCGTAAAAGTAAAGAGACGACTTCTTCAGGTCGGGATCACTGGCAAAAGCAAGGAAAACATCGGCATACGTGCGGCGCGCCGATACCAGGTAGCTCAATTTATCTGAAAACAGCGGACCTTCCAGCGTCAACCGGCTGGATATGGTACCGATACCTCCCGTTGCCGAAAAACGCTGGTTATTACCGTCTTTGGTACGCACATCAAGCAGGGACGACAGTCTCCCGCCGAAGCTGGCCGGTATGTCGCCCTTGTAGAGTTTTACATCCTTGATGGCGTCGTTGTTGAAGACCGAAAAGAAACCCATCAGGTGGGATGCGTTATAAACGGTGGCTTCGTCGAGGATGATCAGGTTTTGATCATGACTGCCGCCGCGTACGCTGAACCCCGACGATCCCTCGGCTGCGGACTGCACGCCCGGCAACAGTTGTATCGCCTTAATGACATCTACTTCGCCCATCAAGGCCGGGATGCGTTTGAGCGTCTTCATCGAAATCCGTTCAACACTCATCTCTGCTTTCGTTATATTGGAATTCCTCGCTTCGGCCGACACCACTACCTCACCAAGTTCATTGGCTGCCGGTTCGAGCCTGATGTTCAGTTTGACGTCTTTTTTCAAATCAATCACCTGTGTATTGGGCTGAAACCCGACAAAAGAGAACAGTAATCTGTACTTCCCCTCGGGCAGACTGATGGAGTAGAATCCGTAGGCGTTAGCAGCCGTTCCTGTTTTCAGTTCCTCCACGTATACGGTCGCCCCTATCAGATCCTCGCCTGTAGCGCTGTCGGTAATATTGCCGCTAATGGCAAATCGTTTGTTCTGCGCCGACAGTTCCGGGCAAAACAGCAGAAAAAACAACAAATACAACAGGTTGCGATGAATCATATAAGGTTGAGGTTTTCACAAAAGTAATTACACAGCAATAAATATGCCGAAAATTACGCCCAACCTTCAAATAAGGGTTGTCAACTGAAAATTTTAATCTTTTGGTTTAGTTTCTTCCCCACTTCTTCGATCATGATCCGCGTCATATCGCCGAGCGAGTAGGAACAAGTGCTTCCCCACTGCTGACGCGCTACCGAATCGTCGATGCTGCGCGGCCACGAGTCTGCTATAGCCTGTCTGAAATCGGGTTTATAAGTCATCTTGAAATCGGGAATATATTTGGTGATTTCGGCTGCCAGTTGTTTCGGGGTGAAACTGATGCCGCCAAGATTGTAACTCGACCGCACCCGGATTGCCGAGGTCTCGGCTTCCATCAATTGAATGGTCGATTTCACGGCATCGCTCATGAACATCATTGGCAGGGCGGTATCTTCCGAAAGAAAACATTCGTAGCGGCCGTTGCGGATGATATCGTAGAAAATCTCTACGGCATAGTCGGTAGTGCCGCCGCCAGGCTCGGTTTTGTAGCTGATCAGGCCGGGATAGCGAATACTGCGTGCATCGATGTGGTAACGCTGGTGGTAATATTGCATCCAACGTTCGCCGGCCAATTTGCTGATGCCATACACGGTGTTGGGTTCCATCACGGTGAACTGCGGGGTGTTGTCGCGCGGGGTGGTAGGCCCGAATACTGCAATAGAACTGGGCCAGAATATTTTCCTGATCTCGGGAACTTCCTTGGCCAGGTCGAGGATATTCATCAAACTGTCCATATTGATATTCCACGCCTGGATAGGGATACGTTCGGCATTGCCCGACAATACCGCGGCCAGATGATATATCTGCGTAATTTTATGGCGGATAACAAAATGAATGAGCCGCTTATCGTCCATCACATCCAGCAATTGAAACGGTCCGCCTTCTATAATGTCTTGTGGCGGATGCTTGATGTCGGTGGCGAAAACATGTTCGGCGCCATACAGGTTACGTAAAGCAACTGTCAGTTCCGAGCCTATTTGCCCGGCTGCTCCGATAATCAAAATATTGTCCATTTTTGTCCTGAATTTTGAGGCAAATTTGCGCGATCGCTGATCATGAAAATATGATTTTTATTTGTTTCTGAAAATATCCTGCTCCAAAAACTATAATTTTGCCGTTTTGTGACCCAATATGAACCGCTAAAATCGAATCGATGAATCGCAACGATCAAACAAAAGAACGTGTCAAGCTGGAAAAGGAGTTTTCCAAAGAGACCAAAAAATATTTGAAGCAAATCCAAAAGCTAACCGATGAAAACACCCGGTTGAAAAAGGAAATTGCTTCTTTGAAACGAGAGTTTAAAAAACTGACCGGCCGTAAACCGGGACAGCCCATTTTCGAGATCGTCAGGGATATCGATTCCGAATAAACTCAAGACATAGAAGAAAAATAAATCAAGCTTCCGGAATTTATATGTATTTTTGTGAGGAAAAATCAGTGATATACAGTTCTGAAAATAAAAGATCCGGTGGACAAAGTAACACATTTTTATATTCAAAAAAAGGAAATACCTTTGAGCCGAAGAATTAAAATGAGAGGATAGTGGGGCTTTGGAAAACAAAACGTTTCGTTCTTTGCTTTTGTGCGTTGCCGTGTATTGCAGCATTCGCCGCCGGTCAGGATATTCCTGCGGATAAGATATTGCATTACGGCGAAGTAATTCTTTCGCTTGACGCCGCCTCATGTCCCCGGCATGAGATCGCCATTGACAACGACACGCTGGCGGCTGCTTTCCGTATAGCCATGACTTATTATCCCGAATTGTGCGGCCGGAAGATACAGGTGCAATACGGATGCATCAAAACTTCCATGGCGGCGCAACCGCGTATGGGATCGGTTTTCCGCAAGCGCGACAAGCGGACGTACAGGGTGCTGATCAACAGGAATCTGCAGAAAGCGCAGGCGCGGCTGGTGTATGCCGCTCCGTTCGATGCCCGTGTCGGGGTGATGGGGCACGAGCTGGCACACATCCTTGACTATTCTTCCAAATCGGGATGGCAGATGGTATGGACAGGCATCCGGTATCTCGGAAAAAAATACCGACGGACGATGGAACGGCAAACCGATTCGGTAGCCATTACACGCGGGTTTGGCTGGCAACTGTATCATTACGCATATTTTGTGATCCACGAAGCGGTCATTGATGATGCATACCGCCGGTATAAACTGGATATGTACCTGAAACCGGAAGAAATTCTGGAAATTGTCCGCTCTCAAACCGGTAAATAATCCGATCCTCCTGCAAAATCATGTATCACAGGGCGGATCATCACATAAAAATCAAAAGATCATGAAAAAGTTTGCCATAGTATTGTCGGGCTGCGGCGTATACGACGGAGCCGAAATACACGAAGCCTTAACGTCCATGCTGGCTGTTAGCCGGAAGGGACACAGTTATCAGGTGTTTGCACCCAACATCCCGCAGCATCATGTGATCAATCACCTTACAGGCGGGGAAATGCCTGAAAAGCGCAATGTGCTGGTCGAATCGGCACGCATTGCACGCGGCAATATTAAGGATCTGGCCGCCTTCGATCCGTCGCAGTACGATGCTTTGCTGTTTGCCGGGGGATTCGGCGCTGTCAAGAACCTGAGCGATTTTGCCTTCAAGGGCGAAAACTACAGTGTGATCGAACCGGTTGCCAAAGCGATCCGGGCGATGCACCGGGCCGGAAAACCCATTGGCGCCATGTGTGTATCGCCGGTGCTGGTTGCCGATACGATCGAGGGCGTAGAATTGACTGTGGGCGACCCGTGCGGCGCTTCGGAAGCGGCCGAGAAACATGGTGCAGTGCACAGGACGACCACCCACGGGGAAGTAACCGTGGACAGGAAAAACAGGGTAGCCACCACGCCGTGCTACATGCTGGATGCTACCCTTGCGCAGGTCGCCGACGGCGCCGACCATATCGTGGATGAATTATTGAAACTGATGTAATGCCTGTCAGGATTCTTCATATTGTCCGTCACGGAAAAGCATTGCCGGATGACCGCTCCATCCGCGATGACGACCGTCCGCTGCTCGAAAAGGGGATTGTTAACAGCGTGGCTGCGGCCAGGCGGCTGCATGCACAGTATGCTGCTCCCGGGCTGATCATTTCGAGCCATGCAGCCCGCGCGCTGCATACCGCGCACATCTTTGCCCGTGTGATGGGTTATCCGCACGGGCGGGTACAGGCGGACGAAAAACTTTATACGGACGGGGAAAATGAAGCGTACTGCATCCTGGAAAGCTTACCTGACGACCTCGAAAGCGTGATGATCGTGGGGCACAATCCGGATGTGACATACGTAGCCAGTACCTGTGCCGGGCAGAACATCGATTCGATCCCTGTATCGGGCATCGTAACCGTCCGTTTCGAAGCTGACCGGTGGCGCGAAATCGAAAAGGCGAAGACGAAGTGTACCGTCATCGAATATTGACTGAAGTTTTGGGAGCATATTCACAATGGTTGGGAGCGTTCCCCCAGAGGTTGGGAGTATAGCCCCAAAGGTTGGGAGCTTAGCCCCAGACATTGGGAGCTTAGCCCCAGACATTCTGGCTTTAGCCCCAATCATTTTGGCTTTAGCCCCAGACATTTTGGCTTTAGCCCCAGACATTTTGGCTTTAGCCCCAATCATTTTGGCTTTAGCCCCAGAGGTTGGGAGCTTAGCCCCAGAAGTTGAGAGCATAGCTCCAAAAGCTGGGAGCATCCCTCATTCATTAATGAAGACGCGCATGGGTAACGATTTTTTCCGTTTCAAACAATTCACCGTCAGGCAAGGCGGCGCGGCCATGAAGGTAGGCGTGGACAGCGTGCTGCTTGGCGCATGGGTCTCTGCGAACGATCCTGCCCGCATACTGGACGTGGGCGCCGGGACAGGGCTTTTGGC
This sequence comes from Bacteroidales bacterium, assembly GCA_031265445.1. Lineage (GTDB taxonomy): Bacteria > Bacteroidota > Bacteroidia > Bacteroidales > UBA4181 > JAIRLS01. Next base: position 42,486 of record JAISCQ010000045.1, read on the forward strand.
CCTGATGATGGCGCAGCGTTACCCGGAAGCGATGATCGACGCTGTTGAAATAGATCCGGAGGCTTGCCGACAGGCGCTCGAAAATATTGCCAATAGCCCCTGGAGGGATCGTATCCGTGTCATTTGCGGCGATTTTCGCGATGATGCCGGACATGGTCGCTCCCGTTACGACCTGATCATCAGCAATCCGCCTTATTTCACGGCTTCGCTCAAGCCATCGGATGCAAAACGTCATGCAGCCCGGCATAACGACAGTTTGCCGCATGGTCGCTTATTGGCGGAGTCGGCAAAATTACTCGCCGATGCCGGCGTGCTGGCCGTAACGCTTCCTTCCGCCGAAGCTTTAAGATTCATTGACAAAGCGGCGGCATGTGGTTTGTTTGTCAAACGCAGGCTTCACGTGCAGTCGATTCCCTCGAAACCTGCCTTCCGGATACTCGTGGAACTGTCGAAAACAAAATATCCGCAGGAAGAAGAAACATTGTGCATCGAACGAATCGACCGGCTGGATTTTACCAGTGAATATAAAGATTTAACACGCGCGTTTTATTTAAAGTTTTAGATTTTCATAAGATGAAACGTACAAACCTGATCTCTTGATGACTGTAAAGAAATACTTTTCGCTGGTTAAATTCGCCCATACCGTTTTTGCGGCGCCCTTCGCCATGATCGGCTATTTCCTGGGCGCGGTATATGCCGGAGCCGGCTTCAGCTGGCTGACGTTCCTGCCGGTGATCCTTTGTATGGTATTTGCCCGCAACGCGGCTATGGGATTCAACCGCTACGCCGACAGGTTGATCGATGCCAAAAACCCCCGTACCGGACAACGCGAGATACCGTCGGGAATTATCAGGCCGGAAGCGGCGCTGGCTTTCGTTATGGTCAATGCGGTGGCTTTTGTGGCAGCATGCCGGTTTCTCAATCCTACGGTATTTTACCTGTCGCCGGTGGCGTTGCTGGTGGTGCTGGGCTACAGCCTCACCAAGAAATACACCGCGCTGTGCCATTTCGTACTGGGCATTGGATTGTCGCTGGCGCCCGTTGGGGCGTACCTGGCTGTTACGGGTACATTTGCCCGGTTGCCGCTGATGTTTTCTTTGGTGGTATTGCTTTGGTCGGGCGGATTCGACATTATCTATGCCCTGCAGGATGAAGATTTTGATGTACGGGAGCGGCTTCATTCCATCCCTGCATGGTTGGGAATACGCCGCGCGTTGATCGTTTCGTCGGTGGTACATGCGCTTGCAGGCATACTGGTGGTTCTGATCGGTATTTCCTGGAATTTTGGAATCTGCTATGCCACAGGCGCCGCCATTTTCCTTTTCCTGCTGCTGTATCAGCATCTCATTGTTCAACCGGATGATCTGAGCCGTGTCAATGCTGCATTTTTCACATCCAATGGCATTGCCAGCGCCGTATTTGCAACATTTACTGTTCTCGACCTGTTTTTGTGACTTTTGCCTGTATCCCATTCGAAATAATTATTTCATTTTCAGCGAAATTCATGTCATCAAACCATCACGATATATTTATTTTTAGATTTTTTTATATGTTTTAACACCTGTTAACAAATACAACATATAACTTTGCAACCTGTATTGGATAACCATTTAAAAGTTTTTTTCAGGAAGATTTTTTATAACCATGCGAACAAAAGTATCAGGAATCATTTTTTTCTCCCTGTTGGGATGGATGGCCTTGGGTATTTGCCGTGCGGAAAACCCGAAAGGCGTCACGTTGTACACCCCTTATACGCAGATTTCGGTGCCGCCGGGCGAATCCATCGACTATAGCGTAGACGTGATCAATGGCAACGAAGCTGTTGAAGACCTGGATGTTGCCGTGTCCGGAATACCGCGCGGATGGAATTACGAGTTGAAATCGGGCGGATGGAAGATCGGACAGATTTCGGTGCTTCCGGGCGAGAAGAAGACCTTGTCGTTGAAAGTGGAAGTGCCCGTACAGGTGAACAAGGGATCATACCATTTCAGGGTCAGTGCGGGCAATCACTCGCTCCCGCTGACAGTGACGGTATCGGCCCAGGGAACATACAAAACGGAATTTACCACCGACCAGGCCAATATGGAGGGGCAGTCAAGCGCTTCCTTCAATTACAACGCCAGTTTGCGTAACCGTACCGCCGAAGAGCAGTTGTACGCACTGGCGTCCAACGCTCCCCGCGGATGGAACGTATCGTTCCGCGCCAACGGCAAGCAGGTAACATCGGTTGAAGTAGCGCCTAATGCTACCACCAGCGTCAGTATCGAAGTAAAACCGCCATCTTCGGTCGAAACCGGAAAATTCAAGATCCCGGTACGCGCTTTTACAGCGTCTACATCGGCCGAACTGGACCTCGAAGCGGTTATTACCGGCTCGTACAGCATGGAACTGACCACGCCCACCGGTTTGCTGAGCTCGAGCATCACGGCAGGCGATATCAAAAGAATAGAATTGGAAGTGCGTAATACCGGGTCGTCCGAACTGCAGAGCATCGAATTTTCATCAAGCAAACCTGCCGATTGGGACGTCATCTTCGAACCGGACAAGGTAGAATCGCTGATTGCGGGTTCGAGCACCACGGTGACGGCTACCGTAAAAGCGTCGCGCAAAGCCATACCCGGCGACTATGTCGTGAAAATGACTTCCCGTACCCCGGAAACCTCTTCTACAGCCGATTTCAGGATCATGGTGAAGACTTCCATGCTGTGGGGCTGGCTTGGGATACTGGTCATTGCGGCTGTGCTGGGCGGCGTATATTATCTGTTCCGGAAGTATGGAAGGAGGTAGCCCGTGGAACCGAATGTGATTGAACTAAACGGCCTGACCAAAAAGTACGGGTCGTTCACAGCGGTCGACGACCTCAGCCTGAGTATCCGCAAAGGCGAGATTTTCGGCCTGCTGGGACCCAATGGCGCTGGAAAGTCCACCACGATCCTGATGATGCTGGGATTGACCGATCCCAGTTCGGGAACTGTCGCCGTGTGCGGAATCAATTCCACCAAACAGCCTGTGGAGGTGAAACGAAAAGTAGGTTACCTGCCCGAAGATGTCGGATTCTATGACGACCGCACCGGACTGGAAAACTTGGTATACACGGCGCGGCTGAATAGCATGGCGCCGGCAGAAGCCCGGGACAGCGCCTTGCAATTGCTGGAACGGGTGGGCCTGTCGAACGACCTGACCAAAAAAACCGGCAAATATTCGCGCGGGATGCGGCAACGGCTCGGACTTGCCGACGTGCTGATCAAAAACCCGGAAGTAGTGATTCTCGACGAACCGACCCTGGGGATTGACCCTGCCGGGATGCGTGAATTTATGGAACTGATCCTGCGGTTGAGCCGCGAAGAAGGGATCACGGTACTGTTCTCGTCGCATCACCTGCACCAGGTGCAACAGGTGTGCGACCGCGTAGGCCTGTTCGTCAAGGGACGATTGATTGCCGAGGGCGACATAAGATCGCTGTCGCAACAACTGTTCGGCAACGAACCGGTCATGATCGAAGCCGGGGCGCTCCATCCCGACAAACGATTGCAGGAAGCGATCGGCAGCATTGAAGGCGTCAATACGGTTCGGCTGGAAAATAATATCTTCCGCATCGGTTGCTCGCGGGATGTTACGCCGGCCATTGCCGAACTGATCGTCAAATCGGAAGCAGGACTCTGTTACCTGCAAAAAAGGGAATATGGACTCGACGATATTTATAACCGATATTTTGAAGGAGGTGAATCATGAAATTATTCGATACATCAAGCGCCAATGGCGTCATGCATCCTTTCCGGGTGATTGTCGGCAAGGAAATATCCGACCACATACGGAGCTGGCGCTTCATCATCTTAGCGGCCATCATCCTGCTGACATGCTTTGGGGCGCTCTATACCTCGCTGAGTAACTTCAGCAAGGTGATCAAGCCCACCGATCCCGAGGATGCGTTCTTTTTCCTGAAACTGTTCACCGCATCCGACGGAACATTACCTTCATTCCTCGTTTTCATCAGTTTCCTGGGGCCGCTGCTTGGCATCAGCCTCGGGTTCGACGCCATCAATACCGAACAGAACCGGGGTACGCTCAGCCGCGTGCTGGCACAACCCGTACACCGCGATTACCTGATCAATGCCAAGTTTGTAGCGGCATTGACCGTAATCGGCATCATGTTCTTCGCCCTTGGATTCTTAGTGTTCGGCATCGGGCTGATCGCTGTCGGCATACCGCCTACAGCCGAGGAATTTCTGCGCATTGTGTTTTTCATCCTGTTGAGCGTCTGTTATGTGGCTTTCTGGCTCAACCTGGCCATCTTTTTCTCGGTTCGGTTCCGGCAGGCGGCCACATCGGCATTGGCATGCATTGCGGTGTGGTTGTTTTTCAGCGTGTTCTACAACATGATTGTGAGCCTGGTCGCCAAAGCCATCATGCCGTCCGAAATAGCCTCGGAATACCAGATGCTGGGCTTCCAGCGCTTTATCCTGAACCTGTTGCGTGTGGCGCCCGGTCAATTGTTCAACGACGCTTCCACTACCCTGCTGATGCCGAACGTGCGAAGTCTTGGCCCGCTGACCATGGAGCAGGTGCAGGGCGCCATACCCAGCCCCCTGCCGCTCGGACAAAGCCTGCTGATTGTCTGGTCGCAATTAACCGCGCTTGTAGCCGGTACGGTTATCTGGTTCGGACTGTCGTACTTGTCGTTCATGCGACGGGAAGTACGGTCGAGATGAAAACACTCAACACACATCATCTGCACGACGTTGCTTGCGCTAATGATTTCGGCGCAGTCCACCTGTCGTCGGGTATCTCGAAAACGATCACCAGTAATTCGATTGCGCATTGGAACAAAGGCGTATTGCCATATTCCAAATTTGTCCCGCATGGCTCGGCAAGCCACTTGGCGCCGGTCGACGGAACCAAGGTGTGGTTCAGCAGGCGACCGGTTCCGAACGAAACTCCCGTGATTTATATTCTTGAAGGCGAGAGATACGGGCAAGATATATTTTCTTGCATGACCGAAATGGATAAACATAAAATTGCCTATCCAAACCTTATTTGTTAAAAATGTTAAAAATATAAAAAAATCCATCCATCATGTAAAATTGCGTAAGTTCGGCATAATTTTTGTAATATTTTTTCAAAAAATCGTTCGTATGATTGACCTTAATTTGGAAAGTAAAAAATCGGACGAGAGCGCATCGCAGGTGATGTTGTCCGCATGGCTCGCCAAGCCACTTGGCATTGCTCGACGGAACCAAGGTGTGGTTCAGCAGGCGACCGGTCGCGCTATGCCACCGCTTTCGAACAAAACTATCTCGAAGACGAGGGATACGGACAAGGTGTATTTTTTATATGGCCAAAATAAACAAACAAACAAACAAATTTAAAATTTGAGTTAGGATGAAAACGTTAAGTAAAAAAAGTTTTGCAGTTTTAGAACAGGAATTTCCGGTTCTAAAAGAAAATCAACTTACAGAAATTGTCGGTGGTCAAGACTCGTACTCTTTTACTGTCGCAAATGGCACATTTGTCAACTATTATCACGAGGATGGTAACTATTCGGTTTATTACCCATCAGATGGAGGTAGTTCAGTAGTATTTGATGGAGTACATGTAAATGGGAATACATTACCGTTTCAAGGACAGGACACTGCTTGTCAATTGAATGGACAAATACGGGTTGGTTCTGAATACGCCTCATATTTTACATTGGAGGATACCGTGCACGAGTATGGGCATTATCTGCAACAACAGGAAATGGGAACATATAAGTATATAAAGGATGTTGGGCTTAATAGTATACAAACTGTATATGAATCCGATCACAGTTCGCAATGGTATGAGCAAGATGCAACTCAAAGAGGAAATGATTATATGAATCAATACTACCCAGGTTATTATTATTATTAACAACAGAGGTTAAATGATTTGCATTTTAGATTTGCATTTTACGATAATAACAGAGGTTTTCTCCAAAAATCTCTGTTATTATTGAACGACAGAAAAACAAATTTTAATGTAATTATGTGCCAGTCAAAATGAAGCGTGCAGGTCACTTTTTTATATTACTAATTTTCGCTGGCAGTGTTACCGGTTGCGAAGGAACTATTCCCACCCATATACAATTCCCAGGAAAAGATTCAGTAGTTATCGACGGGAAATTTAGTATGCCTTCCGTAAGTGAAAGCCCGTATCTGGCCATCTGGGTTAATCCGTCTCTCAGCACATCATATATTTCAGACTCTATCCCAACCCAACGTCGTCCATTGCGTGGTGGGCCGGGATATAATTTTCTCATTAAAAAGATGTTGTTAGAAAAAGGAATTATAAGTTTCGAATATAAGAGTCAGAGAGACAGCATTGTGCTTGCCGGATCGAAATATCCAAGCGCTACGATGCACACCAAAGCCCAAGATCTTGAGATGGCGATATCGCTTATCTGTTCAAAAAAAAAGCTGAAAAAGAAAAAAATCATATTGATCGGATGCAGTGAAGGCGGTGCATCCGCTACTATTGCTGCATCTAAAGAACGTAAAATTCAAGGGTTGGTTTTGATCGGTACTCCGGGGGTGAAAGGAAGCATTTTTTTGGATTATCAAGGTAAATGTGCTGATACTCTTCGGTGTGGTACATTTGGTATTCCTGAATTTTATAATATGGTATATTCTACAGTCACTTTTCAAGAAAAATTTGATAATGATTTGTATGGATTTTCTCGTTTTAGGGATTCCTGTTCATTTCCTTTGAGGAAGATACTGAATAAAAATCTGGAATCAGGGATAAATTATACATCCAATGCACAAGATGTGATGCAATATATAAATAGTAAATGGGAAAAAGAAAAATCCCAAAAAACAGATGATCTGGAACTAAGTGAGATCCTGAAAGATTTTAATGCATATTGTCAAATGTTTGGAGCAATCCAATATATCCAACCACAGCAAATAGAGTTATATACATGGAATCCGGATTTGTATTTTCCAAAGATAACATGTCCGGTAATCGTTGTATATGGGACGAAAGATCGACAATTAGAATATAAATCAAGTATGGAAAATATTAAAAGATTACTTGCTGAAGGTGGCAATCAAAATTTTACAGAACTGGTGTTTCAGAATCGCGATCATATTTTGCAGCACCCTCACAACAGACCTCCACTTGAAGAAAATGACTTAGAACCTGTTATAGATTGGATCAGTCGATTATAATTTTAATTTTCCAACATGAACCATACAAACGCCAATATTATAGATTTAACCTCAAAATTAATTCCTGTAGCAACAGGTAAAATTCCATTAGGATTGCTGGATGGCAGAATGGGTTATTGCATCTATTTTTTTGAATTGGCAACAATCTTGAAAAATAGCCAATACAAAAAAATAGCAGAAAAGTTGTTAGATACAATTTGTAAGGAGGTTACTCACCACCTGCCATTGAATATCGAAAATGGCCTGGTCGGTATAGGATGCGGCATCCACCATTTACTACAGGAAAAGCATATTGGCGGGAATGAAAATGACATTCTTGAAAAATTTGATATTCCCGTCTTCAAGGCATTATCCTTCACCGAAAAAAAGCCTCCGCTTGACATGAGAATCAAGACCCAATTGCTTTATTACTTGTCGGTCAGGTATCAAGTCCAAAAAGAAACAAGCGATAAGGAATATATTTTCAGGGAATTGGTTTATAATATACTTAATTCATTTACTTTGCTTCCGGGAGAATTGTGGGAAGAACCGTATTCTTTTTCCATTCAATATCGCCTTCCATTTTTTCTATATTCATTAGGCCAGATAGCCGGATTCGAAATTTTTCGACACAAGGTGAAAAAAATAGTTGATGAAATAACCCCAAAAGTTATTTCATTTATGCCTGTATCACATGCTCACAGGTTGTTTCTGGTGCTGGGCATGCATAACGTCAACAAAATAATCCATCAGCCATCATGGGATCATCACATACAGTTGCTCAAACGCGAAATAGACATCAACCATATTTTAACAAATGAGTTAAGAGATCAAAATGTTTTCCTGTTAAATGGACTAAGCGGTATTTTGTTCTTATTATCTACATATAACCACATGGTTGGCGACGATGAAAAGATATTTTTTGATACTGATGTTGTGCGGGAAAAAATAATATCATCTACCGTTTGGTCAAAGTTTTTAAATGATGATCTGTTTTTTAAAGCAAACAGTAATATGAATGGTTTTTGTAGTATAGCGTTAACCTTGTTGCAGAAAAATTGATGGCTATGATAAAGTTTTTCATTATTTTTATTTTGTTATATTCTTTTGTTCCCTTATTCTTCCAATTTGTTTTTGGTTTTAAGGCAATCGAACAACCTAAGCCAAAATTAAGTTTGCGCAAAGTCTGTATGTTTAGCGCATTATTATTAGTTGTTTCTTTTGGCATCCATTTTTGGAGCGCAACTAAGGTAAGAGATGGTTTGGCATCATTGGCAATTTTAGCGTTTGATGCGTTCATAGCGCTATTTACAGTCCTCATAATGATTGTCCAGATGATTGTTAAAAAAATTAAATATAGAAAATGAAAATAGATTTAACCGATGTTACCTTTTTAATACTTGTCCGCCTCGATTCGGTGGAAAGACTGGAAAATACCGTCTCCGTGGTTTCCTTTTTGTATAAAAAATACAATACACATATCATGATTTTGGAGGTCTCGGCTTACAATAATGGGATATTAAAAAATGTGTTGAAAAATAAGATAGAATATATATATTACAAGGATTCCGATGTAATTTTTCATAAAACCAGGTTTTATAATATGATGACCAAAAGAGTAAAAACACCTGTCCTCGCTTTATGGGATGCCGATGTAATTGCTGATTATAGGCAAATAGAGGATTCGATATCAAAATTACGAAATGGCGATGCAGATATTGTTTTTCCTTATGATGGTTTTTTGGATGTATCCATGATTATCCGAAATCTTTATTTACAAAAAAAAAATGTGAAATTATTGCATCATTATAAGGAATGGATGGATTTGAAATATGGTTCAAACTTTATAGGTGGAGCATTCTTTGCGAATAAAGAAAAATACATCAATGCAGGAATGGAAAATGAAAATTTTTATGGTTGGGGAAATGCAGACTATGAGCGTTTTCATCGATGGGAAAAATTAAAATATAAAATACACAGAAGCAAAGGAGCACTTTATCATCTTTCGCATCCTCGTGATTTAAATGGAAAATACCGTTCAACTCAGCAGTATCAAACGACTGTCAATTATCTTCAAAAAACAATAGCCAGTTCCGATAGTGAAATATTGAATGACATTTCCTTATTTAACGCATCAGAAGAAATTCTGTCTTAAACGGTATAAACCCTGGTGGATGATCAACCAAAAAATCAGAGAATCATTACGCTATAACTTACAATTATATAGATTTCTAAGTAATTGACATTGAATGATGCGTCTTAATTTTGCAATTTACACTTCATATCCTAAACATTATGAAGGCTATATACGCGAGTCGCTCAAAGATATGGGGCTGTCGGATGATGCATCGGATAGCAATTCTCTGTCCTTTTTTATGGATTACTCCGGTTACGTGTTGTGCTTCCATGCGAAAGACGCGAATGCTTTATTCAGTATCAAAGGCAGGAAATACAAAATAATTTTACTTTCACATCAGTTATTACCCGTTGGAGATCGCAGTTTTTTGTCATCGGCAAATGCAGATTATCTTATTTGTAACGGGAGTCAGAAACTTATAGAAAACCTTGGACTGGTCGGAGTAAAACATATCTGTAACGCGGGCTTTTTTCCTACGATGTACACTTCGTCAGGGAACAGAGACTCAAAGTCTGTATTTGTGCAAATGACAACAGATAGGGAAGGCAAAGAGTATGGTTCGACATTTACTCGAAATTCTTTGTGTCTTTGGTTATTGGACAAAGGGTATCAAGTGAATTATTTTGAACATTGCAATCATTTGGACCCGGAGGCTGTTTTCGAAGGGGTTTGCCGAATTAAACCCGGTAAGGATTACATGCAAACCTTGTTAAGATCAAAGTATTTTATCGGCCACGGAACAACAACACCGCTTACGAACATATTCCATATATGGATAATTATCCAGCTTGATGGTAACCTTATTTCCGATTTTCACTTTGCCCGCTCCAGCCGAAGGCAACAGCATCTGTCCGAATATGTTGCTTTCTTTAGGAATCATGCTGAAAATTTCTTCGCCGGCCTGTATGAACTGGTTTTCTGTCAGGAATTTCAAAAACTCTACTTTGCCATCGAAAGGCGCCTTAAAAACATATTTCTGTTCCCATGTTTTTAAATTGTCGTTCAATTTGTGGAAAGAAGAAAGCAAATCCAGTTGCAGTTTCTGTTCCTTTTCCCGTTGTTCCACGCTCAACTGACTCAGCCTGTTTTGGCTCTCCATGATCTGCATTTTGATCGTTGAAAGTTCCTTTTTCCGGTTTTGTTCTTCCTGCTTTAATCCCAGATATTCGCTTTTACGCTGATCTTTTTCCCAATCGGCAATAACCTGGTTATCTTCAATATTTTTTAAGTAGTACTTATCAAACCATTGTTTTGCTATTTCCATCCGTAACCGGGTAGTTTCCAGTATCTCCTCACTTTCTTCGAGTAGCTTTTCTTTCCACCGGATATCGTCCGAAAGCATCCTCCGCTGCTTTTCAAAAACATTGTCCGTCTCATGTTCATACTTGCTTTTCAGCGCTACAAAAAATGTATAGTAATCCAGGTTCAGATCGCCCAGTGAAATCTTCTCGGGAAACAGGCCAGTCGAACCGGACAATGGTTTATTAGGATCAAATTGATTGACAAGCGCTATGACCTTTTTTACATCCCCGGTGACGGCAGAATTTTGAATAACGGCGATATACTCCCCCTTTTCAACCTCGTCACGGGCTTTGAAAAACAGGTTCTGTATGTTTCCAGAAACATTTGCCACAAGCCGTACCGGTGCATTGCTCGAATTGATCTTGATCTGGCCTGAAACGGTGTCGGGATACCGGATGATATATCCGAAAAGAAAAAGCAAAGCGCTAAAAACTACCACCGCAACAGCCACCCAGCGGCCAAAGGTCATGGGCATGCGCTCTACAATATCCACAATCTCATCGCTCCGCGGCGAAGACTCATTCTCCCTGTGCAGGTTCTTTTTCTTCCATATCCAACTCATACTGGCTTTGTATCAATTCGTAATAATGCCTCTTGTCCCTCATCAACGATTTATGGTTACCAACTTCTGCGACCATCCCCGATTTCATCACGATAATCTGGTCGGCTTTCCTGACGGTACTCAGGCGATGGGCGACCACAATCACGGTCCTGTTTTGAAAAACATTGTTCAGGGCCTTCACGATCTTCTGTTCATTAATTGTATCCAATGCATTGGTTGCTTCGTCCAGAAACAGGTAGTCGGGTTGTTTGTATAAGGCCCGCGCTATCAGCAGACGTTGACGTTGGCCTCCACTCAAACCCCGTCCCATTTCCCCGATCATAGTCTGGTATCCCTGAGGCATGGCCTCTATCTCGCGTGATATATTGGCCACTTCAACTGCTTGTTGCAGCGCTTTGTAATCAATATTCTCATCGTTCAGTACAATATTGTTTTGTACGGTATCATTAAACAGTTTTCCGTCCTGCATGACACACCCGCATTTTGCGCGCCACTGTCTCAGGCTGATGTTGTTGATGTTCATCTCGCCAATACATATCTCGCCATAGGAAGGCAGGTACAACCGGAGCAGCAATTTAAGCAGTGTCGATTTTCCGCAACCGCTGTCGCCGACAATGGCAGTAACCTTTCCTTCGGGAATGGTGAGGAATATATTTTTGAGCACCAGCGGGGCATGAGGCGAATATTGGAAAGCAAGGTTCTTTACATGCAAGCTTTTGTTCTCGGGCAACTCCAAGCTGTTCGAAACTTTCGCGGAAGTATCGTCCTCGTCTTTCAGTTGGTGGATTTCATTGATTCGCAGGAAACTTATCCTGGCATATTGGGCTGACTGGATGAACCCCACTAATTGGGCAACCGGTCCATTGAGCATACCAATAATGAACTGTGTAGAGATCATTACCCCAAATGTAATTTCGCCATGAATGACCGCTATGGCACAGTAGAAAGTAACTGAAAGGTTTTGCATGCCATTGATAAATTGTGCGCCCAATGCTTGTGCATTATTAACCTTCAGCACTTTAAGGCTCAACCGGTACAACCTTGCCTGTAAAGCTTCCCATTTCCACCGCTTGATATCTTCGTAGTTGTTGATTTTTATTTCCTGTACGTTTCCGATGGTTTCCACCCAATAACTCTGGTTTTTGGCGTTGAGTTCGAAATATTCCCAGTCCAATTTCTTACGTATGCCAAGAAAAACGAGAATCCATGTGACATACAAAAAACTTCCTGCAATGAAAATAAAGAATATGTTGGCATTGTATATCAACAGGATCACGCTGAAAACGAGAAAGGTAATAGCCGAAAAAACCATCCCCAACGAATTGTTCATCACAAAACCCCGGATGCGTTCATGATCGTATGCCCGTTGAAGGATATCGCCTACCAGCTTGTTTTCGAAAAAGGTGACGGGAAGTTTCATCAGTTTGATCAGGTAGTCTGATATCAGGGAAATGTTCACCCTGGTGGAAACGTGCAGCAATACCCAATCGCGCAGCACATTGGACAAGGTTATACTGAGTAACAGCATCACATTAGCAATCAGCATCAGGTGGATAAACGATACATCCCCTGTGTAGATGCCGATATCGATCACCGATTTGGATATGAACGGGAGAAATGCCTGTAATGCGGTTGCAATAAGCATAATGGCGAACAATATGGCAAAGGCTCTTTTGTATGGCACAAAATATCCCAGGATATTTTCAAAAGTCTTCAACTTTTCGATCCGTTCGTGCGCTTCAATCTGTTTAAAATTTGCCATCGGTTCGAAAACCATCACCACACCATTCTCTTCCCCCGCTTTGTACCATCTTTTTACAAACCGGCCGCGCGGATAGGACAGTAAACCCTTTGCCGGGTCGGAGACATATACCTTGTCTTTGTTTACTTTATAGACAACGATAAAGTGGTTGTTGTCCCAATGGATCACGCACGGCAGGATAATCCTGTCGGCCAAATCATTCACGGTTGCTTTGATGCCGATGGTCCGTAAGCCGATCTTTTCGGCGGCATAGCTGATATCCATAAAGGAAACGCCTTCGCGAGTAATCCCGCATAAGTCGCGCAAATATTGCAATGAGTAGTATTTCCCGTAATATTTGGCAATGATTTTCAAGCATGCCGGACCGCAATCCTTCGCATCCATCTGATACTCACGGGGAAATTGTCTTAACTGCATTTTTGATTTTTTTACAAAAATAAGGAAAAAAAATTATGGATAAGGATTTGATTAAAATTTATTAGCTATCTTTGTGATGTTATATTTTAGTTTCTAATTTTTTATTGTTTTGAATATGAAGAAGTTGACAAAAGAATCATTCGGCAGGTTACGGAAGTCTTTTCCTGTGGCAGACGAACAAACATTGTCGGGTATGAAAGGCGGATCCTATTATTATGATACAAGTGGAAATTTTTTATGCTTTGCAGGATCCAACCACGATGTTAGGGTTGTTACATATGAAGAGTCTTTGTATATTCATTATGGACAAAGATACGACGGTGCGGGAGTGCTGTTTTCCCAGTGTAATTCGGAGGTACAAAGCGCTATTCTTGCGTCGTTCCTCAATTCGGAAAGTTATTCCAGTATAAATATCACGTCTAACGGAAGTATAATAGCCGGATATGCAACGACGACCAATGCGTCCGGAACATCAAATGTATTTATTTACAATTCCAGCCAAAGTTTTGTCTGGAATGATTATGACAATTTATCGAGCACAATGGTGCACGAAAGTTATCATTATTCTTCCGGCCATATCAGTAGCGGTTTAACAGAACGACAGAGACAGCAGAATGAAATCGACACTATTCTTTATCAGGTCAATCATTCTTCTTATACATACGTAACGCAGGAATATCGGGAAACTACGGCAGCATATTTATATGAACAGTGGAGTCGTTTGGGCTTAGCCAATACATCTGGCCATACATTTGAAGATGCGCGAACAGCTTGCAAGGTATTCCGGTAAACAGGCTATGTGATGAAAAATTGGTTATGTATTACCGTGTTTTGCATATATGCTTTTGGCGTATGCGCCCAAGGGCCATGCGATACGACTGAAATTGCAGACAATGAGAAATTTAATGAAAGCGTACGCAAAAAGGCTGTTAATTACATTGAGGGTCATATAGATACTATATGTATCGATGGGAGAAAGTATTTTTTTCGGTTTTCCCCAATTGTCTTGAAAAAAGGATATACAGCTCTGCTCAATTGTGAGGAACGCAATACAACAACCATCTATATTGAGAGGTTTTGGGGATTTGATCCGGTAGCCCCCAAAGGTTACCATTTGACATGGCTTGTCAGGAATGACTCGCTGCTTATCAGGGAATTAACGCCAGAATACGACTTGAAGCGCATTTTCCCGGATGACACCGCATCCAGGAACGTGCGGAAAATTCGGTTGCCGGAAACGTCGCCGTACAAAAAAAGCCTGAGCGGGGGCTTTGCTGCAAA
>JAISCQ010000046.1 GCA_031265445.1 Bacteroidales bacterium
CTGTCGGCAAAGACGCGATGCATCGCGTCTCTACAACGCAGCCTCCATCCCCGCTCCGAACGGGGACGTCCTCGCTTTTACCGACAATCGACCTTCCCGGAGAACCTTAATCCTCGCTCTGAGAACCTCAATCCTCACTCGGAGAACCTCAATCCTCGCTCGGAGAACCTCCATCCTCGCTCGGAGAACCTCCATCCTCGCTTTTAGTGACAACAGCCTCGCTCGAAGCGACAAAATGGCAGCATGTTGGGTTTTTCAGGACTTTTCTCAACTAAACCGCGACTGTGACGACAGGGAAAACAGGAAATCGAATATGAATTCCCAAATTTAAGGAACCCGCCCGCATGTCTTTTGTCCGTTTTATGTATCATCTTCCTGAAATTTTTTACGGAGCAAAGGTAACGATGATTGATTGCATCAGCCGAATTTCATTTGAGCCTTATGCAAAAGAAATCATCGAAAGCAACAGTATATCATCTTATTACAACCATATTTTCCGTAAAAACAAGTTCATTAGAAATCTTTTTGTAAAAAATGATTTGCTTTGTATATCTTTGCACAAAACATCATTCATCCCTGGAAGAACACAGACGACTGATAGAGGAGGCGTTGCGCGCGCCTCTGTGTGATAAAAAAAATTACCTTTGGGTTTTTAAACCATTGAATGTAACAACATGAATAGACTTAAAACTTCTTATCTGGGACTTTCGCTGAAAAACCCATTGATTGTGGGCAGTTGCTCGTTGACCGACTCTGTGGAAAAGGTCAAAAAACTCGAAAGCGCCGGAGCAGCAGCAGTGGTACTGAAATCGTTGTTTGAGGAACAAATGCTGTACGAAGCCCGGCATTTGCATCAAGCCGGCGAATATTACCCCGAGGCGGCTGATTACCTGCAAAGTTACGTGTCGGGACATTCGGTGTCCGAATACCTGAAACTGATCAGCGATCTGAAACAGTCGGTTTCCATCCCGGTGATTGCCAGCGTCAACTGCGTGTCGGCTTTGGGCTGGATCGAACATGCGTTGAAAATGCAGCAAGCCGGCGCCGATGCGATTGAAGTGAATATTTATTTCATCCCTACGGACAAAAACCGAATATCGGAAAAATGCGAAGCCCTTTATTTTGATATCGCTACGGCTTTGAAAAAAATGCTCAGCATCCCCTTGGTTTTCAAGTTGGGCAACCATTTCACAAACCTGTCCTGTATGGTCGACCGGCTTTATTGCCGCGGCGCGCGGGGCGTGGTGCTGTTCAACCGTTTTTACGAGCCGGATATCGATATTAAGACCATGAGCCTGAAATCGGCCTCCGTGTTCAGTTCGCCTGACGACCTTCGTTATTCGTTACGGTGGGTATCTATTGTATCGGCGGCTGTGGAGGAAATACAGATATCGGCTTCTACCGGTATTGCTAATGCACAGGGCGTGATCAAGATGCTGTTAGCCGGTGCGCAAACGACCCAGATTTGTTCGGCATTGTACAAAAAGGGCCCTGCGCTGCTAAAAACCGTCGTCGAGGGAATGTTGCAATGGATGGAAGAACATCACTACAAGAGTGTCGACGAGTTCCGAGGCAAGCTGAACTACAGGAATATTGCAGACCCCGAACAATACGAACGGTCGCAGTTCATGAAAAATTTCTCGAACCACGAGTAGGCAAAAGGCGAAGAACGAATGGGTAATCATAAGTAAGATCCATTGAAGATATTGAAATCAAATAGTACGATTTTTCGATTAAGATGCGTCCGGCAACGTATCCTTATTCTTCACGCTTCACGCTTCACGCTTGCCTTTTTACTCTTTACCTTTTACGCTTCACCCGTCATTTTACAGGCCCAGGTGGGCGGCACCGCCACATACAGTTTCCTGACCCTGACTCCTGCGCCGCAAGTGGCTGCACTGGGCGGCAAGGTGAATGCCGTGCCGGGTTCCGATCCGTCGTTGGCGTTCTATAATCCGGGATTGTTAGACAGTACGGCGGATAATTACCTCTCGCTCAATTATGTTAACTATTTTGCAGGCATTAATTTCGGTTATGCGGCATATTCGCGATCGTACAGCGGCATCGGTAACTTTGCGGCAGGTATTCATTACATCAATTACGGAAAGTTCACCGAGGCCGATGAGTCGGGACTCATCACAGGCAATTTTTCCGCAGCCGAATATGCTTTCAATCTCACCTGTTCGCGTTTCCTGCCGTGGTGGGACAGCACCTTACTGATCGGAGTTAATATAAAGCCTTTGCTATCGGTATTCGAGCGTTATACGTCATACGGACTGCTTGCCGACCTTGGGATTACATACCGGCATCCCGGACAGCTCTTCACAGCGGCGCTGGTGTTACGGAACATGGGTGGGCAATTAACCCCGTATGCTGACGGCGGTCGCGAACCGGCGCCTTTCGAGATACAGCTCGGCATGTCGCAACGCCTGCAACATGCGCCGTTCCGCTTTTCGCTGCTTGTACAGCATCTGGAGCGACCACAATTGGGCTACAACAAAATCAATACCGACCCTGCGCCGGGACAAACACCCATGAGTGAGGATGATTTGAAAAAAGGCTTTGATCTGGTTCTTGATGAAACCATGCGGCACCTGCTGGTTGGCGTGGAATGTTTTCCTTTTCAGGGACTGACGCTCAGGGCAAGCTACAACTACAACCGCCGCCAGGACATGAAGGTCGATTCCCGTGCAGGAATGGTAGGCTTTTCATGGGGACTGGGTATCCATATTGCGCGTTTCCACATCGACTATGCCCGTTCGTCGTGGCATCTGGCCGGGGCTTCCAATCATTTCGCCATTAGTGTAAACCTCAATAAATGATGATTGGATATGGTGACCCTGACAGCGGTCTCTGACCCTGACAGCGGTGGCAGATAAAAAAATCTAAAACAACAGGGTCAACGCATAAAAAATAGAATAAATGAGTGGTTATCAACATTTTTGTCATATGGTTGTTGATAACTAATTGATATTCATGATTATATTTTCGGAAAGGCATTGTAATTTTGCAGGAAATACAAACAGTCATGACGAAATTACATCAGGTTTTCAGAAAAATGCATGATCCCCGCGTCAATCGCTGGAGGAAGCACAAATTGCTTGATATTATCATATTAAGTATTCTGGCCGTCCTCTGTGGCGCAGAATCATGGGATTCGACAGAGATGTACGGGAAAATGCACCCTGACATGCTGCGACAGATACTGGATTTACCGCATGGCATTCC
>JAISCQ010000058.1 GCA_031265445.1 Bacteroidales bacterium
AAGCCCTCGAAGCGCACATCGACGACCTCCTCTCCCGCTTCCGCAACGAAGCCCTTCGAGACACCATCTTCCGCGTCGGACAGGACCGCATCCGCAAGCTCGGCCCCGACGACCGTTTCGTGGGCGCCATCCGCCTCGCGCAAAAGCACCGCAAAGACTGTTCGCTGATCTTCAAAGCCCTGTCATACGCTTTCACTTTCGCCGCCACCGACGAAAACGGCAACCGCTCGCACCCGGATATCCTCTTTGACGAGTACCTGCAACAGAAAGGAAAAGAGTATGTTTTACGGGAGGTTTGCGGAATGGATTCAAAAGAATCGTGGAAAACCGGATCATATCGCTGCGATACATGAATCCGGAGTCCCCGATAGAAGGATTTCGACGATCAGCTCAAAAACGCGAAAAAGGGAGGGTCAAAAAAAACGCCGTTGAAAATATCGTATTTCCAACGGCGTTTTTGAACTGTGCGAAGGCCGGATCAAATCCGTCCCTGTATACTTTGATTACAAAGGAGAAGCGGTGAACCTCCTTTCGGCGATGCGCGCTTTCTTCCCCGTCAAATCCCTGAAATAGAAAATCCGGGCGCGACGAACCTTTCCGTATTTATTGACTTCAATTTTTTCGATAAAAGGAGAAACCAACGGAAAAATCCTTTCTACACCTATTTCACCCGACATCTTGCGCACGGTAAAAGTTGCCGTATTACTGCTGCCGCCTTTGCGTTGTATCACCACGCCTCTGTATTGCTGAATACGCTCTTTGTTACCTTCCTTAATCTTATAATGTACCGTGATGGTATCACCGCTCGAAAACTCGGGGAATTTCTTCGAAACGCCATTCTGCTCCTGAACTAACTTCATCAAATCCATTGCTGACAAATATTTATCTTTTACTCTACTCCTATTTCTATTTTTGGCCTGCAAAGGTAAAAACATTTTCCTAATTCAACCAAAATCTTTGAAAAATATTTTTGTCGACCATTTTTGAAGCAAAACAATTTTTGTTTTCGTTATTCAAAAAAATCCCATATCTTTGCTTTTTAAAAATTACTGTTTCGTCAATTGGTTTTTCCGTAGCTGCTATAGATCCCTTATGACGGGTAGGGCGCGGATGCATTGATTTTTTTGACGGCAAAGTATTTGTTTTATATCATCTTGATGATTATCGTTTTTTCACAAACCCAAGTTTAATTTATATTCTGTTGTCTTAGGAAAGAGGATTCCGGGACACCGGAGTTCTTTTTTTTATTTTTATACCTCATACCAAAATTGAATAATTATGGCTAAAGTTTCGTATGTCACAGAAGAAGGGCTTACCAAATTGAAAAAGGAGTTGGAACAACTGATCAACGTTGAACGTCCTGCCATTTCAAGGCAGATTGCAGAAGCGCGCGACAAGGGAGATCTTTCGGAAAACGCCGAATATGACGCGGCTAAAGATGCTCAAGGCTTGCTCGAAGCGCGTATACACAAGTTGGAGGAAATCGTTCGCCACAGTCGCGTATTGGACGAGTCGCGCGTGGACACATCCAGCATACAGATACTCAACAGAGTTAAGCTCAAGAATCTGAAAAACAATGCCGTCGTTGAGTATACCCTGGTTTCCGAATCGGAAGCAAACCTGAAGGAAGGGAAAATCGCCATCACCACGCCCATAGGCAAAGGATTGGTGGGCAAGAAAAAAGGCGAAATCGCCGAAATACAGGTGCCGGCCGGTAAAATAAAGTTTGAGATTCTCGAAATATCACGTTAAATATTACCGGCGATGGCAAGTATTTTTTCGAAAATTGCACAGGGCGAAATCCCCAGCTACAAGGTGGCCGAGAGCGATCAATACTATGCTTTCCTGGACATCAACCCGTTGGTTAAAGGCCATGTGCTGGTGATCCCCAGGGAAGAAACCGATTATTTTTTCGACCTGAGCGACGACGACCTGGGAGGGATCATGGTATTTGCAAAAAAAGTGGCCAAAGCCATTCAAAGAACCATCCCCTGCAAACGTGTAGGAGTAGCGGTTATCGGCCTTGACGTGCCGCATGCACACGTGCACCTGGTTCCTTTGCAGGGCGCGCAGGACATAGATTTCAACCGGCCGAAACTGAAATTAACGCAGGAAGAATTCCGGTTAATTGCCGACGGAATAGCCGCGAACATCTTATCCGTCAGCTAAAACAGAGGGCATAACGTGGAAATATTCTTCCGGTTAATGCATCACAGGTGAAACCGAATAAAACAAACGCAGTCCGGTTGCTCGACAAGGCAAAAGCACACTTCCGGTTGATCCCGTACGAAGCGGATGAATCGGACCTGAGCGCCGTGCATGTGGCGGAACAACTGGGACAACCGGTGGAACAGGTCTTCAAAACGCTGGTACTTCGGGGCAATCAGTCGGGTTATTTTGTTTGTATCATTCCGGGGGCTGACGAGTTGGATTTGAAAAAAGCGGCAAAAATATCCGGAAACAAAAATTGCGATCTGATCCCCATGAAGGATCTCCTGCCTGTTACCGGTTATATCCGTGGCGCCTGTTCGCCTGTCGGGATGAAAAAGCGCTTCCCGACATACATCCATGAAACCTGTCTGGATTTCGAATTTATTTTTGTGAGCGCCGGACAACGGGGGTTACAGCTGCAAATTTCGCCGCAGGATTTGCTGCGCGAAGCAAAAGCAGAGACAGGTATTTTGGTGTAATGGAAAAAGAAAGTGCGGACAAGATTTTTTTTGTTGAAAATTTATTTTTTAGTTTGATTTTTTCCGTACATTTGCGCCATTGTTTGAGAATTTTAGGTCAGAATGATTGTCTTTAGGATACTACTTTTTTCCCGCTGTTTTCAACCAAGAGTATTAATCTTTTATTTTTTTTTAATGAATATCTATATTTCAAATCTGAGTTTTAAGGTTGAAGATAGCGACTTGAGGCAGTTATTCGAGGAATATGGCGAAGTCTCTTCAGCAAAAGTAATTACCGACCGTTATACGGGTCGTTCGAGAGGTTTCGGCTTTGTTGAAATGCCCGATAACGAAGCTTCGCAGAAAGCAATTAACGAATTGAACCAGGCTGAATACGACGGCAAAGTGATTACCGTAAATGAAGCCCGTCCGCGTGAAGACAGACCCAGCAAGGGCGGCGGCGGTCATGGCGGCGGCGACAGACGTCGTAGCGGCGGTGGCGGTTATGGCGACAGGCAAAACAACAGACGC
The DNA here is from genome assembly GCA_031265445.1 of Bacteroidales bacterium. Classification (GTDB taxonomy): domain Bacteria; phylum Bacteroidota; class Bacteroidia; order Bacteroidales; family UBA4181; genus JAIRLS01. The sequence continues at coordinate 3,201 of JAISCQ010000058.1, forward strand.
TGGTAATCATCGTCTCGATGAATTTTAAACCCCGCAGACGATCCGTCTGCGGGGTTTTATTTTAACCCGCCCCTAAAACCACGTACATGAAAATACATTTGATCGCCATGGGAGGCAGCGCCATGCACAACTTAGCCATTGCCCTCAAAGAAAAAGGATATGACGTGAGCGGCTCTGACGACGAGATATTTGAACCTTCGCGCAGCCGGTTGATGCGGCACGGCCTGTTGCCCCCGGAGGCAGGATGGGACGCCGGCAGGATCAACAAAAGCCTGGACGCGGTGATACTCGGAATGCATGCGCGTGCAGACAATCCCGAACTGGAAAAGGCGCAGGAACTTGGCTTGAAAATATACTCCTACCCCGAATACCTTTATGAACAATGTAAAGATAAAAGACGGGTAACGGTAGCCGGCAGTCATGGAAAAACAACAGTTACCGCCATGGTGATGCATGTGCTGCGATGGAGCGGCGTCGATTTCGACTACATGGCGGGAGCGCAGGTGGAGGGTTTTGATACAATGGTTCGCCTGAGCAGGGATGCAAAAATAGCAGTATTCGAAGGCGACGAATACCCCTCGTCGGCGCTCGACCTTCGCCCCAAGTTCCATCTGTATCGTCCGCACATTGCCTTGATCACGGGTATTGCGTGGGATCATATTAATGTCTTCCCCACGATGGATCAATACGTGGAACAGTTCCGGATATTTACCGAATTGATAGAACCCCGCGGCGAATTGCTCTTTTATGCCGATGACCCTGTATTGGAGCGTATCAGCAAAGATACAGACCGCACACGGATCCGGACGCGGGGCTATCGGACGCATCCATACGAAGTGCGCAACGGGAAAACATTCCTGATCACAGAAAGGGGAAATCCGGTGGAAGTTCCTTTTTTCGGACGGCACAACCTGCAGAATGTCTGTGCGGCGCTGCAAATCTGCCGCGACCTGGGTATTGCCGACGAGCGCTTCTATCAAGCCATCGGCACATTCAAAGGAGCCGCCAAACGCTTGCAAACGCTGGCGCGGGGAAGAAACACGCATGTCTTCCTCGATTTCGCACATTCGCCATCCAAGGTGCTTGCCACAGTAAATGCCGTGAAAGAACAATATCCTTCGCGGACGCTGGTGGCATGCCTCGAATTGCATACATTCAGCAGCCTGAGCAAAAAATTTCTACAGCAGTATCAAGGCGCCATGGCCGCCGCCGATATGGCTTGCGTATATTACAACGCGGAAACGATGAAGCATAAAAAGCTGCCGTTTTTCGAACCGGAAGCCGTTTACGAGGCTTTTGATACGCCGAACCTGGAAGTGTTCACCGACTCGGATGCGCTGCTCCGAAAGATCAAAGCGATGGACTGGCGTAACAAAAACCTGCTGATCATGACATCCGGAAATTTCAACGGTATTGATTTCACAAAGCTGGATTTGAATATGGATTGAGATCATCGGACACAGCGCCTCAAAAAATAATGAACCCCAAAAATAAAATGCAACAGGCAACAACAAATTTCGTATTTTTGCAGTCCGTAATATAATTCGGATGTAGACTTTTAATTGAACATTCATGAGTGAACGAATTTTAAAGGCTTTGATGCAATTGTTTGCCATCATCTCGCGTCCGGAAAGTGATAAATCCGAGCGGCGCAAGGTAGTTGCAGGCTTTTTGCGGAAACAGTTGAACCAACAGCTGGCACAGGAATATATCCGGGTTTTCGACAACTATTATGTTCAATACCAGGAAAAATACAAGGACGAAAAAAAGCACCAGAAACACACCTCATCAAGTTCTGTCAAATTACTGGTAATCTGCGTACAAATCAATAATGAGTTAACCCAAAGGCAGAAATTTACGCTCATTGTATTGCTGCTCAGCTTCATCAAGTCAGGACACGAGGAACACAGCACCATATCGGAATTTGAGCAGGATTTTGTGGAAACGGTCGCTCAGGCATTCTATTTCGAACATGACGAATTTCAGGAAACCTTACAATTCGTGATGCTTCCGATTGATTTTATTCCCGAATCGTCCAACCTGCTGCTCATCAACAACGGGCAGAAAACCGACAGACAGTGCAAGCGCCTGTACCGCGAAGGAATTGGCGACAGCCTGGCCGTATTGCATGCGCGTAGCGTCAATATGTACATTTGCCGCTACGAAGGCGCCCGCAACCTGTACCTCAACAGTCAGGCAATGAGCATGGATAATGTTTACGTGCTCCATTACGGTTGCAGTATCCGCAATCCGCAAACCAAACCCGTATATTACAGCGACATTGTCAATTGTTTTTACCTTGAAACACAGTCGGCGCCCATGCTTTTCGAAGCGCAGAACGTGGAATACGAGTTCGAAAACGGCAACATCGGGCTGCATGCGGTCAACTTCGAGATTTTTTCGGGTAATATTGTCGGCATCATGGGCGGAAGCGGTGCGGGAAAATCAACGCTGTTGAGCGTCCTTACGGGATTATACCAACCCACAAAGGGAAAAGTGCTGCTCAACAATACCGACATCCATACCCAAAGCCAGGCAACAGAAGGTCTCATTGGTTACGTATCGCAGGACGACCTGCTGGTGGAGGAATTAACCGTATTCCAAAACCTGTATTTCAATGCCAAACTGTGCTTTGGGCAGTTTACTGATGAGGAAATCAGGCAAAAAACGGGCGAAGTGCTGCACGACCTTGGATTGTATGAAATACGCAATATGAGGGTAGGGTCGCCACTGAACAAGAAAATCAGCGGAGGACAACGCAAGCGGCTGAACATCGCGCTGGAAATGATACGGCAGCCGGCCGTACTCTTCCTCGACGAACCCACATCGGGATTGTCGTCGCGCGACTCGGACAACATCATGGACCTGTTGAAAGAACTTTCGCTGAAAGGGAAGCTGGTGTTCGTGGTCATTCACCAACCTTCGTCGGACATCTTCAAGATGTTCGATCGCCTGCTGGTGCTCGACCAGGGCGGTTACCTGATCTATAACGGCAACCCGGTAGATTCCATTCTTTATTTCAAATCGCAGACGAACCAGGCAAACCGTGACACCAGCGAATGTCCCGAATGTAGAAATGTCAATCCGGAACAGATATTCAACATCGTTGAAGCTCGCGTTCTTGACGAACAGGGACAAACGACGGGTACACGCCGCATATCGCCCGCCGAATGGTACGATGCGTTTGCCGAAATGCCCAAAACAATCATACCCGAAGCCGAGCGTCCGGAGAAACTTCCTCCGTCAGGCGCCATCAAGCGCCCTTCGCGGCTGAAACAGTTTATGGTATATGCCGCGCGCAACATCCTCACCAAAGTCAGCGATCTGCAGTACATGGTCGTGTGCCTTTTCGAAGCGCCGCTTTTAGCCTTGCTGTTATCATACATCATTCGTTATTACAACGTATCCGAAGGCGGTTACACATTCGAACTGAACGAAAACGTCCCCATTTACATCTTCGTGGCTGTCATCATCGCCATTTTCATCGGCCTGTCGGTGAGCGCCGAGGAGATTATCAAAGACCGGAAGATCATCAAACGCGAGTCATTCCTGAACCTGAGCAGGAGCAGCTATCTGTTCTCGAAAATCCTGGTACTGTTTGCCATCTCGGCCATCCAGGCGATACTGTTCATCCTGGTGGGCAATAGCGTTACCGGCATACTGCACCAAACGTTTGCCTACTGGGTGGTGCTGTTTTCGGCATGGACCTGCGCCAACCTGATAGGGCTGATCATATCCGATGCATTCAAATCGGTAGTCACCATCTACATCCTCATCCCGTTCATCGTGATCCCGCAACTGATGTTGAGCGGAGTATTGCTACGTTTCGAGAAGATCAACCCCGATATTTCAAACCCGGCCTCCGTACCGTGGTACGGCGAAATGATAACGGCGCGCTGGGCTTTTGAAGCGCTGGCAGTGGAGCAATTCATGAACAACGATTACGAAAGGATCATGTATCCTTACGAAAAGAGCATGAGCATCGCCGAATTCCAGAAGAATTACTGGCTGGTGGAAATGAAGAACAAGCTGAACAGATTAAAAATCGACATAGCTAAGGAAGGACAGCCTGCGCCTGAGCTTTTATCCTTACTCGACAATGAAATTGAACGGGAAAACAAACGGCAGGACGTCGTACGGTTTTCCTTCCGCAAAGAACTCTCAGCCGGTCTGTCGCAGAAACTGATAGACGAAACCTCTTCGTATTTCGATCAATTGACGCGCTATTACTCTACCTTGTACAACAAATCGGCTGAACGGAGGGACCGGCTGATGTCCGAGATTGCAACCGTGAACCCGGACAGCCTGCTAACGCTCAAATCGCGTTATTACAATCAAAGCCTGAGTAATATGGTGAAAAGCAGCAATGAAACATACCGGCTGATCGAATATAAAGGCCGGTTGCTGCAAAATTACCATCAAGTGTATACTGATCCTGAGAATAAATTCATCAAGGCGCAATTTTATGCCCCGGTAAAACAATTTTTCGGAAGATACTATCCTACCATGTGGATCAACGTGTTCGCGATCTGGTGTTTCAACATCCTTTTCTTTGTCGCGTTATATTTCCGCTGGCTGCCTAATTTGTTGAATATATTTCAGAAACGGAAGCATTAAGGTATTTTCGATCAAAATATAAAAAATACACACAATTGTATTTTACCTCTTTGAAATCTGCAAAATTTGTATTTACATTGCCGAAAATTTCAAAACGTTATTTGTTGAATCTAAATTCATAAAGTCAATCAGTTAAGCAATGGTACAAAAAAAACGATTGGTGATAAGTTATAAAAATTGTCCGGCTGAGGTGGTGCAGGCTATCAGGGAAAAATACCCGCTGGGTTATGGGGATGCAGTCATCAAGGTGCAAAAGCCGAACGGTGAATGTTTTCATGCGATTACGCTCGATTTTGAAAATGTCAGTTATTTGGTAAAGGTCGACGTAAAAATCGACAATCTTACCGAGGAAGAATTTGAAAAACAGTTCGGGTCGAATTCCGGCGATGACCCCGATAACGCCGATTTCGATGCCAAAGAAGATGAAAATCCCGACAATATAGCATCGCCTGAGAAAAATTATGACGAATAAGCTGGAATGTCGTGGAATACGTTTTTTAAAGATTATCTCAATTTTTCGCGTGCCGAACGTTTCGGGGTCCTGGTTTTGTGCGGATGCATCCTGCTGGTGCTGACGGTCAAGTGGACATTGCCGTATTGGACGAAACGCCGGACTGTCGACATAACCGCATATAAGGAGGAGATCTCACGATTCCGCCGGGCGGCCGATTCGGTGTCGCTTGCAAAAGGCCAAACAGACCAGCTAATATATGTGCAATCTGCACCTGACCTTTTCTATTTCGATCCGAACCGGATTACCGATGAAGAATGGGAAAAACTTGGACTGAACGAACGGCAAATACGCAACATCCGGAACTACCGGGCAAAGGGAGGACATTTCAAGCGAAAGGAAGACCTGAAAAAACTGTATACCATCCCGGCAACTCAATACCGGCTATTAGAACCATACATCCGCATTGGAAACGAGTCTTCCGGGAAACAGGTTGCACCGGAAACGCATCTTATCCCCGATACGGAGGAACCGGAAAGACCAGTCGCCACTCCTCATCAGGAAACAAAACTTCGTATCGAACTGAACACGGCCGACAGCAGCCTGTTGGTACAGTTATCCGGTATTGGCCCTGTGCTGGCGGCGCGTACCATTAAATATCGCAATCGAATCGGCGGTTTTGCCGATGTAGCGCAATTAGGCGAGGTATACGGCACTGACCCGGAGTTGGTCGAACGGTTGGCATCACAACTTTCGGCTGACGCTTCCCTTGTCAGGAAAATTCCTGTAAACACAGCGACTTTCAAGGATTTGATCAGTCATCCATATCTCAACGAACAGCAAGTACGAGGAATCCTCAACTACCGGAAATTGCAAAACCGCATCAACAACCTGGATGAGTTGATGCGGAACCACATCCTGGAGCACGAGGATGCCGAGAAGATCAGACCATACCTCGTATTCGAGTAGTTTTTCCCACAAAGGACGTGGTACCCTGACAGTGGTCGATTGGTCGACAGACCCTGTCAGCAGCTTCGCAGCCTGACAGGTCGGTAGCGCACCGACCTGACAGGGTCGCCAGACCTGTCAGGGTCAATAAAAAATACGGCGGCAGGTAAAAAAAATAACAGATAACAAATATTTTTTTGTTTTTGTTCAAAAACCATTTATATTTGTCCCCTGTTTTTGATAGAAAATTTGATCCAAAAGTATCCTTCATCATGTCGAAATCTCTCGAAAATTTGTTACAGGCAATGTCCGGTGTAAGGTTCGGTAAATCACCGAGTGGCACGCCTTTTGCAGAGAGAGAGAGAGAGAGAGAGAGAGAGAGAGAGAGAGAGAGAGAGAGAGAGAGAGAGAGAGAGAGCTACTTAGCCTCCATATAAAAAATTTACAAAATTCAAAGTCCCGGGAACTATACTTTTCCTGGGGGTTCCCTATTATTTTATATTTCAGAAAGTTTCGGACGAAAACTTTTTTGAATTTTCCGTATGACCCGTCAGAATCGGTAGATCCTGACGGGTCGAATATTTTCCTTCCGGGACGAAAACCTTTTTGTCCGACGGGCAGGTTTCCGCGTATGCGTATGCGTGCGCGTATGCTACAATTGATGATTACCCAATTAATTTTTTATATATATGTTACAGTATAATTTGACAGAAAACCTTTTGACGCCTGCGCCGGGCGACTATCTGGCGCAACCGGTCAATGTACGTTCCTACACCCTGCAGGAAATTTTCCAGCGGATCAGCGCCCG
>JAISCQ010000199.1 GCA_031265445.1 Bacteroidales bacterium
AGGGTAACCGGCACGGTCTCCGATGAAGGCGGCGATTTAATGCCCGGCGTGAACATTATCATCCGGGGAACCACGCTGGGCACCACCACCGACATCAATGGGGAGTTTGCACTCACGGTTCCGAGCGACACAACGGTGTTGCTGTTCCGTTTTGTAGGCTACCGGACGCAGGAAATGGTTGTAGGTAACCGGAAAATCATTGCCGTCAGCATGCAGGAAGCCGCGGCCGAGATCGGCGAAGTGGTGGTAGTCGCTTTCGGTACGCAAAAAAAGCAAAGCGTGATCGGCGCCATCTCCACCATTAATCCTGCGGAGCTGAAGGTGCCGTCGAGCAACCTGACCACCGCGCTGGCCGGCAACATGTCGGGGGTCATCGCCTACCAGCGAAGCGGCGAACCCGGACAGGACAACGCCGACTTTTTTGTGCGCGGCATCACGACCTTCGGAACCAATACCAATCCGTTGATATTGATTGACGGGATCGAACTCTCGTCAACCGACCTTGCCCGCCTTCGTCCGGACGACATCGAAAGCTTTTCCGTTCTAAAGGACGCCACGGCAACCGCCCTCTACGGTGCGCGCGGCGCCAACGGCGTCGTTCTGGTAACCACCAAGCAGGGAACCGTGGGGCCGGCAAAAATCAACTTCCGTTTCGAAAACTCCTTTTCGGCGCCGACGCGAACGGTTGCCGTGGCAGACCCGATCACTTATATGAAAGCGAGCAACGAAGCGATCCTTACCCGCGATCCGGCCGGAGCAACCCTCTATTCGCAGGAAAAGATCGAAATGACGGAGTCCGGTCGGTTTCCGCTTATTTATCCCGCCAACGACTGGAAGGAAATGCTGTTTAAAGACTACACCATGAACCAGCGGGCCAATATGAGCGTCAGCGGCGGGGGCGGCGTGGCGCGCTACTATGTAGCCGGCTCGTTCAACCGCGACAACGGTATCCTGAAGGTGGACAAACGCAATAATTTCAACAGCAACATCGCCATCAACAATTACGATTTGCGGGCGAATGTCAACATTGACGTGACCAAAATCACGGAACTGATTGTGCGTTTGAGCGCGAATTTCGAGGAATACAAAGGTCCCACACGGGGAGGAACCGATATGTATAGCCTCATGGTGCATTCCAATCCGGTACTTTTCCCTGCTTATTTTCCTGTGGACGAGGATCACCAGTATGCCGAACATATTCTGTTCGGTAACTGGAACAACAGTAAAATCAATCCTTATGCGCTCATGGTACAGGGCTACAAGGAGAAGTCCCGTTCGCAGATCCTTGCCCAGGTGGAATTGAAGCAGGATTTAAAATTCATTACCGAAGGCCTGAACGCCAGGGGAATGATGAATATCAGCCGTTTGTCGCAATTTGCCGTCAACAGGCTATATAATCCGTTCTATTATCAAATCAGCAACTATAACCGGCTGGACGGGAGTTATAAGTTGACCGAAACGACGGTTGGCACCGAATATTTAGGATACTATGAGTTGCCGAACGACAGGGAACAGAGTTCCTCGTTTTATTTTGAAGGCACGTTAAACTATGTCCGCGATTTCGGGAAACACAACATCAGCAGTTTGCTGGTATTTCAGGCGCGGCAGACCATGAAAGCTCAGGCAGGCACATTGCAGCTGTCGCTCCCGTCGAGGAATATGGGACTGTCGGGTCGTGCAACCTATTCGTACGATTCCCGCTATTTTGCCGAATTTAACTTCGGGTATAACGGCAGCGAGCGTTTTGACAAAAAGAGCCGTTTCGGTTTTTTCCCGTCGGCAGGCGCTGCATGGGTCATATCCAACGAACAGTTCTGGGAAAACATCAAACCTGTCGTCAACAACCTGAAACTGCGCTATTCCTACGGCATCATCGGAAACGACCAGATAGGCGACGCCAACGACAGGTTCTTCTATCTCTCGGAAATGAACATGAATAATACCAGTCGTTCGGCGATTTTCGGACAGGAGCACAATGTAGGGTATGCCGGCATTACGGTAAACCGGTATGCCAACCCGTATATCAGTTGGGAAACATCGGCCAAGCAAAATTTCGCCCTTGAACTGGGTTTGTGGAACAAACTGAGCCTGGTTGCCGAGTATTTTACCGAATACCGCAGCAATATCCTGATGGACAGGACAGACATACCCAATACCATGGGCTTGACGGCAACTCCGAAAGCGAATGTGGGCGAAGCGTCGGGCAGGGGCGTGGATATGACTTTGGAATACCAGCAAAACTGGACCACGGATTTCTGGACGTCGGCGCGCGCCAATTTCACGTATGCCGCCAGCAGGTACGAAGTGTACGAAGAGCCGGAATACAGGGAACCCTGGCGTTCCAGGGTAGGCTGGTCGCTCCGGCAGGAAAGCGGCTATATTGCCGAAAGGCTCTTTGTAGACGACGAGGAAGCCGCCGGTTCGCCGCCGCAATTAGTAAGTACCGATTACTATGGCGGAGGCGACATCAAATATACGGACATCAACCGCGACGGTAAAATAGACGCGGCCGACCGCGTGCCCTTAGGCCATCCGACCGTGCCCGAAATCATTTACGGATTCGGTTTTTCGATGGGCTATAAGGGATTCGATCTTTCTGCGATGTTCCAGGGGGCGGCCAACCAGTCGTTCTGGATCAATGCGCACAGCACCTCTCCGTTTATTAATGATGCCCAATTTCTCAAGGCATACGCCGACAGTTACTGGTCGGAGGAAACCCAAAACATCTATGCCATCTGGCCGCGGCTCGACACAAAAAATAATGGAAACAATGTGCCGGGAGCCTATTATGATAGCAATGGTAATCAGCAATGGTCCGGCGACCAGAGGAATACCTGGTTTATGCGCAATGCCGCTTTCCTGCGCCTGAAACAGGTGGAATTCGGCTATACGGTGCCTGCACGGATCACCGAAAAAATAAGGATGTCAAGCCTCCGGTTCTATCTCAGTGGAACCAACCTGTTCCTTCTCAGCAAATTCAAGATGTGGGATGTGGAAATGGCAGGCAACGGATTGGGATACCCGCTGCAAAGAGTGCTTAATGTCGGGGTAAACTTAACTTTCAATTAATTAAAGAATAAATCGTATGAAAAAACATAAAATGATCATCATCTTCGCCGCCCTCATGAGCCTGACCGCTTGCGGCGACTGGCTGGACGTAGTGCCCGACGGTGTTGCCACCCTTGAGATGGCGTTCAATTCGAGGATACAGGCGCTCAAATATTTAGCTACCTGTTATTCGTACATGCCGAAGAATGGTGGCGCCAACGACCCGGCCATACTGGGCAGCGACGAGATATGGACCAGGAACACCACCCACTTTTCCGGACGTTTCAATATTGCCGGCCTTACGATCAGCGAAGGAAGGCTGAATGCCACCAGCCCGACGATGGAGCGATGGAGCGGCCTGTACCAGGCGTTGCGCGTTTGCAATACCTTTATAGAGAATGCGCCCAGTGTGCCCGACCTGCCGGCGTGGGAGCGCGAGCAGTGGATCGCCGAGGCGACGGTTTTGAAGGCGTATTACCATTTCTGCCTGGTACAGATGTACGGCCCGGTGCCCCTTATCCGGGAAAATATGCCGGTAGACGTTGATGTATACTCCGTGAAGGTGAAACGCGAACCGGTGGACGAATGTTTCCGCTATATCGTGGAACTGATCAATGAAGCCTGCGCCGGCGACATGCTTCCCACGATCGTGCTCGACCCGGCCAGCGATTTGGGACGCATCACCAAGCCCATTGCGCTTGCGCTGAAGGCAAAGGTTCTGGTAACGGCGGCAAGTCCGCTGTTCAACAACAACAACGACCAGTCCACTTTAGCAAACAGGGATGGTACCAAACTGTTCACAACCGGCCTTGATCCTGCCGCTGCCGCCGTAACTGCAAAATGGGACTCGGCTGTGACAGCCTGCAGGGAGGCCATTGCTTTGTGTCATGATGCGGGGATTATGCTGTATGAATTTCGGGATGCGGCCAACCGGTACACCGATACCATCGTTATGGACATCACCCTGCGGAATGCTTTTAATCTGCGGTGGAACAGCGAGGTCATCTGGGCGAACACGCAAATGATTTCAACCCCCTCCAATGGCGGGATGATTCATGCAACGATACCCAAGTTGAACCCTGATTATGTCAACAGTAATGACCTTTGTCAGTGGCTGGGCATGCCCATCAAAATAGCAACCATGTTCTATACCGCGAACGGAGTGCCTCTTGAGGAGGATAATACAAGGAACATAGGCGATATCTACAATTTGAGGACCGCACAGGCAGCGGACCGGCTTTATATCCGGCAGGGAAGGGGTACCGTAGATTTGCATTTCGACCGGGAACCCCGTTTCTATGCATGGGTAGGCTTCGACGGCGCTGTTTGGTTCGGAGCGGGACGATACGATGACAAAGACGCATCTTCGCTGAGGTATCTTGCATTCAAAATGGGCGAAACGGATGGTACCCAGGCACAGGGAAACTGGACGGGTTATATCCCCAAAAAGTACATCCCCTACGAAGCCCAGCTGACTGCCGTCAACACTATTTCTTCGCCGAGCTATGCCTGGCCCGTCATGCGGCTGAGCGACCTGTACCTGCTGTATGCCGAGGCGATCAACGAAGCCGAAGGCCCCAGCGGACCCAACAGCGCCGAAATGTTCCGTTATATCGACCTGGTTCGCGACCGCGCCGGCTTGCTGGGAGTGAAGGCATCGTGGGATACCTATACCAACAGCCCGAAATACAGTAACCGGGACGGGATGCGGCAGATCATACAGCAGGAGCGGATGATCGAGCTGTCGTTCGAAGGACAGCGTTTTTGGGATATACGCCGGTGGAAGACCGCTCCCACTGTTTACCATACTCCCCTGATGGGATGGAACATGATGGTATCCAACCTTGACGGCACGGAGGAGGAAGTCAATCGACTGATGTACCAGCCGCAGCTTTTGCTGGAACAGAAGTTTGGCGTCCGCGATTATTTCTGGCCCATCAGAACCGGCGACATAGACATAAATCCGAATTTGGTACAAAATATCGGATGGTAATTCAAGTGAAAGTTAAACCGAGCCTGCAAAGCTCAACAAAATTAAACTGTATGAAAAATAGAATATTCATGATCATTTTCCTGATGTCGATCGTATGGGTCGGCTGCAAGGAAGAGGGACGCATCGATTTTATGGACGACAGCGCGCCTGCGCCCGGCAGGGTAACGAATGTAAGAGTACGCAACACGCCGGGAGGGGCGGTGCTGAAATACACGTTGCCGGTAGATAAAAACCTCCTGTATGTGCGGGCTGAATACGAAATTCACCCCGGAGTGATGCGCGAAACCAAATCGTCGTACTTCAAAGATTCCTTAGTTCTGGAAGGATTCGGCGACACGCAGCGTTATGCCGTAGCTCTGTACTGCGTGGGGAAAAATGAGAAAACATCGGATTCTCTCCGCGTATGGATCAACCCGCAAACGGCGCCTGTACACCTGGCATCCAAAAAATTGAGGGATACCTTCGGAGGCGTGGCCATCGACATCGAAAATCCGGAAAAGGCAAACCTGGCGATCGTATTGATGGCCGATACCGCAAATTTAGGTTATCTGAGCGAAGTGATCACTTATTACACCGCTTTGCCGAAGGGGTCTTTCACTTATCGCGGCATTGACGGATTAGCGCCCGAAGAATACGAATTTGCCGTATATATTCGCGACAGGTGGGATAATTATTCCGATACCCTCACATCTACACTGACGCCATGGTTCGAGGAACCTATTCCCAAAGGCACCTGGACGGATTACACCCTGCCCGGCGATACCCCGCCGGTTAATTCCAGTTACCCGCTGACAAGAATTTGGGATGGGGATACCAACGGTACCGGCTTTCATGGTATGGAAACTCAGGTGCTTCCGAGTACCCTTACATGGGACTTGGGAAGAACCGTCAAATTGAGCCGTTTAAAACTGTGGCCCCGCAATCATGGCGATGACCTGTGGAAGAGAGGGCATCCGAAGATATTTGAAATATGGGGTTCCGTATCGCCCAATCCTACCGGAATTATGGACGACAGTTGGATACCGCTCGGACGGTTTGAGAGTCTGAAGCCTTCCGGAACCGGAGCGCAAATTACTCAGGAAGATCTTGATTTCGCCAGAGCAGGCATTGAGTTTGATTTTGAAATCAGCGATTTCGCCCCGGATCCGTATACCCCGATCAGGTTTATCCGCTTCAGATCTGTAACGACATACGCGAATTTATCATTTTCGACGACCAGTATTGCGGAAATAAGTTTTTGGGGAGAATTAATCAATTAAAGTTGAATCATTAAAAATAATTGAGATGAAGAACATAGTATATATCATCTTTATGGGGATCATTGCAGGATTCTCTTCATGTAAAAGCCAGACGGACATTTACGAAGAGTATGTAGTGCCCAACGGGTTGATCTATCCCGGGCAGGCTTTGAACCCGGTGGCAAAACCCGGCGACAGGCGCATCGAAATATCGTGGAACAGGGGTACGGATCCCAGGGTGGAGAAAGCCAGGATCTACTGGAATAATTACACCGACTCGGTAGAGTTCGCCGTCGCTGCGGATGCGGATATTGTCAGCCGGATTATTGAGCCGATTGCCGAAAATACCTACTCGTTCATAATTCGCACCTACGACGGGGAAGGGAATGCTTCCATTCCGGTAGAAGTATTGGGCACGGTGTACGGTGAGGGTTACCGCGGCAGGCTGACCAACCGCCCGCTGAAGAGCGCCTTTTATGACGGCCTGGACCTTGCGCTGAGCTGGGGCGCAGCCAATGGAACCGAAACGGGCGTCCGCCTGAACTGGACGGATATACGCGGCGAGCGCCAAACCGGAATGATAGACCCGTCGGAAACGGAAACGACCCTTCCGGACTTTGATTACAGCGAGCCGCTGTCGTACAGCACCGCCTATCTGCCGGACTCAATGGCCATAGACCTGTTCTATGCGACACCGGACACAACCGTGATTGATCCGGTTGTACTCATCCCCAAAAGTACCTGGACAGCAAACATGCTGAACGGCGATATGGGATTGAACAGCGATTACCCTTTGCTGCGTTTCTGGGACGGGAACACCACCAATTTCATGCACTCCGAGAATCCTGTGACCCTTCCCTGCACATTTACATGGGATTTAGGGATACAGGCAAAGTTGAGCCGGATGAAACTGTGGCCGCGTAACCATAATGACGACCGCTGGAACAAAGGCCATCCGAGAATATTTGAAATATACGGATCCTTAGAAGAGCCGTCGGACGGACCCTTAGATCCGAATGATCCCGGCAACTGGACACTGTTGGGAAAATTTACATGCGTGCAACCGTCGGGTAATGGGATCGCCTCTCCCTGGGCAGCTCCTACTACGGAAGACATCGCGCTTTCCGACAGGGGTCTGGATTTTGAATTCGTGCCCGGCGAAGGGGTCGATCCTTCGGTTACGGTCAGGTACATCAGGTTCCGAAGCATTGAGCACTTCCATAGTACTGACTCCGAAAACCCCGCCGCTGCCCTTCCGCGTATTTTACTTGCAGAGATCAGTTTTTGGGGAACCTTGGTGCGGGAAAGGTAAAAGCCCGCGATCGAACTTCAAATGACCCTGTCAGCAGCTGCACAGCCTGACAGGTCGGTACGTTGCAGTGACCTGACAGGGTCGATAGACCTGTCAGGGTCAAACCGACAGTAGATGCGCGGAAAACCGCGTCTCTACCATCTTGAAAAAAACACTGGGTGTTTTCACCCAAAACTCCCGGTGTTTTTATATAAAACTCCCAGTGTTTTTACCCAAAACTCCCAGTGTTTTTGTATAAAACGCACGGTGTTTCTATATAAAACGCACGGTGTTTTTATAACCTTTTTCCACCACTGACAGGGTTTATCGACCACTGTCAGAGTAGTGCGGTGGGATATAACGAAAATAAATTTAACCAATTATTATAATCCAAATTTTTAATTAATATGAAATACAAGTTAATAGCCAGGGTTAACCCGCAGAACAAGGCGGCAGCCCCCAAGTATTATGCAGCGCCCGTATATGCGGGCGAAAAGACTCTGAAAGAGCTTAGCCGGGAGATCGCCGACCTGTCGTCGCTCTCGCCGGGCGACGTGTACAACGTGCTGGTCAACTTAGTGACCCTTCTTCCCAAGCACACGCGCGACGGGTTTAAGGTATCGCTGGGCGACTTCGGCAGCTTTAAAGCCTCGTTCAGCAGCGAAGGCGTTGACGACGCCACTAAATTCAATGTGTCTGCGATCCGCGGCAAGAAAGTGCTTTACCGGGCCGGCAAGGATGTCAGGAAAGGGTTGGACGATATGAAGCTGACCCAGGAGTAGACATTACCTAACCATTTCGGTTTTTGACCCTGTCAGCAGCTGCGCAGCCTGACAGGTCGTTGTTGCAGTGACCTGACAGGGTCGACAGACCTGTCAGGGTCAGAACCGGCAAGACAGGTTAAACGACCTGTTGCGATCCGGCAACACAAGGCCGGACGAGTGATTAACCAAAAAAGGGAAAAAGGCGGCGCCGGAGTTAACTTTTCGACAAACGCTCCCAACGCCGCCCGCCCTTCCTTTGAAAAAAGAAATAGAACGGCAAAAATAACAAATCATGTTGATGGGCACATCGTTGCTACGACCTACCCTAAACGGCAGTCATTTAAGGATATTTTCAATGCAGGCCTGCCCGGCCGATGCAAAAAATGATTGAATGTAGTTTAATTAATGTTAGTATTTTATTCAGTAATAGTATTTTATTAAAAATTATATCAAAATGAACAATAAGTTTTCAATGATTGCAGGTATTGCAATCTTCGCAGTAGCCTTAGGGCTTAGTTT
>JAISCQ010000141.1 GCA_031265445.1 Bacteroidales bacterium
CGTAAGCGCGACGATATCTATCGCGGATTTGTTGATACCGTTAAAGGCGCTGCGAAACATTTTGACCCTGCGCATCGCGAGGCGGCTCATTTGCTGCTCGGCATTTTCAAGCATTACGGAAATATCGCGCAAAAACCGCTGGACGACGAAACGGCGGCCATCAACGACCTTGCCCGGGAACTGAGACAGCCGGCGCCCGCGCAGGCCATTGCTCTGCTCGGAGCCAACGTATGGCTGGACAAACTGGTAGAAGAAAACCATGCGTTCGTGGAACTGATGAAGGAACGCTACAGCGAAACGGCGGAAAAAACTGCGTTCAGGATGAAAGTCACGCGTGTCGAGACCGACAGGTACTATCATGCCGCAATCTCTCAAATTGAAAACCAAATCCTCGCAGGAATGGTCGTTAACGACAGTTTTATCAGGGAGATCAATGCGGTGATCGAACGGTTCAAACACATCCTCGCGCAGGAAACCGGCGAACGAAAACCAAATCAATGAAAATTTTCAAATTTTAATAAATGAGTTCTAATAAATTTAAATCTAATGCACATGAAGAAAAGAATCATTAAAAAAAGTCCGGTCTTGCTGCACTTTTGCTGTTGGGCAATACTGGCTGTCATGAGTGGAAACGCTTTTGCGGCGCCGCCTGTTTCCGAAACCCCGGCAGGTTACCAGGGAATAAGGGTAACCGGAAGCGTTTCCGACGGTTCCGGGGAACTGATGCCGGGCGTGAACGTTATCATCCGGGGAACGATGCAGGGTACCACGACCGACATCAACGGCGAATTTGCGGTTACCGTTCCCAGCGATACCTCTGTCCTGCAATTCCGGTTTGTGGGATACACGCAGCAGGAAATCGTAGTCGGCAGCCGGCGTATTCTTTCGGTGACGATGCAGGAAGCGGCCACCGATATCGGCGAGGTTACCATTGTGGCGTTCGGTACGCAAAAAAAGGAAAGCGTTGTATCTTCCATCACGACGATTGCACCCAAAAACCTGAAGGCCCCTACCAGCAACCTGACCACTGCCTTTGCCGGACAGATGGCGGGCATGATCTCGTACCAGTCTTCGGGCGAGCCGGGGGCGGACAATGCCGACTTTTTCATCCGCGGCGTCACGACCTTCGGCTATAATGTCGACCCCCTGATTCTGGTAGACAATATTGAAATCGATAAAACGGAGCTGGCGCGCATTCAGGCGGACGACATCGAGAGCTTTTCCATCATGAAGGACGCGGCGGCCACAGCGCTCTACGGAGCCAGGGGCGCAAACGGCGTCATTTTCATCAAGACCAAGGAAGGGCGTTCCTCCAGCAAGGCGGAGTTTACCGTCAGGTACGAAACCACCATCTCGCAGCCGACCAAGGAGGTTCAATTAGCGGATCCCATCACCTACATGAAAATGCATAACGAGGCGATTATTACCCGCGCATTGGGAGACCCGGCGCTTTACTCGGATGAGAAAATAGAAAACACGCAACTCGGAAGGTTTCCGCTGCTTTATCCGGCAACGGACTGGCGCGACGAGCTGTTGATGAAGCGAACCGTGAACCAGCGACTGAACCTGAACATCAAAGGCGGCGGCAATGTGGCGACTTATTATGTATCCGTGGCATATACGAGGGATAACGGCATTTTGAAAGTCGACCCCCGGAACAATTTCAACAGCAACATCAAGCAGGATATCTACAGCATCCGTTCCAATGTAAACGTCAACCTGACCAAGACTACCGAACTGAAAGTAAGGGTGGACGGGACATTTGAAGACCTTTCCGGGCCGCTCGCCCCGCAGGACCAGACGGGAGGAAACTACATGTACCAGCTGATCATGAGGAGCAATCCGGTACTGTTTCCGGCCTACTACCCCATTGACGATGACCACAGGTACGTGACGCATACCATGTTCGGCAATGCCGGCGACGGACATTACCTGAATCCCTATGCGCAAATGGTCAGGGGCTATCGCGACCGCGGCAAATCGGTGATGGGCGCGCAGCTGGAACTGAACCAGAAACTGGATTTTGTTCTTCCCGGACTCTCCTTCAGGGCGCTGTTCAATACCAAACGACAGGCCGTGAATCAGGTATCGCGCTCGTATTCCCCGTA
The DNA here is from genome assembly GCA_031265445.1 of Bacteroidales bacterium. Taxonomy (GTDB): domain Bacteria; phylum Bacteroidota; class Bacteroidia; order Bacteroidales; family UBA4181; genus JAIRLS01. The sequence goes on from JAISCQ010000141.1 coordinate 2,109, forward strand.
TTATTACAAACTGATCAATCAGAACTATTTAACCGGCGAATACCGCGTGGACATCATCAATCCCGACGCCAACGGGGAAAGCCTGTCATCGTCCATTACGCTGCCGGAAGTGATCCAGACCACCTATTTTGAGTCGAGCGCCGTTTACGCACATACCTTCCGGGAGGCGCACGACGTCAGCGCCCAGCTGGTTTTCACCCTGCGGAACAAGACCATTCCGGCTAATGATGTTTATAATGCAAATGAATCCGTATTAAAATCGTTGCCCTATAGAAATGTGGGATTAGCCGGAAGGCTGTCATACGGCTACAAGAGCAGGTATTTCGCCGAAGCCAATTTCGGCTACAACGGGTCCGAACGGTTTTCAGCCGAGCAGCGCAGGGGATTTTTCCCGTCCGTCAGTATGGGCTGGATGGTTTCGAACGAAGCGTTTTTCGCGCCGCTGAAATCCACGATCACCCAGTTAAAGTTTCGCGGTTCGTACGGGCTTGCCGGAAATGACAACATCAGCGACGACCGTTTCCTCTATCTTTCGGATGTGAGCCTTAATTCGGGAAGCACCGCTTACAATTTCGGTTATGAACAGAGCGGATATTCCCGGCCCGGCATTTCCATCAGGCGGTATGCCGACCCCGAGATTACCTGGGAAATATCCCGCAAGAGCAATCTTGCCATGGAGCTGTCGCTCTTTGGAAACTTGGATATCGTATGGGAATACTTTGCCGAAAAACGCACCAACATCCTGCAGACCCGTTCGTCCATTCCCTATTCCATGGGACTGTGGCAAAACCCGATGGCCAACCTGGGCGAAGTAAAGGGTAAGGGAACGGACCTTTCGATTACGCAGAGCTTCACCAGCGGCGATTTCTGGATGCAAAGCCGTCTCAATTTCACGTACGCCACCAATCAATATACCAAATTTGAGGATTATGACTACGAGACGGAATGGTGGAGGTTCCGCCTGGGTAACAATGTCGACCAGATATACGGCTACATAGCGGAAAACCTGTTTATTGACGATGCGGACGTCGTCAATTCCCCGCAACAGTTCGGCAGCAGCTCGGTTATGGCCGGGGACATCAAGTACCGCGACCTGAACGGCGACGGCATCATCAGCAACCGCGACGCGGCGCCGATCGGATTTCCCAACAAGCCCGAAATACAGTACGGATTCGGCGCTTCCATGGGATATAAGGGATGGGATTTCTCCTTTTTCTTTAACGGACTGCACCGCCGCTCGTTCATCATTAACTATTATAACGCATCGCCCTTTTTCGAGACTTACTCCGGAGGACATAATGCCCTGATGCAGTTTGTTGCCGACAGTTACTGGAGCGAATCTACCCGCAATCCTTATGCTACATGGCCGCGCTTAGCCACGGATCTGAGTACGGTAGTGCATAACGCCTATAACAATACCTGGTTCCTGCGGGACGGATCGTTCCTGCGCCTGAAACAGGTGGAACTGGGTTATACCCTGCCCGAAAGCCTCACGAAGAAAATACGGATGAGTACCCTGCGGGTATATGCAACATGCAGCAACGTATTTTCTCTGAGCAAATTCAAGGAATGGGATCCGGAAATGGCCGGCAACGGACTGGCGTATCCCATTCAGCGCACCTATAACTTCGGCGTTTTTGTCACATTTTAAATCATAAATCCAATGAAAAGAATCAAACATATCTTCCTTATTTTATCGGTCTGCATGGCGTCGGCGTGCGACTACCTCGACATTGTGCCCGATATGATCGCCACCATCGAGGACAACGCTTTCTCGATGCGTTCGCAGGCCGAAAAGTTTTTCTTCACCTGTTATTCGTACCTGCCGCCTGCCGGCAGCTATAATGAGGATCCCGCCCTGCTTGGCGGCGATGAAATCTGGCTGTCTACCGAATACTCGGCGGCCAATAACGCCAAAAGCCTTGCCCTGGGCAATCAAAGGCCCAACTATCCGTACTTCAATTTCTGGACGGGAAACTCTGGCGGCAAGGCCCTGTACCGCGGCATCAGCGATTGCAATATCTTCCTTGCCAATATCGGGCGGGTGCCGGATATAACCGACGAAGAACGGAACCGCTGGATCGCCGAGGTGGAAGTCATTAAAACATGGCTGCATTTTTACCTTGTCAGGATGTACGGGCCTGTCCCCATTAAGGACGTCAACCTGGACGTACAGGACGATACCGAAACCACCCATGCGTTCCGCAATACCATGGACGAATGTGTGGAATACTGCGTCCGCAAAATGAATGAGACCCTCAACCGAAACTACCTGATGATCGCAGTAGAAGACCAGGCTACCCAGTTAGGGCGGATTACCAGGGGGGTGGCGCTCACGATGAAAGCCAAAATGCTGGTCACTTTTGCAAGTCCCCTTTTCAACGGTAATACGGATTATATCGGGTTAACGGACAAACGGGGGATCGAAATCTTCAATCCCAACAAGAGCGAAGCCGAAAAAGCCGAATTATGGGCGCGCGCCGCACAGGCCTGTAAAGACGCCATTGATTTCTACCACAATCTCGAAGTAGGAATTGACAAGCTGTACCGGTTTACCGGAACCCAGTTCGGCAACATTTCCGAACAGACGAGGCTCAAGCTCAGCATCCGGGGATCGCTGGTTGAAAGATGGAACGAGGAGGTGCTCTGGGCCGATTCCCGTAACTGGCCCTCGGAATACCAGATACAGGCATATCCCCGGGATTTTAACGCGACCAACGCCAGCGGGCAAACCACAGGGCGGAACAATTTTGCGGTTCCCCTGAAGATCGTGACTCAGTTCTATACCAAAAACGGCGTGCCGATGAACGAAGACAAAACGTGGAACTACAACGAACGGTTCACGCCCCGTACCGCCGGCCTCGACCAGCTGTACTACCTGCAGACGGGCGAGCAGACCGCAGGGATGTTTTTCGACCGGGAACCCCGGCTGTACGCCAGCATCGGTTTCGACCGGGGCATCTGGTTCGGTCACGGCAGCACCAGCGAAACCGGACAGGCGCCCCATGCCCGCAGCGGCGAATTTACGCAAAATTCGATCCAGCATTCATGGAATACGACCGGGATGTGGCCCAAAAAACAGCTTCACTGGCTGACCGCCTGTTCCGCATCCACCACGGTAACCTACACCCGGTACCCGTTCCCGTATTTCCGCTTGCCGGACCTGTACCTGATGTACGCCGAAGCGCTGAACGAAGCGTACAACACGCAGGAAGCAAGAGACGAGGCCATCCGCTATATCGACATCGTCAGGGACCGCGCCGGCCTGAAGGGTGTGGCCGAGTCGTGGAGCGCCTATTCCAACGATTTCGACAAATACCAGCGCCAGTCCGGCCTCCGGGATATTGTCCGCCAGGAAACGCTGATCGAATTTGTGTTCGAAGGACATCGCTTCTGGGACATCCGCCGCTGGAAAACCGCCATGACCGAATACAACAAGCCGATTACCGGATGGAACCTGACCGCTTCGGATCCGGTGGAATATTATTCCGAGACATGGATATACACCCGTAAATTTACGCCGAAGGAGTATTTCTGGCCGATTGAAGACGAAGAAATCCTGAGGAACAAGAATACGCTTCAAAATTACGGATGGTAATAATTATTATGAATTATATAAATGATTATAAATGATACAATGATGATACGAAATCTTATTTTATTGATGACAGCCTGCTTATGGCTTTATTCCTGCAAGGAAGACAATTTTAACACGCCAAAGGGTAGCACCGAAGTTCCGCAGCAGGTAGACGTTACCGGCGTGAGGAACATCAGCGGGGCGTCCGTGATTTATTTCAGCCACCCGAATGACAAGCACCTGAAGTACGTAAAAGCCGTATGGACGACAGATGACGGCATCGAGTACGACGCTACGGCATCCTTCTATACCGATTCCATCCTGGTGGACGGGTTCGGCGCCGAAGGTCTTTATAAGGTCAAGCTGTATTCCGTCAGCGACGGCGGCACCTATTCCGAACCGAAAGAGGCCGAGGTGAACCCTACCCGTCCCCCCTACTTAGTCGCCTTTGACGAAATGGAAATCTTACCGAATTTCTTGGGCATCCGCGTCGTATCCGAAAACGAAACGGGCGCCAAGCTTACTTTCCGTACCTTTAAAAAGGATACGGTCATGAATGAATATGTAGAGGTGGGCACCGATTACCTCCTGAGTCCGAACATAGAATATTATAACCGGGGACATGCGGCGGATACCCTGCAATATTTCGGCGTACAGATCCGCGACCGCTGGGGACACTGGTCTCCCATGAAGGAAGCCTCGGTGATACCCTGGTTTGAAATGGAACTGCCCAAGAATAAATTCGCGGAGGTAGCCCTGTGCAACCTTTCGGGCGACGGTTCGGAGGTTCCCGACCAGACCGGTCAGGCGCTGCCTTCCAATTTCTGGGGACACAAGCAACACACCTGGAACGGTTCCAATACCTCTTTCGCATCCATGTGGGACGGCACCAAACTGGGAACAGCATCCGTATGCCACCACACCAAACCCTTAGCTCCGCTTCCCCAGCATTTCACTTTTGATCTCGGCGCCCAGTATATGCTGAGCCGCCTTGTATTATGGCCCCGGAACGACAATGCAAACCTGTTCCGCGGCGGGCACCCGCAGATCGTCCGGGTATATGCGGCCACCTATAACGGCGCTTTTCCGGAAGAGCTGGTGGACGACATCAATGATCCCGATGCATGGATGGACCTGGGTATTTTCTATTTCTCCCGCGCCGACGGCTCATTCGAACCGTATCCCGGAACAGGCGACCGTACTGCCGAAGACAATGCATTGCTGGAAGCCGGGCACGAAATGATTCTGAAAGCCACCGACCAGAAAGTCAGGTATCTCAGGATACAGACCGTGAAATGCTTCGCCGCCAATACAAAAGCCGGAGCGGTGATGATCAGCGAACTGAGCGTTTTCGGTTCGGATAAATAATTTTTCATTCATCCTATTAATTTGTCAAACATGAATAACAGGTATTTATTCTTATTCCTGATCGTTCTGGCAGGCGCATGTTCGCCGATGGACGATAACTATAAAGATTTTGTCAACGACGGGCCGATCGTTTACATCGCCAAGCTGGACGAGACCGTTGTTACCGCCATCGGCGAGCGTAACCGGGTCCGCTTCATGTGGCCCAAACAGAGCGATCCGCGCGGCGTCAGGGCCGAGATATACTGGTCGAACAGGCAGGGACATCATACGCAGCCATTCGATCCTTCCGTGGCGACGGATTTCTACCTCGAAGACCTGGCCGAAGCTTCCTATATCTTCGAAATTTACATTTTCGACGACGAGGATCATTCTTCCGTTCCCACCTCGGTAACCGCAACGGTATACGGGGCGACCTGGGAATCGTACCTGACCAACCGGAACATCATCGTCAACAGGCAGGAGGGGGCCAACCGGAAAATCGTATACCGGGAAAATGCCGACCGGACGCTCCTGTACACGGATTTTGAGTGGAAACAGGACGGCGCCGATTTTTCCTTACGCGTAGCTTCTTCGGATACGACGAGTTACCTGAATGATTTCAAAGCAAGTTCGTTCCGCTATCAAACCAGCTATGTTTCGGAAGAAGGAGGTACGGATCTTTTTCACTCCGCCTGGCAGTATTACGTCATGAATGAAACGGAAGCGGAACTTGACGCCGGTTTTAATAAACCGACCAACAGTTTTGCTTTAGTCGAACCGAACGATGGCTTCTGGACAGGTTACGAATTTAGGTGGATCGACCTCGCTACCGGCGAAGAAAAATCGCAAACCACCAATACCCATACCATCACATTGACCGGATACAATGCTTTGGTCGTTAACTGCATCAAGCTGTACCGGTTTGACGGTGTCGAGATATCCACCATTCCGCAGGCATATACAACCGCCCGGTACTTCGATCTGGACAGGACGAACTGGTACGTAGCGCCCGAAACCGACAAGAGTGGGAATGCGATACCGAATGTAAATATTGGAACCGCGGCGACCATCAACGCTGTTAAAAACAAGTCCCCCTACCTGTCGCATCTTTTACCATGGTCCAATACAGCGCTCAGCGCCACCAGTTATGACGCAGCCAACTATCCGGGCGCTCATATTGACAATGACAGCCGCACGTATCTGTCCATGGTGAAAGGGATCGGCATCGACGCTACCCCCCCCCCCCCCCCCCGCCCCCCCACCCCCCGCCACCCCACGAAAGGGGGGGGGAACAACAACGAACCCCATGTAAAAAACAGGGTGATAGGTGGTA